>CAZTRD010000032.1:0-9095 GCA_964616145.1 uncultured Candidatus Saccharibacteria bacterium | reverse complement strand
GCGGCTCTTTAACAGAAGGAGCAAAAGCAGCTGGTGACAATTGGCATGCGATTGTTGGAAGAGCCTTGTATAATGCAAAGAACATAAAGAGAGCAGCTGAGCAGATGGTTAAAGCTTTAGAATAAAGTTTATATACTTCTATGCAATTCTTAAAGGAAGGGGGTTAAAATTAAAAAGTGTCTATTGTTAATAATAGTATTGCTCTTATTCTCTACGTTAGTCACTGCCTTAGATTCTGAAAAAAAATGCTTTGATGGCAGCAATGATGATTGTCCTGACCCAGACGTAGATGTAGTTTGTGATGATTACCTTATTGACATAGACGATCCAGACTGCCAATGCCAAACTTCCAATCCAGGCAGAGATGGCTGTTATGTTATAATGAATTCTGTTTTGACACATGATGAGGGCTATATTGTATTCGACAATTCTGCAACATTAGATTGTAGTGGATTAACTGTACAGAATATACAAGGTCTATACATGTCCGCGGGTAGTACAATTACAATTAGAAATTGTAATGTTGCTTCTGAGGTGTCTATTTCTGTAAGTTCTGTTACAATTACTTCCAACAAATTCCCCAAAGGTGGTCCACCTATCCACGTACAGATAGCAGGGGACTATAGTACTTTAACCTTTAACTCAGGGGATTTTCAGATCGGTGGAAGTCATAATAACATAATCTCTAACTCAGGAGGTTTTATTCGTGCTGCGGGAGATTATAATAATATAATTTCCAATAGTGGTAATTGTGAGATTGATTCTGGTGGCAGTTACAACATAATAGAAAATAATGATTGTACATATATTGCAATAGGGGGATATGATGGTGATGGTACACTTTTTAATAAAGTAAGATTCAATAAAGCAAATACCATTTTAATTACAGGAGACAATAATGAAGTAGTTTTTAATGAGGTTTTCGGACAGATCCAGGGTTATGATGGAATTGGTTTAGAGGGAAGCAAAAACCTCATTGCAAATAATTTTATTCACAATGTTAACGGTAGGGGAATCGTCACCGGATGCCAACATTATTGGGGGGATTGTACAGATAATATCATAAGAGACAATATTATTATGAATAATAGTGACACTGGATTCCGTATACTACCATCTTCACCTGATAAGTATTACGAAAATAATCTTTTTGAGAGAAATTATGTTTGTTATAATAACCAGCCTGATATTTTTAAAGATAACCCAGAAAACACTTTCACAGGTATTAACAACACTTGCGATTTTACGTCGGGATGGGATGATGATGGAACAACAGGCTGTACTTTTAAGTGCGAGCCAGAAATACCGGTTATCCTGGTTCATGGTTATATGTCCAATTCAGATATATTTATAGATGGCGGAATGAGGGATAGGCTGACAAGTAATGGCTTTTCAGTTTTCCTTTCAGATTATTCTCCCGGAGACAACAACTGTGATGCAATGGGGGACATAAAAGCGTATGCAAATGTTTTGCGAAATGAAATAAATCATATCAAAAAAATTACAGGGGCCAAACAAGTTGATTTAGTAGTTCATTCTATGGGGGGGTTGGTTTCTAGATGGTATGTTGAGATGCTGCAAGGCCAGGACAGCGTAAGAAAAATAATATTTATGGGTACTCCAAATCATGGTACTGGTTTAGCACGCTACGCAAGAATATTTACTAAAATTCCTATTCTATCTCTCCCTTTTAGTGGTATTTGTAGTGGAAATTTTTTATTGTCAGATATAGGGGAAGGTGGAAGTCAGATGATTCCTAACAGCGCTTTATTGAACACATTAAATTGTAATGATCCTAAAGTAAGTTCTTGCACTGATAGTATCGCACCAATATATTACGCAACCACAGCAGGCTTTAAGGGAATATTTGGTTTATCAGCTTTACTGCCTGGCGAAGATGATGGGGTTATTCCGGTAGATAGTGTAAAATTAGATAATGTAGATACTCATTCAGAACACTATGTAAATCATTTTGGATATTATGAGGTTGAGGAAGATGTTGTTGATAGAGTTATTTACTTGTTACAAAATGATGTTTCACCATTAGCGTTACAGGCAGAACAGGCAGAAGAAACAGAAATAGAAAATCAAATTCAAGAAATTGAATTTTCTGCAGAATTAAACGGGCAGACAGAAATAGAAATCCCAATTACATTTACACAAGATTTCTCAGCAATACTAGTTTCTGAGGGGGGAATTGAGCTCCAACTCATTTCTCCAAGTGGTGGAATAATTCAAACAATGTTTTCACAAGACAACTTAACTACTTCCTTTGTTGAAAATCCAGAAGAGGGAATGTGGATTGCCAATATTTCATCCACAAGTAATGCTAATTTTACATTTCTAGTAATATTAGAAACCCCTTTGTACCTTAACTTGGAAATAAATAAAGGTGGTTTATCTGTGAATGAGAGTTTAGAAATTACGTCAAGTTTATCTGGATCTTTTAATGGGAGCATAGAAATAGAAATAGAAAATCCATACAAAGAAAGAATTAATATTTCTAATGAGGAAATTGGCAATAATTTCACAGGGAGGTTTAATGAAACGTTTATCGAAGGAGATTATTTGATCTTTGCAAAGGCGAAAGGAGACATAGGGGGAATACAATTTATTAGGCAAGTTAGAACGAGCTTTTGGGTTGCAGAATTTGCAGACATTGAACTAAAGCTAAGCTTGGAAAAAATCAATGAAAATATCAGTATTTTTTTAAATGTTTCAAATATTGGAGATGAGGATGCTAAAAATGTTAATGTTGAAATTTGCAGAGGTCTCATTTCGGATTGTATATTAATAAATGAATCTACTTTTGACATCAACGCAAAAGAATCCAAGCAAATAACCGCCATTATAGAAGATCCTGGATTAAGTATAATATCTGCTATCGCAACCACACCAACGCCGGAGAGTAATTATTTAAATAATATCCAGCAAAAGTCTATCACTTTTAATTTATCAGGCTATGTTTTTGATTCTGCTGGCAACCCTCTAACCAGTGTTCCAATCGGGTTAGATGACGAAGAAGAAGCATTGTGGTTAGATGATTTAACAGACGAAACTGGATATTTTGAGTTTACAGGCCTATCTGAAGGTATTTATGCAATATTCATAAATGACGAAGATCCCGTCTTATGGAACTACACAGCAGCTGGCATTGGAGAAGACACACCATGGATAAATTTAACATCTGATATGCAGGTCAACTTTACATTATTAGGAGTAACCTTCCAATCTAAAACAAATACATCCCAGTACAAGAATGGAGACATAATCAGGATAAATGCAACTGTTACAAATAACGAACTTATTGATTTGCAAGACTGGGAATTCGGTGTTGAATTATATTTTGAGAATGGAACCTATTGGGATGACACTGATGAAGTTTCCTACAGTGTAAACGTAAGCGCTGGCTCAACAGAATCTTTCTTAATAGACATACAGATACCAGAAAATAATACCTATGATAAATTATACCTGGAAAGCTTCTTATGGACAGATGAAGCAGAATTTAGCTCATCAAAAGGGTTATTGCAGGGAGAGTTAGGCAAGTTGGACGAAAAAAAGATTTTCTTAGGTAATACCACAACATTCAATATTCCATTATATAAAGGATGGAACCTATTCTCTGTACCCATATACTCAAAAGAAAGCTTATTGCCTGCACCTTTAATCTCAATTGAAGGAAACTATACTGGCCTTTACACATATACAGGTGGAATGTGGTATTCTTATTTAGCAGGAGAGCAGCCAACTGACAAAAATCTTGAACCAGACCTTGGAATCTGGATAAACATGACAAATGATGATGTTTTGGAAATTGAAGGCTATGAATCAGAAGACCAAAATATTGAATTTAATTCTGGATGGAATCTGTTCGGTTATCCAAGTTTAAATCAATCATTGATTAATGAAACCTTAAAAAATGTTAACTATTCCGCTGTTTACGCTTATAACACAACATGGTCAAGCTATATTCCTAATAGAACAATCAACTCTTTAACAACCTTAAAGCCAGGCTATGGTTACTGGGTTAAGGTTTCGTAATAATTTCAGTAAAGTATTTATACTTAAACCATATATTAAAAATATTCGGGGAAGTGGTTAAAAGTAAATTTTACGAACTAATATAATATACCATAGAAAAGCTTTTAAATCAATGTCACTTCCTTCGGGTAGTTAGGGGGGTTAAAATGAATAATAAACTAATATGTAGCCTATTAATAATAACAATGTTTTCTAGTTTAGTTCTTGCTGCTGATACTCCGCCGCCAATACCAACAGAGTATTGGGGAAGATTAATGATTGATGGCGCTCCAGCTGCTGATGGAACAGAAGTAAAATATTATGATGGTTCTGAATGGATTACAACAACAACAGTTGATGGCTGGTATAATATAATAATGACAGGCGGAGATTCTCCTTTATCCTATAATAATGATCGTGATTGTTCAATACATTGGGCAGCTGAAGAGGCATGCATTCCCTGTACATCTGATGCTGACTGCATTGAAGGCCCTCAGGAAGGTGATGATGTAAATCTAGTAGTTGAAAGTTCAGATGTCCCTGTAAAATGGACTGATGATGCTTCATCTGGAGAGACCCAGATAAATATTATTCCTTTGAAAACAGGATGGAATATGAGAAGCTTGCCTTCAGATGAGATTAATAATTCTGTAGAAAGATTAATTAGCGGTTTGTCAGGGCAGGTAGTTGTATGGTATTATGATAATACAGGAACATGGCTTGTTTATGATACAGAAGCCCCTCAGCCATGGCTTAACACATTAACTGCAATGGAATATGGAAAAGCATATTGGATAAGATCGGATATCAACCAGAACTTTGGCTTTGCTGGAAGCCCTGCAGGAAATACACTAATTAATCTTCAGGTAGGCTGGAACTTTGTAGGATTTAACGCTTCAGACATTGGTCTGCCTGATGCCATTAGCGGTTTAGCAGAGCCCATTGTAGTTTGGGAATATAACGAATCAGGCGTTTGGAAGGTTTATGATACAGAATCCCCCCAGCCCTGGCTTAATACACTGAATAAAATGAGGCAGACAATGGGATATTGGATTAAGTCTGCTATAGCGCAAGTGTGGGAGATATAGGTGGTGAAAAAATGAAAATAAAAAAATTATTTACTTGTGTTGTTTTAATACTATTATTACCAATTGCTTTTGCAAGACCTCCAACAGATGCTGCGTTTGGTGGTACTGCAACATTAGAAGGTGTAGGAATAACACCTGGAACAGTAATAACTGCTTACGATCCTAATGGGGTTAAGTGTGGGGAATGGACTCACCCTGGAAATCCAGTACCAAATGGATTTTATGGAGCCTTAAATGTTAAGGGCGATGATCCAGACACCAAAGCTTCTGATCCTGATTGTACAATAAATCCTACAGGCTGCACACCATGTGTAAATCCGGCAGATCCTACATCATGTGACGAAGGTGCTGTAGGTGGAGATAAAATTACTTTTAAGATAGATGGAAATTCTGCTACTTTAGCTGGTTCATCCACAACTGATGATATATGGTCAGAAGGAGCAACTAAATGGTATACTAATCTTGAAGCTATTGAAAAATGCACACAAGATTCAGACTGTGATGATGGAGTTGCTTGTACTTGGAATGTATGTAATTTAGGAACAGGTGAATGTACTAACCCTCCAAATAATGCTGCTTGTAATGATGGTAATGTCTGCACAGACGATGTTTGTGATGTTGTGGCAGATTGCACTTATACCAACAATAATAATGCTTGTGACGATGGCGATGCCTGCACAGAAAATGATCAATGTGCAGCAGGAGCATGTGGAGCAGGTGCTCCTCTAGATTGTGATGATGGTAATCTTTGTACTGATGATACTTGTGATCCTGGAACAGGTTGTTTCTTTACTAACAATATCAATCCATGTGATGATGGTTTATTCTGTACAGATGGTGATGTATGTGCAGGTGGAGCTTGTGGAGCTGGACCAGCAATGGATTGTGGCGATGGAGTTGACTGCACTGTAGATTCATGTGATGAAGCAAATGATGAATGTGATAATAATGCAAATGATGCTAATTGTAATGATGGAGTTGGTTGTACTGTAGATATATGCGACCCTGTGAATGACTGTCAGTTCAATGCAGATGATGTATTTTGTGATAATGGATTATGGTGTGATGGCGCTGAGACATGCGATGCTATAAATGATTGTCAAGCAGGTGTAGCTCCTGATTGTGGCGATGGAGTAGATTGTACAGATGATATTTGTGATGAAGCTAATGAGGAATGTGATAATAATGCAAATGATGGTTTATGTGATGATGCAATTGCTTGCTCAGTTGACACATGTAACTCATTACTAGATTGCCAATATGATTACGCAGCTTGTGGATGTTTAACTGATGCAGATTGTATTAACCTAAACGACCAATGTAACGAAGGAAAATGCGTTGCCAACCAATGCGAAAAACAACCAATAAACGAAGGACAATTATGTGATGATGGTTTATTCTGTACTGAAAATGATGCTTGTATATTAGGAACATGTGCAGGAGCAGCAAAAGAATGTGGTGATGGTGTAGGATGTACAGATGATTGGTGTGATGAAGTTGGTACTCAATGTGTAAATGATGTAAATGATAATAATTGTGATGATTTCCTATGGTGTAATGGCCAGGAAACATGCCATGCAGTTAATGATTGTCAAGCAGGTGTAGCACCAAATTGTAATGATGCAGTTGGCTGCACAGACGATTCATGTGATGAAGCTAATGATGAATGCGATAATGATGTAAATCATGATTTATGTAATGATAATCTTTTCTGCTCAATAGATACATGTAATCCTGTACTTGGTTGTGTGTTTGATGTCTCACCATGTGGATGTTTAGAAGATGCAGATTGTGCTAATCTAAACGATCAATGTAACAAAGGAGTATGTAATTTCCTAAATACTTGCGAAAAACAACCAATAAACGAAGGACAAGCATGTGAAGATGGGGATTTATGTACATCAAATGATATATGTGCTGCTGGAGTTTGCGGTGGAAACCCAAAAGATTGTTCAGCTCAAACTAATGACTGTAATGATGGCGTATGCAATCCAGCAACAGGCAATTGTGAAGCAGATCCTAAACCAGATGGCACACAATGTGATGATGAAGATATATGTTTTATAAATGATGTTTGTACAGCAGGAGTATGTACTGGAACTTTAAAAGATTGCTCATACCTTGATGATGATTGTAATCTAGGAATATGTGATGGAATAACAGGAAATTGTGTATCAGAATCAATAAACGAAGGACAAGCATGCAATGATGGATTGTTCTGTGTAGAAAATGAGGTTTGTGCTAGCGGAAATTGCGTAGGTCAGAATAAACTTTGTGGTGATAGTGTAGACTGCACAGATGATGTCTGTAATGAAGGAACAGACCAATGTGGTAACACACCAAATAACGCATTATGTAATGATCCTTTTGACTGCACTATAGACACATGTGATCCTGTCAATGATTGTCAATACGCGCCAAACAATGCTCTATGTAATGATGGAGCATGGTGTAATGGTGAAGAAACATGTAGCGACCTTGTAGGTTGTCAAGACGGTCCTGCACCAGATTGTGATGATGCTGTACTTTGTACACAAGATAGTTGTAATGAAGGTTCTGACTCATGTGACAACACACCAGATAATACAGTATGTGGTGATTTTGTTGGCTGCACAGATGATGTTTGTGATCCGCAAAATGGTTGTGAAAACAATCCAAATAATGCAAACTGTGATGATGGAGATTGGTGTAATGGTGCAGAAACATGCCATGTTGTAAATGACTGCAAACCTGGAACATCTGTAAATTGCAAGGATGCTAATCCATGCACTGATGATTCATGTGATGAGATTTTAGATCAATGTGAAAATAAAGATTCAGCAGCAGGTACTACATGCGGACCATTTAGAAGCTGTCAAAGTGATGAATGCAACGGCTTTAAAGCTGTTTTCTATCCATCAAGCGGAAGCGACAAATGTGATGGATCTGGTCAATGCTTAGTACACGACTGCTCTGTTGATAGATCATATTGTACTGATGATGACTCTGGTGATGGAGTCAACACCTTAGATTGTGGTGCTCCATGTGATCAAGATACAGATTGTAATGATAATGACCCATTAACAATAGACATCTGCCAAAATGATTGTTCATGTAAATATATAAGTGAAATTTGTGATAATGGGCAAGATGATGATGGAGATAATGATGTAGATTGTGATGATGCAGATTGTGCTGGAGTTGTAGGTCCAAATGGACCTTTATGTTGTCAAGTTAATGATGATTGTAATAGCTTAGATGATGATTGTGCAGATGGTGTTTGTAATGCAAATAATGAATGCCAACAACAATTAGAATCAGTTGGAACAGAGTGTAGAGGTTCACAAGGTGTTTGTGATGTTGCTGAAACATGTGATGGTAATAATGCAGCATGTCCTGGAGATGCAAAATCAATTGCAGAGTGTAGGGCTGCTGTAGATGTTTGTGATGTTGCTGAAACATGTGATGGATCTAGTGATGATTGTCCTTTAGATACTTATGCAGCAAATGGAGTAGACTGTGGCGTATGTGCTGAATGTAATGGCGCAGGAACCTGTACATATGACGCAACACAAGATAATGATTGCAATTGCCCAGCTGATGTATGTACTGATGCTAATGTAGATGGTATAATTGATGCATGGAATGATTATAATGTTGCTCAATGCCAGGCAATATACACCTGCAATGATTGTGGACCAGCAATAACAGAGCCTGATGCTAAATGTAAAACAGTAATGAGGGTTGCAATTGACAACGGAATAAGCATGTTCTCACTGCCTTTGATGCCGGATACACCAAAAACATTCAACAATCTTCAGGTAGGATGCGCATGGGGGCCAGAGGTTACTAATAATGAAGGGATAGCTTATTGGGATCCTTTAAAAGTACCAGTCCCACCAGACACTAAATATGTATTTCTTACAGGAAACAACAACTTAATGCCTGGCCAGGGTTACTTTACCAACCAATTGAATGACTGCTACTTTGAAATACAAGGCTACA
>CAZTRD010000031.1:0-9992 GCA_964616145.1 uncultured Candidatus Saccharibacteria bacterium | reverse complement strand
TTGCTATCTTTCTCAATGGCTAGAGGGCTCAACCAGAAATTGTTATTGTTATCCTGCTCAGAATTCCCATCTTCTTACCATTACTAAAAATGGTACTGGTTTGGGAACAATAACGGCCACAGGCATCAATATTTGTGTAAGTACTTGTTCGCAAACATATACTCACGGAGCATCAGTAATAATTACAGCTACTCCTGATTCTCAGTCAGTATTTGCTGGTTGGGGAGGAGCATGTACTGGTACAGGAAAATGCACGGTAACTATGGATGCGGCAAAGAATGTTACGGCTACGTTTAACCCAATCGCTACCCCGATTTTAAGCGCAGAACTATTGAGGAAACAATTAGGAGATATGTTAAATGCAATTGTAGAATTATTAAATCAAATAGAAGGAAGTTAAGTTGACATCAATTGATACAAAGAGTAAAATTTAAATCAGGATTTCTAGTAGGAAAGCAATGATAAAGGTCGGTTCGAGCATTAAAAACTCATTAACATTACTATAGTGTTTGGAAAGAAAAATATGGCTACCGAGAAAGATTTAGATTTTCTAAAGTTTATCGTTGAGTCTATAGCAGAATATCCTCAAGACATTACGATAGACAGGAAAGTTGATGAAATGGGAGTTCTTTTGACTTTAAAAGTTCATAAGGACGATATGGGTCAATTGATCGGAAGACAAGGTTCTACCATAAGAGCGGTAAGAACTTTGTTAAGAATAATTGGCCTTAAGAACCATGCCAGAGTTAACTTGAGGATAGAAGAGCCAGAGGGAGGAAGAGGTCCGGCCGCTCCAGTGGAGAGGAAAGGATTAGATGAAGATTTAAATCTATAATTCAAGAAAGTGCCGGGCTTCTCAAAGCCCGGTGCTTTTTTGTAAAAGAATATGCAATTTGATATCATTACAATCTTTCCCAATATATTTTCTTCTTACTTTTCTGAAAGCATTATCAAGAGAGCCTTAAAGAAGAAATTGATTAAGATTAAAGTTCATAACTTAAGGGATTTTAGCAATGATAAAAGGAAAACAGTGGATGATAGACCATATGGCGGGGGACCGGGAATGATTTTAATGCTGGAGCCGATAGTAAAAGCAATTAAGAAAATAGTTAAGAAGAATTGCAAAAGAAAAATTGTTGTTTTGTCTGCCAAGGGAAAGCTTTTTGATCAGAAGATGGCAAAACAATTTTCTAAACTGAATCAATTGATTTTTATTTCCGGGCACTACGAGGGGATAGATGAAAGAGTTGTAAAGAATATTGCTGATATGGAAGTATCTATTGGCAACTATGTTTTGACAGGAGGGGAAGTGCCGGCAATGGCAATAGTTGATGCTGTTGCCAGATTGATACCTGGAGTGATTAGTAAGGAATCATTGAAGGAAGAGTCGTTTTCCAAGGAAGATGATATTGAATATCCTCAATATACTAGGCCGGCAATATTTGATATTTCAAAGATTAAAGATTTTCCAAAGAAAACAAATACAAAATATTGGAAAGTTCCTAATGTCTTGTTATCCGGGAATCATAGGGAGATAGGGGAGTGGAGGCAATCTAAGCGTTGAAATATATCTCTTGATATGTTAAAAGTAGTGTATGGGTAGATGGCGGAGTGGACTAACGCACGGGACTGTAAATCCCGCGGCCGTTTGGCCTTCGGGGGTTCGAATCCCTCTCTACCCACATTCAAGCCAGGATAGCTCAGTTGGCAGAGCATCCCCATGGTAAGGGGAAGGTCGCGAGTTCAACTCTCGCTCCTGGCTCATAATTAATTTAATTATATGGCGACAACTAAAAAGAAAAGACCAAAGATGAAGCTTCAATGCGAAGTATGCAAGAAAGTCAATTATCATACAAACAAAACACAAGAAATGATAGTTGCCGGGACAAAGGTGTCTTTAAAGAAGTTTTGTAAATCTTGCAGGAAACATACAGTTCACAAAGAAGGAAAGAAATAGAGTTCTTTGTGAATACAAAGGGGCGTAGTGAAATGGCTATCATTTTAATCTCCAAAATTAAAGTTGCTGGTCCGAATCCGGCCGCCCCTGCTACGGAAAGTCAAGCCGTCCAAAAAACGGTTTTGATTTAGGGGAGAGGGGATTTGGGGTTTTATTAAAAACTACATAAATAGCTTTTCCTGGTAATCTTGCACTAAAACCAGCCTTAGATTTTTTAATATTTTTATTCTCTGTAAAATTGATCCACGGATCCATCCAAAGATTTCTGTATCTGCAAAGATAATGTCCCGCAGGATATCTTTTTGATCTTTTAATAAATACAATAGAGTAGTCATTATATATTTTTCTTTTAGTTTTATTGTTTACGTATTTATAGGTATAATCCAGATCATATTTATTGAGGACTTCCATAATTTCTTTACAATAAAAACCATGATTATTTGCTTTTTGCGAACCGTTAGTAAAAATTTTTAATGCTTTCAAATAATTTAGTCTTAAAATAAAAGCGACACAGGCTACGCCACAGCCTAATGAATGTTTTTGAGAGATGGGCGTGTTTTTTTTCATAAACCCAGTATAGATTTTATATTTTTAATTTCAACTAGGAAATTTTGATAATCTATAGTGAGTAGCACGGTGGGGTAATCTTATCCTTCCGATTAATTTCTTAAGTCGGGGACATAAAAACACCTTCCTGTTTTTTCAATATAATAGTTCTAATAACGTTCACCAGCACCTGCTACGGAAAGTCAAGCCGTCCAAAAGACGGTTTTGAGTTAGAATAAGGATTAAAATGGTTTCAATGAAAGAGAAGTCAAGTAGCATATTGGATAATTTTGTTGTAAAATATTCTTATGATAAAAAAAATTAACCAAATCCTTGAAAAGGAACTATGGTCAAGGGCGACGGTAAGAAGGTTAAAGAAAAACATAGACAAGAAATTTGTAGTTGAGAAAGAAAACCTTATATCTAGCGTTAATGAAATAGACTTGTTACTTGTGTGTGTATCAATAATATGGATATTTTTTACCGATTTTTCTTTTCGTACCTATGTTTTTCAAACTGTTGGATTTAGAACAATTAGCATGTACGGGTATTTAATTTTAATCATCTGGGGAATTTTATTGCCACTTTACTATCTATTTCCAAAGAAAAAAATAACACGGACGGTAAGAGAAATAACAATAATTTCCTTATTCGCCGTTAACGCTTATACCGGTGTTTTTTCAATATCTTATTATTTGCTCCAAGGATCTGGTTGGAGTTTGATTTTGCCAATATTAAATATTTTATATATATCATTTGTGATTCTTACACTTTTTAAAGAATCATTAATGTTCACGCAAATTTCTAAGAAACAATTAATGTTTATTTCAAAAATTAAAACAATCCCAGAGCAAAGAATAAGGATTGGTAATGTAGCGATTGGTTCAGCGATATTAATAACATGGTTATTATTGAGTCAGTACATTCTACATATACATTGGTCTGTTAATCTTCCTATTTGTTTGTCTTACTCAATGATTTTGAATAGTACAATTCAAAATCATATATTTAAAATTAGATAATTAATGGGTTTACGGCTATATTTTAACTAAGATGATAAAAACAATAGAAGTAATACGTACTGAGGTGGATTCCATAAAAGATAATTGCGGAATGCCAATTGATTCCAAGAT
Organism: uncultured Candidatus Saccharibacteria bacterium; assembly: GCA_964616145.1. Lineage (GTDB taxonomy): Bacteria > Patescibacteriota > Minisyncoccia > Minisyncoccales > PEYH01 > JAQTNP01. Next base: position 6,356 of record CAZTRD010000031.1, on the reverse strand, counting down.
CAAGGAATTAGTGATTGGTCTTAGAGCCAATGGAATTACCACCGAGCAATCTTGCGAAGGGCATAAAAACAAAGGGGTTCCTTACCCATGGGTCGATATTCCGAAAAAAGAAGCTGTTAAACTAGCTGAGTTGGTGGCAAGGCAGAATAGACCGACGCTCTTGAATGGGGAGGACAATCTAAATATCTGGGTGCTTAGGCCAAGCTGTTCTATCCGATTAGTTCCAGATGACAGAACCAGATCTCTCGAGCAAATGCAGCAAGACGCATTTGAGTTTGGTCTTTTTTTACAGCACCTACTCGAAGAATAGCATCTTGTATGGGAGACCTGAATAATTCGGCCTCCATCCTTTTTTAAAAAATCCGATTCTAATATCATTCACCAGCCCCTGCTACGGGAAGTCAAACCGTCTAAAAGACGGTTTTGAGTTAGAATAATGGTTGAGATGGTTTTAATGAAAAGGAAGTCAAGTAGTATGGTAGATGAATTTTTGATAGAATGAATCAATAATTCAAAAATATGGATAATAATCATTATACTTATTCTCAAGGCGAGCATCAAAAAAATAATACTGCTCGTTATAATAAAAAAGTAATTATAATTCTAATAGTCAGTATAATAATAATTTTAGGCGCTACATATTTCTTCATTCCCAAGAAAGCAGGAAATATCTGCGGTTTTTGTCCCGGCCCTCCTTATATTGTTAAAACAGAGAATAGTTGTATAGGCTTTAGATATGAGAAACAACCACCAAGAGAATGTAACGATTGTGGCGTAACCTTGATGTGCGTTGGAATAGTAACTCCATGGAAAAAATGCCATACATATTCAGAGAATAACGGAGTAAAAGTAAATTTTGCAGAGGTTCCTAATTGCAAGGATCCAGAGACTTGGCAGGAGGTATTAAGCATATGTCCGGCTTGCCAAAATGAAGCGGCAAAATTAGCCTATAACGCAAATGATTTAAATAAAGCTGTAGAAATTTGTGGTTCTATAAATGATTCCGAGAGTAAAAATAATTGTTACATTGCGTTAGCTTCGTTAGAAAAAGACTCTTATGTTTGTGATCAAATAATAGACTCGACGTTAAAAAATAATTGCTTTTTAAGCCTAGGGATTAAACTTCCAATCAAACTAGATCTATTTGTTATGTCTCAATGTATTTATGCACCAACATTGGAAAGCATAATGCCTAATTTAGAAAATACATGGAAAGACAAGATTAACATAGAATTACATCATTTAATATATTCAAATATCAATACTGGTTATCCAAAATATTGCATAGATAGCGCTAACAAATATTGTAATCCCCTAGGAGGAGCAGCACAAGTAAGGCAAAGCATAATAGAACTATGTATTCAAAAATATCAAAGAGACAAACTCTGGAATTTTGTAAATAACGCCAATGAATATATCATTTCTGGGAAAACCATGCCAGCTTGGTCTACGATAGCGCAATCTTTAGGCATAGATGTAGAAAAAATTAAAACCTGTCAAAAAGAAGAATGGCAACATTTATTAGAGACAGAAAAGCAAAATCTTAAAGTGTCGTATCCGGTAGGGGATTCATCTAAGCACAATGGTGCAAATACTGTTTTTGTAACTGGTTCGCCTACATTGGTGATTAACGATGTTATATATGACGAGGATAGGAATCAATATGCTGTTATGAAGTCAATATGTTCTAGTTTTGAAAATCTTCCAAGAGAATGTAAGCAGTTTGATGAATTGCCTATCCCAGACGAAGCTAAAGATGCACGAATCAAATCAACTCTTTGGCAAATAATGGATATAGCAAAAATGAAATATATTGAAGAAAATTCTTTTGTAAACATTTGTAACGGTACGGCCCTTGGAACTTCTACAGAATTAACAGTAGCAGCCCAAGAAATAAAAAAAGACGGAGGAACTATAACTTGCCATTCAATTGCATCTGGGTATTGTATATATTCTACACTGAAGAGTGATCCCAATAAATCTTTTTGCATAGATAGTACAGGCGTAAGCATGGATTACTTCGCTTCAATTGGTGGATGTACGGGTACTGGCTCTCCAGCTACTGTAACGTGTTCAAAGCATAAAAATTAATAATCAATAGGGATTAATTATAAGAGGCTTGTCTATTTTTTCTAATAGCTTTGGAATGTATATAGATTCACCATTGTTCAAAATAATGGTTCTAATATCGCTCACCAGCCCCTGCAGATGAAATTACTATTCAAGCTATTAAATCATCGCTTGACAAGTATTCTGACCGTCTATATACTTAAGATAGTAACGCCCCAGCCAGCCGTAAGGTCCGCTGGGGTTCTGTTTTATGAAAACAATACTTTTTATAGATGGTCGTAATTTCATTAGCAAGATTAAATCAGTTTTGGAACTTAGCAAGAGCAAAAACAAAGAGATAGATTTTTCCACATATGATTTTTTGGGTCTTTTGGATAAAGTATTAAAAGGTATTAAAATTGATAGGAAAATATTTTATATTGGTAGGGTTGCTATTCACAAAGCAACAATGGAAAAATCATTACAATTGATACAAGAGCAAAGATTATTGAAAAATGCCTTAGAAAGACAAGGATTCGAAGTTATATATGCCGGTAGGGTTAGAGGTCATGAAGAAAATTGTCCTAAGGGACATAGATTTCTAACATTTAAAGAAAAGGGTATAGATGTAAAAATTGCAGTAGATATGATTAGATTTGCTCATAATAAAGAATTAAAAACTGCGATCATAGGAAGTTCTGATTCAGATTTACAGCCAGCAGTAGAGGAGTTGAAAAAGCAAGAGATAGAAAGAATCTATCTAGGGTTTGAAATCATGCCCAATAAAGGATTAACCTATACAACCAACCGCACCATACTCATTAGGAACTCTGAAATTTTTGAATATATACAATAAACCCTAATTTTATACGCTGAAGATTTTGAGTCAAGATTGAGCAAGGACAGAATAATATGATGGCCAAATCAAAAACCCGCTTTTGAGGCGAGTTTCGATCAAAATCAGGTAGACCCAAGGCCTACATTTTTATATTAAAGCATGCTGAACAATTTGTCAAAAATGTGTGGATAATGTTTGTTGGCATGCAAGACTGAACGGGGCCATTTCTACCCTCAAACTATTCCTTAAGGATGCTCTATCGATCTCATTATTCTTGGTACCAGACTGATATATTTTAATAGGGATAAGATCATTTTAAAAGGTGATTTATGTTATAATTAAATCATGGATTTAGAAGAGTTTAAGCTCAATAATTTAAATATTAATAAAAAAACATTCGGTCGGATTTTTGCTTTTGTAGACTTTGGAAATGTTAATTATTGGTATAAAAAAGATAGAAAAGATTGGGAAGATAATTTACTTACCGAGGGTCAAAAATTAATAATTGACATCGGAAAATTAGCAGATTTCCTAAATCTTTTTACAGAACAAAAACGTTTTTATTATGGGTGGCACAATAGGATAAAAATCTCTTGGCATATTATCATTTGGGCAGAAAAGAATGGTTTTATAAAAATAACGAAACCGATTCAATTCATAAAACATTATTTAGACAGCGAAGAACTACCGAATACTAAAATTCGATCTATTAGAGAAGATATTTGGGGGAAATTTATAGAAATTCCAAAGAGTAATTTTGATGTAGAAATTAGCATTGATTCCATTCGTCTTCTAGATAAGTACGATACATTTTGTTTATTATCTGGAGACAGTGATTTTGTTCGGCTAGCTGAATTTCTAAAGAAAAGGGGTAAAAAAGTTATCATCATTGCTCCAGGACAGGTTGTACACAAACTGAAAGGAAAAGCTGATTTATATATAAATTCTCAACAAATTAAATCGTTAATTGCTACTATAAAATAAACCTCGCCCCTTGCGGGGCGAAGTTTGAATATCGGATCCGTCTCTGACGGACAAGATAGCTTGCGCTACGATTCCAATATATCATACTGCTAGTAGTAAGGCAATAGTTTTATCCACAGACAATTTAATCACCTAGACTGAATGGGACCATTTCTACCATCAAACTATTCCTCAAGGATGCTTTACTGGTCTCATTATCCTTGGTACCAGACTGATATGGGGCACCCATTAGGGCATATTTGAGAGGCCGAGAAAGATAGCCCTTTAGGGTGGCTGGAAAGGTGAAAGAAGTATATTTTGTTCAAATTTTTATTAAATGATATAATATTTATATGTTGGCAGATAAAGACCTAAAAAGAATAAAAGAGATTAAGTATAGATTGCCAGAGAATAGAGAATTCAACGATTTAAGAAATAAACTAAAAAAATCCATAAGAGAACTAATAGAATTATTGGAGTATTATACAAAAAGAGCAGATGCGGGGCTTGGAATAATACAGGATATAAGAATTAAGAGCGAACAGCGTTCATATGAATATCAAAAAAATAGAAATTCCTAAATCATACGCAATCTTCATTCCTTTATTAATGATATCTTTTATAGCTCTCGGCTATTTCATTTGTTCCAATATTGATCTGAACAAATATATAGTTTCTCTTGAAAATAGATTAGTTGAATATGCTTCAACAACTCATAGGTTAACTAACAAAATAATTGAACTTTCCCAGAATCTTTCTGACAGAACAGTTCAGAGAGATATATATCAACAAAGATATAATGAAGAGAAGAGTAAAATAGATTTATTTGATTCAAAAATATCTGATATTAAGAATACAGTAGGGGATTTGGAGAAATTAAATCAGATTGACGAAGAATTGCTCACGAAGTATTCCAAAGTGTATTTTTTAAATGAAAACTATATTCCTGAATCTTTAGTTAAAATACCTTCAAAATATACATATAATCCTGAAAAAGAATACTCTTTTCATTCAAAAGTATGGATTTTTCTAGAGAATATGCTTTCAGATGCTTTAGCTTCCAGTACTGATCTTAAGATAATTTCTGCTTACCGCTCTTTCTACACTCAAGGAGAAGTAAAATCTACTTATACAATGATTTATGGTTCAGGATCCAATCAGTTCTCTGCTGATCAGGGATATTCAGAGCATCAATTGGGAACGACAATAGACCTTACAACATCTAAGGTTGGAAGCAGCTTTACAGGATTTGAGAAAACTCAAGCTTATCAATGGCTTTTAGATAATGCTTATAAATATGGATTTATTCTTTCTTATCCTAAGGATAATAACTATTATGAATTTGAACCATGGCATTGGAGATTTGTAGGAAGAGTTCTGGCTGCAAAATTACATCAGGACGGAAAGAATTTCTATGATTTGGAGCAAAGAGAAATAGATTTATACAGAATATCATTTTTTGATTAAAATAATTAAATAAAAAATATGAAGAAAAAAAATGAAAAGCTTTCACCAAAACATGTCTTTTTGCATCTTTTTTCAATTAGCATGTTGTATCTGGCGATAATCAATGTTTTAACATTGATTTTTCAATTTATAAACCAGGCTGTTAGAGATCCTTTAACTTCTACGGAATATTTTGCCGTATATAATAGCCATAATCTCGTTAGGTTCGGTTTGGCATCAATAATAATAGTATTTCCTCTGTTTATCTGGAGTTCTTGGTATTTAAATAAAATATATTTAAGAATTCCTCAAGCCAGACAGATGAAAACCAGAAAATGGCTAATCTATTTAACCCTGTTTATCCTGGCTTTGGTTGTGGTTGGAGATTTGATAAGAACTATATGGATGTTTTTAGGCGGAGAAATATCTCTGCGCTTTATCCTTAAAGCCCTTGCCGTATTAATCACATCAGGAGGTGTTTTTGGATATTACTTATGGGATGTAAAAAGAGAAAAAGTATCAAAAAAATCTAAATATTTTGCTTGGATGGCTGGTGCAATTGTTTTAGCGTTAATTATTGTTGGATTTATCCTGACCGGGTCTCCAAAGGAAGAAAGATTAATGAGATTTGATTATCAGAAAATTAGCAATTTACAGGAAATTCAATATCAGATAATCAATTATTGGCAGAGCAAGGAAAAACTTCCTAAAAAATTAGAGGATTTAGAGGATTCCATCAGCGGTTTCATGATTCCGCTGGATCCCCAGACTCAAAAACCATATGAGTATATGGTTAAAGGAGAGAATCAATTTGAGCTTTGTGCAGAATTTAATTTAGCAGATAATCAAAACTCAAATATGGCTGAACCTAAAGTATCATACATTGATAATTTCACCGCATACATGAATTTGTCTAATTGGAGTCATAAAGCAGGAAAAGTGTGCTTTGAAAGGGAAATAGATCCGGAACTTTATCCTTCATTTGAGAAGATAAAATAGAATAATTCCATGAATTCTATTCCAAAGTGCAACATTCTTGTTTTCCATTAAAGACTTCATG
>CAZTRD010000030.1:0-10205 GCA_964616145.1 uncultured Candidatus Saccharibacteria bacterium | reverse complement strand
AATCAACGATTTTACATACTAAAGGAGGACTAATGGAAAATGAGACTACAGTAAACGTGGTGAGGGGAAGGATTACATTTGATAGCGATTACGTGATTGTTATCCAGAAAGACCGGCATAGAAAGATATCTTTGACCCTGCCGGACTATGACCGCTTAACGTTTTCAGGGTTATTCAATGCCAACCCAAAAGGGGAGGAAAAATGACCAGGCGCAAAAAGATACAATATATTAATAAGCCTTTCCATGAGTTTAAACTAAGGCAAAGAGCGACGTTAGTGCTTGATATGGCTGGGTTTACGATACGTGAAATCGCTACACTGTTGAAAATAAGCACTTCTACCGTAACCCATTACATATTAAGTGGTTACGAACATTTAGGGGATAGGTTAAGATTCTAAAATTGGCACAAAAGCCACTAGTATTGAGGGGTGTATCGTGTTTAAACGTATGAAACGCATAAAGAGTCCTTGTATAAAGTGTAAGAAGTCAGATTCTTGCACCAAGATGTGTCCAAAGCTAGAAAAGATGATGCCGGCTTTACATCACAATGAACGCGAGATAATTGTAGACCCTGCCAGACTTGAGAAATTCTTAGATTTAAGTACCAGTGGGTCAAATTCAGATATAAGAACTGAAAGGTGGCTTAGGGGTGACTTTTAAAAAACCTGCAAAAATGAACTCAGAAGAGCTATGGGACTTCATCCTCAAGGGCGATGCCCATAAGCCGCATAACACCGAGAATGACCAGAAGAAACTTGCCAAGCGTCGTATTGCATACGAAAGCATAGGGGCAATTACCGGCATGGTGTTCGTTCTGGCAATTTATGGTGTTATCTTATATTACCTAATAAGAATTTTTTATCCAATCAAACTCATCCAGGCTATGTCTATATCGTTCTTGATGTATATAATAGCCAAAATCATCACAATACCATTCTTGTCTAAAAAAAATAATACCAACATAAACAATTATTATAACGATAACGATTTCTACGAAGACTCAGAAAATTAATTATGGCATACATATTCCATAGTCATCCGCTTAAAGACCAAATTCTACAGATGTGGGATGACGGCAAAAATCCGTACGATGTAGAGAAGTTCCTTTTAGACAAAGGTAAAGAGTATTACATATCAAGGCCAACCCTGTATAAGCATTATAATAATTACAAAAAAGTTGGTCAAGATAAAGAAGTAAAAAAGAAACGTCAAGAAGCTGTAGTGTTTGTACAGAGGGTTGAGAAAGAACTTTGGGATACTATAAACGCGGCTAATAAGAAACTTAAAGATAAATCTCTTTCCCCGAAAGATTGGCAGTATTTTGACCAGCAAAAGCAGGGCGCTATAGATAAGTTGATGAAACTTAAAGAATTAAAGGGTACCACTGATGATACCTCGCTATTGATAAGTAAGTTTTTTACAAAGTTCTTGACTGACCAAGCTAAGGTAGAAAATAAAGATAATGTGACCGAGGATAGTGTTACTAAAGATGGTGTTGATAAAGACGAAAACGAAGTACAAGAAGTAAATAACGAAAACGAAGGTGAAGATGGACAAGCTAGCACAACTGAAGATAACCTTCCTGGAACAATTCTGTAGGTTTGATGACGCGCCCATAAGACTTTACGATTATCAAAAAGAGTTCTTAGCAGACAATAGCACCTATAGGATTGTTAATAAAGCTAGACAGCTTGGGTTCAGTTTTGTGGTTGCCGTGGAAGCGGTGATTGAAGCTCTTTTAAATCCTAATTACGTTGTTCTGGTGACATCCACCAGCGAAGACAGTGCCAAACGAATACTTAATTACTGTTATAAGATAAACAACGGTATGTTAGCTAAGCCTGCCTTGATTAAAGCAAGTCAGCAGGAAATGAGCTACCCAAACGGTTCTTTGATTGTATCTCTTCCTAATAATCCTTCTACTGTGCGTGGATATAAAGCTGATAGGGTTTATATAGATGAAGCAGCTCACTTTTTGAAAGACCGTGAGCTATTCCAGGCTATACAGCCCTCCATTTCACGCGGCGGGAAGTTAACCCTTATATCAACCCCCCGCGGGAGGGCTAATATATTTTATGATAAATGGTTTAATGACTCAGAATACAGCCATCATAGAATAGTTTATACACAATGTCCAGATAAGAAATATCATCGTTTTGTTAATAAGATGCGCAAGACCATGTATGACATGGACTTTCGTCAAGAATTCTTGGCAGAGTTTATGGCTGATGAAATGGCGATGTTCCCCAGAGACCTTATAGAGGCTTGCGTAGATGCGTCGCTTAAGAACTCTGATATGTGTGAATCAGCAAACCCATTCTTTATGGGTATAGATTTTGCAAAGAGAGTTGATTCAACCGTCATAACGGTAGTTGAATTGACAAAAGAAAAGAAAATAGTAGTAAGGTATATAAAAGAGCTAAAGCAGATGCCATATGAGAGCGCAAATGCATCTATACCAAGCCAGTTCGGTATAATAAATGGTATATTTAAGATTTTTAATATACAAAAAATAAAGATTGACTCTACAGGCGTTGGTGTAAAATTGGAAGAAGACCTAGTAAGGCGGTTCGGGTCTCGCGTAGAAGGCGTAAGGTTCGGTTCGATAGAAAAAGAAAATCTTATTACAAACCTTAGGCTTGCGTTTGAACGTCAACAGTTAACGATACCAGATAATGACATATTGATATCACAGTTGCTAAGCTTGGAAAAGCATACAACACCTAGTGGGATGGCTAAATACAAGCATATATCTGGTAAGCATGATGATGCGGTATGGAGCCTTAGTTTGGCAGTAGATGCCGCCATAGTGTCTAGGGTAGATATCAAATTTGAGTTCGTAGGCGAATCTCAATCTCGGAAATTGAATGAGAAGGTTTTTGAAAAAGGTCCATCAATTGTCGCTATTTAAACACGGCAGACGGAAACGTTAACTTATGAACATATTAAATATATTCCAAAGAAAAAAAATAGAAACAAAAAAAGAAAAAGTTAATGTAGATAGTAAAGGAATGGTTAAAGAGATTGGTCGCCATGTATCGATAATGTGGGACAAGCTTGTACAGGGCGCCTATAATCCAGACGACATAGGTATAGAGACATACAAATATATGTTTCGTACTGATGCCCAGATAAAATCTGCGTATTCTTTAATTACGCTAGCCGTACTATCTAGGAAGTGGAAAGTATCAGCTTTAGATAAAAAAGAAGATATAGTAAATTTTATAAAATATAACTTTGAACATGTAGATGGTAGAATATCAGGAGCTCTTTCTCAAATATTGACTGCTATTATATATGGTTTTAGTGTAACAGAAATTGTTTGGAAACTGATAGATGACAAAGAGTATAGTGGAAAAATAGGTTTAAAGAAATTAAAAACACTTGACCCAGAAACGATAGAATTTAAAGTAGACAAGATAGGCAACCTTGAATCTGTTATACAGGCTTTCGGTGAAAGTGACGAAGTTGAGTTGCCACTTAATAAGACAATTATATATACAGAAAATAAAGAATTTGGAAATTATTATGGTAACAGTAGATTAAGGTCTGTTTATAAGAATTGGTTTATAAAAGAAACACTTACAAAGTTTTGGAATATTGCTTTAGAGCGTTGGGGGCAACCTATAATAGTAGGAACTGTACCATCTACTGAAGACCTAGACAAAATGATAAGCATTCTGAATAATCTTCAGAACAAAAGTGCTATTGCTAAGACAGAGGGTTGGGAATTAGGAGCCCTAGAGACAGGTATAGGTCGTAGTTCGGGTGGAGATTATAATGTAGCTATTGATTATCACAATAAAGAGATTACAAAAGGTATGTTGGTGCCTGCGTTAATGATAGAATCTCCTAATGGCGGTAGTTCTTCGATTGGGCAGACACAGTTTGACGTATTTATGCTTATGATACGCAATATCGAGAATGATTTGTGTGGAATAATTGAAAATTACCTTATAAGACCTCTTGTAGAGTATAATTTTGGAGAACAAGATTCTTATCCTGAATTCAGATTTGAACCCATTACAAAACAAGACCTATTTAATATGGCAAGAACATTTGCTATACTTGTTAAAAATGGAGTTATTTCTCCTGATGAGCAATGGATGAGGGATATGATGAGCTTGCCTAGGCAGGATTTGTCAGAAGCTGGTCCTAATACTGTTAAAGACTCTAAATCAAAACAAAAATCTGATTTACCTCCAGCACAAACTCAGGTTAGGATAGTAAAAGATGGTTCTCAACAAGTAAAGACACCAAAGTTGGTAGCTGATGGGTTGACTAAGAAGGAGCCTAGAGGTGAAATTAAGTAAACCTAGAAAAACAAAAAAGATAACAAAGCTAAGAAATATAAAGGAGTTTAAATAAAATGCCGTGGACTAAGAATGACGTTGAGGCTCATATAAAAGGTTTATCTGACAAGCAAAAAGAAGCTTGGGTTTCCATAGCCAACTCCGCGTTAGCTGAATGTAAAAAAAGTGGTGGCAAGGATTGCGAAGGTAAGGCTGTAAGAATAGCAAATGCTAAAGCTAAAGTTGCCCACGCAGAATCAATTGTTACAAATAACTTTTCTGATAAAAAAATACGCTGGAAAGACATACCAACAGAAGAGACTGACGAAGGTTTGCTTGTTAGTGGTATACCAGTTTTTAAATCCGGAAATCACAAAAATGAGAAATATGACATAGATTTTTTAGATAAAAAACTTATAGCTCAATTCGACCCAGAAGAAGACATTCCATTGCAGGCAGACCACTCAGATAGTTATAATGCTACGCTTGGGTGGGTTAAAAATCTCTATCGTAAAGGTAAAATGCTTTTTGCAGACTTTTTGATAGTAGATGATAACGCCATATCTAGATGGAAAAAAGGTCTTATGAAAAAGTGGTCGGTTGCGATAAGTAAAAGTGGTGGAAAATTACAGGAAATTAGTGCTGTAGCTTTCCCTTATGTGAAAGAAGCCGCTATACACGGCGACGCTACGGAGGTAGGCATGGCAAGAGACTACGAAGTCGAAGAAATAGAAGTAGCACAACCCCTCCCACAAAAGGAAATCATAGAAATAGAAACTGATAAGAATGAAAAAGTAATCCAGGATGAAGAAATAAACATCACAACGGATGAAGTAGATTCTTTAAGTTCTACTGATGAGGTTTTACAGTGGTCAGATAAGGTAAATGTTTCCATAGAAAGTAATGGTTCTAAAAAGGGAACTAAAATTTCTGTGGATGGTAAAACCATAAAAGACCCGACCGAAGTAAGTTTTTATATGTGGGGAGATAGTGTTACTGTTAGATATTCTATAAAGAAAACATCTGATAGTGGTATTACCAAAACAGAAACTTATGAATACAGAACCCCATCACTCTATGCACAAAAAGACCTTCCCGATTCTGCTTTTGCACTTGTAAAAAATCCTATCAAAGACAAGTCAAGAGACAGAGTATTACAGTATAAAGATGCCAGTGGCAAATTAGACCCCGCCTTAATTCGAAATGCTATGGCTACAATAGATAACATAGAAGGATTTAGCTCTGAAACAATAGAAAAAGCTAAAACACTATTAAGCACAGCGATTAAAATCGTTGGCACTCATAAAGAAGGCGAGGAAAAAATGTCAGAAATTAAAGTTACACAAGAAGAGTCAATACTTTTAAGAGAAGCTTTAGAAAAAGAAATAAAGCTGGGTGAAGATATCAAAACAAAAGATGCGCAGATATTAACACTAGCAGAAGAAGTAAAAACTTCAAAAGAAAGTATTAGGAAGTTTGAAGTTGCTAAAGAGGTTGCTGAATTAAAGGCAGCTGGAAAGATTCTTCCTGCACAGGAAGAGAAGATAACCCAGTTCATGCTAAAGCTTGAAGGCGAAGCAAGAGCTGAGTTCGTAACAGTCTTGAAAGATGGTAAGACTGCGGTAGAACTAGGAGAAACAGGTGCTCAAAAATCAGAGAAGACAGATACTGGTGTTGACATCGAGAAGATGAGCATTGATGAAATCGACGCATCTATCAATAAGTATGCTAAAGATAATGGCGTACCGTTTGCGGATGCTAGAGATATATTCTACGAAAAACATACAAAAGCAGTAGCTGAGTAGTTTTTCAACTTTTAAAAAATTAAGGATAATACAATGGCAGTTTCAGAAACTTATGCTGGAAACATAATCGTTGTAAAAGGCGGAGATGAATTCCAAGCTAAAGCATCTGGTGCGCTAAGTGAAGGACGTTTTGTAACTCTCAACACTACTGTTACCGATGATATTACAGTATCATTGGCCAGTGCTGACGAGGCAGAAGTTCTTGGCTTTGTAGACACCGATTGGGGTGCTGGAGAGCGTGCTACTGTTTATACTGGTGGCATAGCTAGGCTTGAGGATTCAGGCTCAGGAGTAACTATAGGAACTAGAGTATCGTGTGATACGGATGGTACGATAAAGACATACGCGTCAGGTACTACAGCATCTATAGTTGGTATAGCACTAGAAACAATAAGTGCTAGCGAATTTGGCAAGGTTCTTGTCAACATATCTCACGAAGAAGGAAGGTAGTGAATAGCGATGATTAACTATGAGATTCAAGCAGACTTACATCCAAAAAAGCTTACTGGCATAGCCATAAAAAAGCTCAATGGTGTCCTATTCATGACAGACATTCTTCCTGAGAGGGCATTTCCTGAGTTCAGCGGCTATTACAAGAAGTATAATGAAGTAGCTTTTGGAAATTTAGCTCCCGAAGTTGGGGAGGGTGGTGAGGATACGCTACTTAATACTAGCTATACCGAATCGTCCTTCACTATGAAGGAGTATAGAATTGGTGGCTCGCTCACAGAGCGTGCGATTAAATTCTTGTTAGCAAAAGATTCTACAACTGCTGTGTCAGCTGGTAGACAGTTGGTACAGGACGAAATAGAATTTTTGGCAGAGACACTCGCATTAAGAGAAGAAAAAACAATTCTTGATGCAGTTATCGCCGGTGCAGATACTAATAATGCTGTTTCAGCTTCTGCTGAGTGGTCTAGCGGTTCTTCAACTCCGTTAAGCGACTTACGCGATGCGACGAAAAAGATTCTTACTAATGTACATGCTAATGGTGATACACTTTTAATATCTCCTCAAATCGAAGTGGAACTAATGAACCATGCCGATGTAAAGGATTTATATAAGTACACAGCAAACCTCACAAACATAGAAGCTCCTGTAGTTGCAGGAAAAAGTCGTTCTATACCTAGAATGGCTGGGCTTGATGTTTATGTGTCGGATGCAGTATACGCTACAGCAATACCTAGCGGCTCTACTACATACGCACTTAAAGCAGATAGCAACGCTATTGTTTGCAAGAGGGGTGCCACAACTGGTATAACATATGTTGCAGAACCTCTCACTGTACGCAGGTGGGATAATCCTGGAACAAGAAGCGTAAGGGTACAGCTATTTAAGACCTTTGTGCCTGTTATATTCAGGGCTGGACAAATAGCTATCATATCAGGTGTATAATCTGGTATAGATAAACATGGATATGGAGGGGACTAATACTCCCCTCCAATCCAAAGGTAAAATATGAATTGTCCAAACGATGGTAATGAGTTATTGAAATTAAGAATGAGTTATGTATGTCCAACTTGTTCGTATAAGATATTTCAGCCAGACAAAAAGGTTTACCCTGAGTGTGGATATTCCGTAGCAATACCTGAACAGATATCTTGGAACGACTTTACTAATGAGAATATAATAATAACAAGTGGAGTGGTTTCATTAACCACAGAACAAACTAGTGGGTCACTGATATCTTCAAGATTATCAAATATACATAGAAACGATGATAATGCTCTTGATGTCACAAAAGTTATTATAACAAGGTCAACATATACTAAGGGTAATGGAAAACTTGGATTATATGCGTCAAATGATGGGGGCACAACTTGGATATCAATAAACGATGACCACCAAGAATGGTATCTAAACGATGGTAAAGAAGGCATAGCCGGGAAAGAGCAATCCTTGTATTATGACTTACGTGTAAAAATTACTTTTGTAAGAGATTCGGTTGATGACGAATCACCAACATTCAGCAATTTAACTATAGCACATAATTATAAGGGAGATTCAAGGAAGACAATAAGTAGACTAAATATAGATAAAGCAATGAGAGGATAGGGGGATGGCGTAATGGAAAAGAAAATCTTAAACGCTAACGAGGCGCGAGAAATTGTTGAAAGCGAATTATTTCAAGAAAAGAAAGCTGAACAACAAATTTCAAACGCCTATTTTTTTGGGCAGTTTATGATGTTGCATATGATTTTAAAATATAAAGATTCAATGGGTGCTGATGCGCTGTGGGCTTTTATTAAGAAAAAATATAGAGATATAGGAAACACGCACCAATCATATCTCATACAAGCCAAAAAGAGTGATAGTAAAATGGCAAAGTATTATTCAGATACGATGGAAACCAAGTTCTGTTAGGGGGAAAAATGGAAAGAATAGAATCGCTAAGAGACGAGTTAATAAGTTTAGAAGAAGCAGAAAAGAAATTAATAGACAGTATTAAGGTTACAGAGAAATCTGTTGTTGATAATGAAAAAGTTTTCAATATGTCTAATACATTAACAAAATCAATATCAGAAATGGAAATAAGAATTTCCAAACTTAGAACATATAAAGAAAAATTAAACTCTAACCTAAATGATATAACAGAACAAACATCAAAATGTAAAATAGAGGACTTAAATCAAACTATGGATGATTTGAAAAAAGAAGAAGACGATTTAAAAAAATCTATAGATGAAATAGATAAAAAAATAGAAGATAATAAGAGCGTATATAGACAAATTACTACTATACAAAATAGGATTAATGAAAAAAAATCCAACATTAATAAATTGAATGAAAAATTTTCTAACTTGAATAAAAGATTTTCTTTATATGGAGACAAATAATGAGTACCATACATCCTGATATTACAAAACTTTATTATACCGTAACGGTTTCGAGCGGAGTGGGAACGCAAGCGCTACCTGTTGGGTTAGCCAATAAAATGATACAGATTATTGTTAAACCACCCAGCGAAGATGCTGTTTATAAATTTTATATACAAGAAAATATCGATGAGGTGGAAGTGTTTAGGCGTGAAGACGATATTGTGGGTACATATAATGAGATAGTCACGCCAGCTTTACCGCTCTTTGGCGATAATGTATTCTACATAAGAGACGCTACGGTGGATGGCAACTACAAATTAAGATTGGTACATGAATAATGGGAAATAAAGGAATAGTTTCTACAGGAAATTTAATTTGGGATAACACACTAAAAAAGTGGGTTCCAGAAAAAGAATCTACATTATGGGGTCAATTGCAGACATCTGATGACTTGGTAACTATTATCCAATATAATGAGCCAGATTCTAGAACAACGGTAAGTGGCGTATTGTATTCATCTGTTTCCCTTGGCACAAGCGCACTAGAAACTTTTGTAAGTGGAACAAATACACTAACAATTACAAGGACAGTATAAATGGGAATTGGAGAACACATAAAAGAGCATGAAATTCTTGGCGTAAAATCACTGCATGAATTAGATGCTAGACATCTCATTCTTGACCAAGCCTATCCCCAGACCATACTCAATGGTATTCCCCTGCTTGAAGCTACCAGAGTAATCAACGCTAATCAACAGCTCGTAGATGCAGAATATGTAAACCTTGCGGTATCTTCGCTTCAATTAACTGAATACTTTTCTGCTTCCGCATTAGACCCTGTGGTAGAGGATTATTATGAGATGTGTACTGATTTGCCCTCTGCAAACACGGTAACTTCCGCAAGTTTAGGGGCAGGAGATGCCCAGCCGATATTTAGTTTTCTTACTTGTGCTGGTGAACCAGGTATTGATAGACTGCCAGCAGGAACATACAACTCACATATTCATATCTATAAAGATGGAACGAAACCTTTAACGGTTTATTATGAATTATACAAAAGAATTGCGGCTGACCCATATACAGAAACCTTGCTTGGCACTTCTTCCGTTACAGGAGAGATTGAAGAAGCTCCCGCCCAGATAAAGAATATCAGCCTTATTCTGACAGATGAAGTTACACTTGCCACGACTGACAGATTGGTAGTGAAATGGTATGCGAATATCGGAGCCACAGGAACTGATTTAACAGTTAATGTAGAGGTCGGCGGAACACAAGACTCAAGCTTTGG
>CAZTRD010000029.1:0-10794 GCA_964616145.1 uncultured Candidatus Saccharibacteria bacterium | reverse complement strand
ATAGCTTCAACTTTAAGCTCACTCTTGCATACAGGGCAGTTAAATATTGTTTCCATTTTAGGCACCTCTTAATGTATATTGCTTTTCCCATCCCTCCTTGATAAAGAGTTCATATAATCGCTAAAACCAATAAAGTTGTCTGAATCCACATGGCTTTTATCATGTTTCATAAAATACAAAGCCATTGTTTTCTTCAAAAGCTCTTTTCGCTTCACCCTTAATGTCTCTTCAAGCCTCATAACCTCTTTCTGCAAGCTGTCCAGCCCTATAACCTTGCCATCTTTGCAGTTTATAACCTCAAGTATCTCCTCTTGCGCTAGATTATCATTTGCCCATGCCATCATTGTTTTAACATAATCAATAGCATTATACTTCATGGATTTGCTCTTATCCAATAACTCTCGTCCTTTTTTTGTCAATTCGCCTGCTATTTTAATACCCCCCTTTGCAATTTACCATATTTTTCCTCAAAAAATGACCCTCAGCAGGCTTTTATGCCCTAACCTAATCTTTTCTATGTACACACATACTGGCTCGTAAATTGGCTTACCGATTATATCTTTAAGCGCATTTTGGAAAATATAGGGATCAACACTTGGAAAGTTAAAATTGGTTACATAATTCACAAACTCCTTAAAGAGAGATGACTGGTCAATTATGAGCTCTTCCTTGGCATCCTTCCTCAATTCTTTCCTTACATCCCATGTAGATGTCATATATTCCTCTGTTTCAAGTATCTCTCTCTGGCATAGTTTATAGAGTGTTCTTACGATAAAACACCTGTATTTTGAGGCAAGGAACGCTTCAGCATCTGTCAGATTAGCATGTTTTTTAGCTTGTTTTCTTGGCTTTTGAATGCTTCTTTCTTGCTTTGCCTTATTTTTTAGAATCTTCTGGACCTGCTGCAGGCTCTCAACAGAATCTTTGTTGGTGTCTATTTTTATTTCCATACTTTCACCTCTCCCACTGGGACGTTTTTTCTTGTTATCCTCATTTTTATAAAAGACGCAACTCTGAATAGATTAATCAGTGAAAATATCATTTAATCCACCCCCTAATTGTTTAATTATCCTGTTGAAGAAATCTGCAATATCCTTAGTTTGAAGAAATTCCTTCTTTAATGAAACAACATTCACCCATTTCCTTCCCCTTATGCTGTTTGACTTTACCTGCTTCATGTCAATCAGGCCTTTGCCGTCTAAATAGCTAACATACCTCGATACGGTGTTTATATGGTAATTTGTAATTCCAGAGATTTCTTTGTAAGTCAATCCGCCTGTTCTTGTTGCCAGCACAACAAGGATTTTCAACGATAGTTTGCCTTTCATAGTATAAATGTAATGTACAGCTTATATATAAACTTTCCGCTTTTAAAACGTACTATCCACAAATAGAAAGATTTATATATATGATACACTATCCATATTATATCAATGACAAAGTATGATAAACTAAAAGAACACTTATTTAGATGTTCAGAAAAAGTTACACTCTCTACAAAAGAAGTTGAGAAAATTTTAGGTTTTGCTTTACCTTCCTCTGCCTATAAGCATAGAGCATTTTGGTCTAATTCTAGAAGCCACCCAATAGCACATGCATGGCTTGATGCAGGTTATAAAGTTATAAACTATGATTCTCGGCGCGGAATTCATTTTTCTAAGGATAAACTAACAAGAGTAAACCAAGAAAATTATATTTCTAGAAAGTATGAAACCGGAATTTCTGAGTGTGCAACAAACTGTGAGTGGTTTTGGGAAGGAAACATACAAAAAAAAATTGCTAATTATTTAGTGAAGAATGAAGGGTGGGAAATTGAATCTATGTCTAATTGCTCATTAAAGAACAGGGGACCTGATATATTAGCAACTAGGAGTGGAAAAGTAATGAGGGTAGAAGTTAAAGGATATCCTTCCCCTATATATTCCAAAGATTCACTAGGTGGAAAGAAGGGTGAAGTGAAGAGGACAAATCCTACAACTCAAGCTAGACACTGGATTTCAGAAGCCCTCTTTGGGCTTGAGCTAGCCAAATGTGAAAATGAGAATTTAAACATCGCTCTTGGCTTACCTCATTATCTTGTTTATATTAATTTACTGAATAGACTTACTTGGTTACGGGAAAAACTAAATTTAGTTTGTTATATGGTTAATGAAGGGAATGAAGTTAAATTATTTTTACCTAAAGAAAAGATTGCATAAAATAAAATGAACACTCTAATAACTACAATACATAAAGGAGATACTATAAATGATGCTATCAGGAAGTTTTCTCCGGATAAGCTGATGTTTATATTCCCAGAGCCTGCTGAAAAAACAAAGCTGGAAGCTATTTCCAGGATAAAAAAGGATTTCAAGAACCTTGAATTTGAGAATATAACAACTAAAACCTATGACATACCCCAAATCGTGAAGGATGTTGACAAGGCAATTAAAAAAGAGCTGAAAAAAGGAAATACTGTCAAGATTCATATTTCTGAGTCAAGAAAGCCGCAGGCATTTGCCGCTTATTTCGCAGGATTACTGAATAAAGGCAAGCTGGCTGGAGTTTATTACCTAGAAGAAGAAAACGGAAGCGTTTTGACAATGCCTATGCTAAGCTTTAAGCTTTCAAAGACAAAAACATTTATTCTTAACGAGCTTAATAAAGGAAATAAGGATATACCTTCTATTGTAACAAAGTCCAAGAAGCAGAAATCAATAATTTACCAGCATGTCAAGGATCTTAAGGCAGACGGTTATTTAACTGATGATTTAGAGCTTACAGATGCGGGCAAGATTGTGGGGTTGTGAAAAGATGAAAAAAAGAATGAAAGATTTACAAAATATAGGAAACGCTGGAGAATACTTTGCTGCATACATCCTTTCTGCAAACGGATTTACTACAACAATTACATTAGGTAGGGCGGAAAAATTTGATATTATTGCTGTAGATAATAAAACTAAAAAGACCCTACTTATACAAGTCAAAACGCTTTCTGGGGAAGGTCCTCAATTTAGGATGAGTCCAAAAAATGCGGAGATTGAAGAGAAAAACTTCTATTATTTTTTTGTTAGATTAAATAATCTAAGAAAAGAACAAGAACCTGATTACTGGATTTTTCCAAACAAATTAGTAGCCCAATATGTCAAAGAAGGTCATAAAAAATGGTTAAAAACTCCAGGTATGCATGGTCAAAAACATAATGATGGGCCTTGGAGATCATTCAGGATAAAATCAGATAAATATACGCCAAAAAATTGGACGCAGACATGCAAAAACTATTATAAAAATGTAAAAATTTTATTACAATAAAAATGACATCCCTAACATTTTACGGCGGTGCCGGCGAAATCGGCGGAAACAAGATTTTGCTAGAGGAAAAAGGAGTGAAGGTTTACTTAGATTTCGGCCAATGTTTTCATTTCGGAGAGGATTTCTTTTACGAATATTTACAGCCTAGAACTGCAAATGGGATGGAAGTTTACTTTGAGTTTGATTTAATCCCAAAAGTTCCTAAATTATACAGCGAGGAAATGCTAAAATTGACAGATTTAAAGTATGAAAAGCCAGATGTTGATGGAATTTTAATATCTCACTCACACTCAGACCATAATAATCATCTGCAGTTTATTGATGATTCTATCCCTGTCTATCTAGGCCATGGCACAAAGCAGATTTTAGATATCTACCAGTTCTTATATCCTCAATTTCAGAACTATGGGGAACATACAGATATCTGCACATTTAAATCGGGAGATAAGCTTAAGATAAAACACCTTGAAATAACTCCTGTTCATGTAGAGCATTCTGTTCCTGGAGCTTATGGTTTTATAATAAAGACTTCAAAAGGCAATATTGTTTATACAGGGGATTTAAGACTCCATGGTCCTAAGAAGGTATATACCGAAGAATTTATTGCAAAAGCCAAGGCCTCTAAGCCAATACTTATGCTTTGTGAAGGTACAAGGATGAATTATGATACTGAGCATAATATGACAGAAGAAGAAGTTAACCAGAAGATAAATTCAATAGTTAAGAGTTCAAAAGGAACTGTTTTTGGCTATTTCTCAATGTCTAATGTCGACAGGTTCAATTCTTTCTACAAAGCAGCTGTTGAAAACAAAAGGATTATGGTTGTTGATACCCGATTAGCTTACATCATGTCAAATATGAAAGATAAGGTTGATTTTCCAGATCCTTTAACTGACCCTAACATCAAAGTTTACTTCAGGATTGCCAAAAGCTGCTCTTTCCAAGAAACTGATTATTATAAATGGGAAAGGGAGTATTGCCCTAAGATGATAACTTACAAGGAGATTAAGAAGAATCCATCTAAATATGTTATGTATATTGGTTTTTTCAAATTGATGGAATTAGTGTATATCCAGCCGTCTAATGCTGACTTTATCTATTCAATGTCAGAGCACTTTCTTGAAGGAGAAGACAACGAGGAGATGCGAATTGTTCTAGAGAACTGGATGAAGCACTTCAAGATAAACTTCCATAAGGCTCATTGCTCAGGCCATGCTTCTGCTACAGATATAAAGAAGATAGTAACTTCCATCAATCCCAAGATATTGATACCAATCCACACAGAGAGTGCTTTGAAGTTTAAAGAGTTTCATGATAATGTTAAGATTGTGAAGAATGGGGAGAAGGTTGAGGTATGAAAATATGGAAGAAGATAAAGAATTAAACGAAGAGGAGGTTCTAAAATCTTTAGATAATGATTACTTATTAGAAATAATAAATAATTACTTACCAGAAAATCAAAAAATAAGCCATGAAAAAGGTATGATTCTTATTCCAGAAGCCAAAAATTTAATCTTAGGCCTAAAAAATCTAAAGCCTATAAAAGAGGATTTTAATTTGGGAATTGATTTTTTTAGAGAAGCTGAAAAAGATTTGAAAAGGAGTAAAAGATCTTATCTGGAAAAAGATTTTTCAGATTCAATTTATCATTTACAACAAACAGCTGAAAAGATTATGAAGGCTTATGGGTTAGTTCAAGGTACATTTACCAAAAAAGATTTATTTGATATCCAACATCAAACCCCAAAAGCATTTATTAAGATGATTCAAGAAGAAAAGATTCAGTTATACATTCAATCTTTGAAACAAATTTATCCCAATCTTAATACAGATATAAATCCACTAAAAGAAATAATAGAAACAAAAGACCAAGAGTTGGCGTTGCTAAAAACCGAACACATTAATATATGGCTAGATTTAGCAAAAAATATTGAAGAGGCATTAGACAAAGTAAATCTGGATGAAACTTTAAGAAATGTACTACCCAACCTAGCAGAGGCGCAAGGGAAGAAAATATCATATCCTAGTTTTTCAACAATGAAATTTAGTATTGTTTTTATGAAAATGTATCTTATCGCCACCTTAACATATCCGCATGAAGTGTATACAAGATATCCTGATAGAGAAATAAAGCCTTCACAATATACTGAAGATTTAGGAATAGTTAAAGCGGCTCCACAGTTATTTATTATCTTAGATGAAGCACTGGATTTTTTAGTAAAATTTATTGAATGGAAGCATGAGAACTCAAAAGTTCAAGGAAACTGCATAGACAGAGGATTGTTACTTTTACCATAAAGAGTTTGGGAATGTTTATTTGAAGTGATGACTGAAAAGGTTGATTAATTGACGTAAAAATTGGGAAATTTTTTACTATGGCATAATTTTCAGTATATAAAGAACAAGGCTGTACAAATAAAAACAATTATAAAAGAGATGTAATACACTAAGGATATAATGGTTAAGATGGATTCAAACAGTCAAATAAAATCAAAACACCGAGTAACAAATCATGGCGAAGTCTTTACACACGAAAGAGAAGTAAATGGAATGCTAGATTTAGTGAAAAATGAAACTGAAAGATTAGACTCAAGATTTCTAGAGCCTGCTTGTGGGACGGGTAACTTTTTGGTTGAAGTACTGAATAGAAAATTAGCTGTTTTAAAACAAAAATACAAGAACAGCTTTCCAGAATATGAAAAATACGGAGTCATTGTTATGTCTAGCTTATATGGCATTGATTTGCTTGAAGATAATGTTGAAGAATGTAGAGAACGTCTGCTTAAAATTTTTGAAAAAGAATATATTTCTCTCTTCAAACATGACTTCAATAGTAAGTATGTAAATGTTTTAAAATTCATCTTAAGTAAGAATATGGTTTCTGGTGATGCATTGACGATGAAAGATAACAAAGGCAAACCTTTAATTTTCTCGGAATGGTCTATGCCTTATAATGATTCAAAGATTAAAAGAAAGGAATATTCTTTCAAAGACATTTTTAGCCCTACGCTCTTATGGAGTTTCACAACAGACAGTGATACTGGCGAAAGAGTTATATTGCCTAATGTATATAAAGACCATCCAATCATTAACTATATGGAGTTAGCTAACCATGAATAAAATAGATTATAACCCAGACATATTAACATGCCTTGCAAGTCTGAGCAACGATGAAGTATTCACTCCGCCAAAGATAGTCAATGAAATGCTGGATTTATTGCCAGTAAAAATTTGGACTGATAAAAATGTTAAGTTCTTTGATCCTGTTTCAAAGTCAGGCGTATTCCTAAGAGAAATAGCAAAGAGATTGATGAAAGGACTGGAAAAAAAGATTCCAAACAGACAAAAACGAGTAAACCACATCCTGAATAATCAATTATATGGTATTGCAATAACTGAATTGACATCACTATTGTCTCGCAGGTCATTGTATTGTTCAAAAACAGCTAATGGAAAATACACTGTATGCACAGAGTTTAAAAACAAAGAAGGCAATATTAAATTTAGCAATAATAATCATATTTGGGATGATGGAAGATGTAAATACTGTGGGGCGAGTAAAGAGGTTTATGACCGAGGCAATGAACTGGAATCACACGCTTACGAGTTCATCCACACAGATAAACCAGGGGAGGTATTCAAAATGAAATTTGACGTAATAATAGGAAATCCACCATATCAGTTGAGTGATGGAGGCGCATCAGCAAGTGCAATTCCACTATACCATAAATTTGTACAGCAAGCAAAAAAATTAA
This sequence comes from uncultured Candidatus Saccharibacteria bacterium, assembly GCA_964616145.1. GTDB lineage: Bacteria > Patescibacteriota > Minisyncoccia > Minisyncoccales > PEYH01 > JAQTNP01. The sequence continues at coordinate 3,748 of CAZTRD010000029.1, read as the reverse complement.
ATCCAAGATTTTTAACAATGATTATCCCCTCACGATGGTTTTCCGGAGGGAAAGGTCTTGATGAATTTAGGAGTGAAATGCTGAACGATACCAGAATTAGAAAATTGATTGATTACCCTGTTTCTTCAGAATGTTTTCCAGGTGTTCAAATAAAAGGAGGAGTTTGTTATTTTTTATGGGATAGAGATAATAGGGGATTATGTGAAATTAAAACAATTCAAGGAGGCACTGAAAGTGTTCTAATGAGACCCTTGTTAGAACCTAATTCAAGCAATTTTATAAGATATAATGAAGCAGTTCCGATTTTAAAGAAAATACTTGCATTTAAGGAGCGCTCTTTTGACCTAAATATAAGCTCAAGAAATCCTTTTGGTTTAAGTGTTAATTTTAAAGAATTTAGTGATAAATCTTTCAAAGACAGCATTAAACTATACGCAAACAAAAAAATTGGTTTCATAAACCCAAATGATATTAAAGTTAATACTAACTGGATAAAAAAATACAAAGTTTATATCACTTATGCTTATGGTGCTGGAGAAGATTTTCCACATCAAATTATTAACAAACCCATTCTGGGTGAACCAAATTCTTGTTGTACTGAAACATACTTGTTAATGGGTCCATATAGCTCAAAGGAAGAAGCGGAGAATGTTATTAGTTATATTAGAACACGTTTTTTTAGATTTCTTGTATTACAGAAAAAAAATACACAACATGCAACCAAACTTGTATATACATTTGTTCCAATTCAAGATTTCTCAAAATCTTGGACAGATGAGAAACTATACAAAAAATATAAATTAACAAAAGAAGAGATTGCCTTTATCGAATCAATGATTCGACCGATGTCTTCAGAAACACAAGAAGAGGAAATACCTGATGAAAGTGAAGAGTAAAGAATTTTTTCCAAAAAAGCCAGAAATTAGTCCTAAAATATATGCTTATACTGACAAGTCTTATGAGGGATTGCTAAAGATAGGTTATACTGCTGTTGATGTAAAGAAAAGAGTTGCAGAGCAATATCCTACAAAAAGACCTGGCGATTTACCTTATAGGATAGTATTTGAAGAGTCTGCTATAAGAAATGACGGCTCTTATTTTGACGACCACGCAGTACATAAGTATCTTATGAAGAAGAGTGTTAAGCGTAAAGGCGGAGAATGGTTTGCTTGTTCTATTAACCAGCTTAAAGCTGCTGTGTACGCTCTAAAAACTGGAAAGCAGGGTGAAGATAACAGAACATGGGACTTCAAAATGAGGCCTGAACAGGTTGAAGCTGTACGAAGAGCATCTGAATATTTCTCAAGTTTCAAAGAAGAAAAGAGAACGCCTCATTTTCTGTGGAATTGCAAAATGCGATTTGGAAAAACCTTTGCAGCATACCAATTAGCAAAAAAGAACGGCTGGAAAAAGATTCTTGTATTGACATTTAAGCCTGCTGTAGAAAGCGCATGGGAAGAAGACTTATCAAATCACGTTGATTTTGAAGGCTGGCAGTTTTTCTCCAGACATTCAGAAGCTGATTATAAAAAGTTAAAAAAAAATAAACCCCTCGTCTGTTTTGGCTCTTTTCAAGATTATTTAGGAAGAACTTCTATAGGTGCAATAAAACCAAAAAACGAATGGGTTCATAAGACTAAATGGGATTGTGTCATATTTGACGAATATCATTTTGGAGCATGGAGAGAACTTGCCAAGGACTTGTTTGATGAAGAAAAAGAGATAACTATTGAGGAAAAAGAATATGAAGCTCCAGAAGAACAGGATAAAATAGAGTATTTAGAAAGTATTATGCCTATAAAAACAGCAGCATATCTCTATCTTTCAGGAACTCCTTTTAGAGCAATAATTTCCGGAGAATTTATTGAAGAACAAATCTATCATTGGACTTATTCTGACGAACAAAGAGCTAAGGAGAATTGGACAAAACCAAGTAATCCTTATGAAGCTCTTCCAAGAATTGTTTTGCTAACGTATCAGTTGCCCCACACAGTCATAAATCTTGCAAGTGGAGGAGAATTTGATACCTTTGACTTAAATGTATTTTTTTCAGCTAAAGGTGAAGGAAAAGATGCAAAATTCACTTATGAAGATGATGTGCAGAAATGGCTTGACTTAATACGTGGAAATTATATGGCCACAAATCTTGACAATCTTAAACTTGGTGCAAGAAAACCACCATTGCCTTACTCTGATGCAAGATTATTGAATATTTTATCGCATACACTATGGTTCATGCCAAGTGTTGCTTCTTGCCACGCAATGAAGAACTTATTAATGCAAAAACAGAATAAGTATTATCATGATTATAATATTGTAGTAGCTGCCGGAACAAGTGCAGGCGTTGGTTTGGAAGCATTGCCTCCTGTTCTCAAAGCAATGGAAGAGCCATTGAAAAGCAAATCAATCACTTTATCTTGCGGAAAATTGACAACTGGCGTAACTGTTAAGCCTTGGACTGGAATTTTTATGTTAAGAAATTTAAAAAGCCCAGAAACATATTTCCAGGCTGCATTTAGAGTGCAATCTCCATGGACAATAAAAAACCCAGATGGGAAATCGCCAAATTCTGAAGAGATCATAAAAAGAGAATGCTATATTTTTGATTTTGCACCCAATAGGGCATTGAAGCAAATAGCAGATTACAGTTGCAATTTAAACCCAGAAGAAACAGATTCTGAGAAAAAAGTCAGAGAATTCATTGATTTTCTCCCTGTTCTAGCTTATGATGGCAGTACCATGAAACAAATTGATGCTTCTGGAATAATTGAAATGGCTATGAGTGGAACAACAGCCTCACTTCTTGCAAGAAGATGGGAAAGCGCATTGCTCGTAAATGTTGATAACAATACACTTAACAAAATCCTAAACAATCCAAAAGCCTTAGAAGCCTTAATGAGCATTGAAGGTTTTAGAAGTTTAAATAGCGACATAGAACTAATTATCAATAAGTCAGAATCTGTAAAGAAAGCAAAACAAAAATTAGCTAACGAAGAAGATATTTCTCCAAAAGAGAAGAAAAAGTTGACAGAAGAAGAGAAAGAATACATGAGCAAGAGAAAAGAGATACAGAAAAAACTAATCAAGTTTGCAACAAGGATTCCCATATTTATGTATTTAACAGATTTCAGAGAAAGAACATTAAAAGACGTTATTACAAAACTCGAACCAGGTTTATTCAAGAAGGTGACAGGATTAAAGGTTGACGATTTCGAATTATTGGTTAGCTTAGGGGTATTTAACAGCAATCTAATGAATGATGCAGTATTCAAATTCAAGAGATATGAAGAATCAAGTTTATCCTACACAGGAATATACAAACATAAAATTGAACAAGTTGGAGGATATGATATAATTATTACAGCTGAAGAATTTAAGAAAAAGTAGATTTTACACTACCTCAACTCAAACCACCATCCCTTCCACAAACTCCTGTATCGCTTCACACTCAATCTCATGCACCCTGATCTTAAAAGTGTCAAAAACCAAAGGTTTTTGAGCATGCTCAGAAAAGCTTTGCTTTTCCGACATATCAAAACTATCTTCTTTAAGCCGAGGAACTTCCTTCTGTAAAATAATATCACCAGTGTCCAGCAGGCTAGCAGCTTCCCCTCATTATTTCCCCCTACAGCCCCCAAGAACCAAAAATTCTTAGTTTAGCTGTCCCAAATTCGGTTGATAAAAAATCATTCGTTTAGCATAATCTCAATCTTATTCTCTGCTAATTTGGGGCGCAGGCTAAGCTTTG
>CAZTRD010000028.1:0-11649 GCA_964616145.1 uncultured Candidatus Saccharibacteria bacterium | reverse complement strand
CCTGGGTGACTGACGGGGCTCGAACCCGTAACCTTCCCGGTCACAGCGGGATGCTCTGCCAATTGAGCTACAATCACCAATAAGTGCCCTCGGGAGGACTTGAACCTCCAGTCTCAGCCTTAGAAGGGCTTTGCTTTATCCAGTTAAGCTACGAGGGCGTAGAAATATTTATATCACAATTTGAGCAAAAATCAAGGTTTTATCTGAAAAATATGTTATGAATCTCTAAATTTCCCCTGTTATAGATCTTTTTTCTTGCAGCATAGTTCTCTAAGAATGCATTATAGGAAGTTTCATCTATAGATATTTGCTTTGATTCAACCGTTATCTTCTGCGTATCTACTTTCCAAAGATATTTGTAAAAGATAAGGGCATCTATTAAAAAAATAATAATCAAAGCAGCCCAAAACAGAGCAAATGATCTTTTAGCAACAACCCAAGGAATCTTAACCAGGAAGTTCTTTAAGGGATTTAATGCTTTCTTAAAATCAATTTTAAATTTTAGATTGATTTTTGGCATATACTTTTAATAGAAAATTGGCGCTCATTGTTTCTTCTCCTTTAGTTACCACAATATTATCAATTTCTGACAACCATCTGCTGTGCTCAATACGAGAGATAAAGTTAAAGCAATCGCTGACATCTCCTGAAATATTCAATCTAAATGTTGATATCTTAAACATTTCTATTGAAGAATCTTCAACAGCAGCTGGAGTGATTTTAATAGTAATATCTTTTTTTTGGGCTTCGTTCTTCAAAAATTCAATCAAATCCAGGGAAAGCTCTCCTTCTATCAGAACCTGATCGAATATGAGCTGTTCCATCTTGTTTATCTGGCTGAAATACGTATTATAGCTTTTATCAAAATCCTTGAAATTGGCTATTTCCGATTTAATTACTTCCAGTTCTGTTTTCTGTTTCAAGAAATCTCCGGAATTAGCCACAATATTATTGAAAACAGGGGATATCAAAAGCCAGATAATAGCAATGGCTATCAGACAGATTATTAAAATCAATATTATTATCTTCTTTTTATCGCTCATTTTTTAATGAAAAAATCTGCTTTAAATGTAATATCTTCCTTTGGAACATACGAAGGAATTACCAGATTAACGCTTCCAAAATTGGTTTGTGAATTCAATATCTCTTTCAAATCATTCAATCCTTTCAATGTTTTAACGGTTCCGGACATCACCAATTTCCCACTGGTTTTATCAAAAGAGAAATTATTCAATTCCGCTTCTCTATTTAAAACATTGGAAAGCTGGATAAGAATATCGGAAACAGATACCTGGTTGTCGTAGAATTTGTTTATCTCAGAAATCATACCATTGATTATTCCCATCTTTGCTTTAATCTCGTCCAATTGCTTGATTTTTGTCTTTTCCGTACTAACTAAGAAAGCTTGATCTTCTTTCATATTATCAATCCTTGAATTTATTAAAACCAAGCTTAACCAAAAAATTATCAGGCAAACAACCACAAACAATCCGAAATTGAAAGCAACCCTGATCTTTTTTGCCTGCCTAATTCTTTTCTTATATTGTGGCGGTAAAAGATTAATCATGTTCTCCTAATCCTCTTAATGCTAATCCTATTGCTACGGCAAAGCTTAATTTATCCTTTTCTACTGTAAATTGTTTGACGCCGGAAATATTAATTAGCGGATTTCCGACTTTTACGGGAACTTTTAATTGCTCAGACAGAAATTTATCCAGATTCACCAAGTTACTTCCTCCTCCGCATATTAACATATCCTTGATATCAGTGTTCTTCTCCCCATATCCTTTTTCTTGAGCGTAGTCGTGGTAATAGTCGAAATGACGCTTTATCTGTTCTGTTAAATCTACTAGCCCAGGAATTAAAGCATCGAAAACTTCTTTTTCTTGTTCTGCCTGCCTTCTTAATCCGCATTTGATTTTCAATTCTTCGGCCTTTTTAAAATCAATTTTTAATGTTTTGGCTATGGCCTCTGTAAATACATTTGATGACAGGGGCACATAGGCGCTAAAACGAGGCGTAGCTCCGGTAACTATGATAAAAATAGTTCTATTAGCTCCGATATCTATAATCATTCTCGGAGTTTTGCCGTTAGAATCATTAATTAGTGATCTAGTTATTGCCTGCGATTCTGTTTCTAAAACTAAGGGAACTAGACCCGCCTCATCCAAAACTCCGAGATACGAATCAACCGTTTCTTTCTGAAAAGCTGCCAATAAAACTTCTTGAGTATCTTTTATTGTTTCTGAAAAAGAAATTGATTCGCAATCAAGATACATTTTATCTATTGAAAGAGGGATATAGTTCTCTGCTTCGTATTTAACAGCGTTTTTAAATTCTTCTTCTTTCATTTTTGGCATAGATATCACTTGCAAAAATGCTTTCTCTTCTGGTAAAGAAAGGGATACATATTTTGTATTTAGCCCTTTGGTTTTTTTAACCAAGGACTTGATACTTTCAGACAAAATATCTGGTTTCAACACTACTCCTTTTTTAATCACATCTTCTTTTAGACCAATCTCATTAAAGCAACGCATTTTAATCTGTTTTCTTTTCTTTTCCAATTGAACCAATTTCAAAGATTGATCGGATATATCAAGTCCGAATGCTTTAAGGTTAAGATTGAATATATCTAAAGTATTTTTCATTTTTCTTCCCATCTGAATACTTCGTAATCGCCATATGCTGGGAAATATGGCGGGGGATTATATACCAATGTGGGATTGTAACTCATTTCTGTTTCTTCATATCCGGAAACTATTTCTTCCCCGTCTGTCCAAGAAAAAGTCCACATCTTATTGGTAACTATTGAACCATATGTTTCAATGTATTCCCTAATCGCATATGTCTTATATGGTTCATACGACCATTTAGGATAATCATATCTCATCACTCTTCCGTTCTGGGCTAACATAGCTGCTTTTATCTCCAATCTATCAGGAGAATAGAGCGGGATTAAAATATCGCTTTGAGAAATCAATCCTAATGCAGAATCATCATCTACATAGTTTATATTACCATGAATAATGATTTTTTTCATAGAAGATTCGGCTTCTGGAAGTTTGGCTGCCACCACAGTAATCCTTCCATTTATATCTCCATCAACCCAAACATTGTCTTCAAAGTAAATCGGGGCGCAATCGCTTGGCAGATAATATGTTCCTATTGAAGTTTCTCTGTCTATGTCATTTGATTCATTCTTCCAGGTGCTCCCATCCCAGCCCCAAACTTTTGATTTCAAGCGCGATACTTTGTATACAGAATATTGTCCGTTAGAAAGGAATTTGATGTGGTATCCATAGTATCCGGATCCTGACGGACCGTAATACAGATCAGCTTCATCTGCTTTTTCCTGCAAAATATTTAAATCCCTTCTTATCAGCTCAAAGTCCATGATTGATGCTGGATAGCTCCACAATCCTTTTTCAGAACCTTCTCCCTCTCCCCAAATTCCCGGGCATTCGCAGCCAGCTGTTTTCCAAGCGCAAGGAGAATGACAAGTGGAACGGGTGCAACCATGTTCTGATCCGCAAATATATTTATCCTTCCCTGAAGTAGAAAGAGAATTCTGTTCTCCATCCATCCTGATTCCTCCATTGGAATGAAATAGCCCTTTTAATTCTTCCTCTGGCCCAAACCAAACATTGGCATTGGTCAGAAAAGCATACCTTGCTAAACTTGGTTTTCCCCACCAAATCTTTACAATTCTGTCAAAAGTAGGGAATTTCAAAGTCCAGCCCTGGGATTCAATAATTGTAGCGGAACAACAGGTAGTGGCAGGAGTAATAGTGAGAGAAAATTTCCCGATTACATTGCCTTCCGGATCTTTGTACTCATGCTCAAACGGACCATACGGTTCAGCCTGACATCCTGAACTTCCTGGAGCATTTCCATCACAAAAATCATTAGGACTATGAGCCAAATGCCATTTATAATAGTTAGCTCCTGCTTCTGCTATATGCAAAGCCATATCCCAGGAAGCTCTTTTCTGGGATGTTTTGGATTGTCCGATTACCAAACTCACCACTCCGCCAAGAATAGTCAAAAACACCATACTGAATACCATCACTAAAATTAAAGTTGATCCTTTGTGATTTGTCATAGATTAACTTTAAGGTTTCTTAATTGTACATAGCTTTCAAGAACAAAATCATTGGGCGGACGATTTGGATCAATATTCACTACTATATATATCATCATTGTCTTGGTATCCTTCAATCTGGCTGGAGCCGGCAATTCATTGTTATTCCCATCGTAGTAATGAAATATCGGCGGCTGATTGCGGACATAGGCGGAGATAATAGATATTTCTTCATTTTCCGGCAGATATCTTACAGGATGCTCTGTCGGCTCTATCATTCCTCTTTTTAAATTAGTGCCGTCGATAAAATACCTTACCTTTTCTATATCTTCGTCTGTATCAACATCGCTATAGAAAATGAATTCGTAATCATTGGCCATCTCTATCATGTATGATCCATCCTGACCGTTTTTCGCCTCCCTGATTTCTTTAATCATCGTCTCTATCCCTCTTCTGGATTCTCCTATAGCCATTGATTGCTGAAAAATATATGAATGGGTCGTGTATAGATTAAGGGCAACCATAAAGACGGCTCCAATGCCTAAAACGAATATAGCGATAGCAACCATTGTTTCAATTAAGGTGAATCCTTTATCCATTTGGAGTGAGATAGATTGTTTTTAATGTTGCTTCTGAAACATCAACAGAGGTACTGGAACTGGCATAACCATAGGCCTCTATATCTAGAGTAAAAGTATTGGCTTCCAGCGGCAGAAAATATGACTTACCATTCTTGTTAGAAGGCAAAACTCTGCTATAGCCCAAACCGCTATTTGACAAATGAACACTGGCTCCGAATACGGGAGAACTGTCGGATTCATTCAAAACTGTTACTAATAGGGAATTGTCGGCCTTGTAATATAATTTGACTGTGGCAGAAACATTGGGCATTAGCACAAATGGAGTTGAAGGATATACTCGTAATAGACTGATGCCTCCTCCATTAATAGCTTCAAAATTATATGAATCCCATTCCATATTCTCAAGAATCAGCTTTCCGTTGGAATTTGTCACCTGATTTTGGGAATATCTGTAAACCGGATCTCCATCCATATCCGTTCCTAATGTTTTTTCTCCTATCAATTTAAATTGAACGCTGTCTATCAAGGGAGTATTGTAATAGACGCTCCATTCAGAAAGCATCGGGCTAACACCAGGATCGCTTGTAGAAAAATCTGCCCAAATCTTGATATTAGAATATATCCCAGTATCTAAATCAGATAAATCAACTGGCGATGTCTCAAGCCCTAAGCTATTTCCCGGCAAAACATCTTCTGGAATTAAAAGCCATTCTGTGCTGGAAGCAAAATATATATGATATTTGATTTTTGCCGCTTCTGTTTCCTGGTCAGAAAAAGAAAAACTATCCCAATTCACCAAATCTATTGGAGCAACGGATTGGGAAATCAGATATCCGGAAGCAACATATTGCCCGTTTTTTTTCAATCTCGCCTCGCTTAATTCCAATTCAATATCAATATGTTCTGATGTTTTAGAAAAATCATTAAAATCATCAGAAAAACTCTGCTGAGCTCTTGTTTCCACATTCAGAGTTGAAACCCTATCAATAGAAAAACTGGGCTCTGTCAAAGTATTTTCATATACGCTTAAATGGGGCTTTAAAGGATTAGCTATCTCTGATTCAGAATACGTTCTCTGCGAAGAATATCCTGTTTTTTCTACTGTAATCTCATAGGCCTCTGTGGAAGTAGGGGCTCCCGCTAAAACAACATATCCATAGTCATCTGTCAGATATGAGGCGTCAATTTGAGGGATAACGCTATCATTAACAATGCCTACTTCTGCCTGGCCTACTCCAACGCCTTCCGCATCTTGAACAAAAAGAGATATTGTCCCTCCTCCAGCTGTTGTTTCTATGCCTTTTGGAGAAATATCCGTTAGAAGAATCGCTTCTCCTCCTATCATTCCTGGCCAAGATACCTTTACTTTTGCTCTTTTGTAGTCAGCCGGAACCGTATCTGCTGGAAGCTTCCCATCAAAGCTGTCATCTATATTAATGATGCTGGTTGTAATAGTAAAATTAATTCCATTAAGGTTTTTTTGTTCTGTTTGGGGAATGGTTCCTGCGGGAATTCCTCCTACTGTTCCAACATTAGCATAGGAAAGATTTCTAATTTCTTCCATTCTTTTGCTTGCCAGAGCTAAAGCTGTAATCCTGGCTTTGGATTGGAAAGTTGTTTTCAAGCTTAAAGTAAAAGCTCCGATAATCCCGGTAAAGATTACTGTAACTAAAAGAATCCCGACTAGCACTTCAATTAAACTGAACCCCTTTTGTTTTTTCATTTCTGCTTAAAGCGAACCCATCATGGAATAGATAGGTTGCATCATGGAAATTGCAAAAAATGCTATCACCCCTCCTATCAAAAGAAGCAAGACCGGTTCTATTACAGAAGAAAGATTCTGTGTAATGTTTGTTACTTCTTCTTCTAAAAAATCTGATAATTTACCTAGAATATCCGAAGTTTTTCCTGTTTCTTCTCCTACTTGGAGCATTTGGATGAATAATGGTGGATAGAGATGGGGAAATTTTTCAACGCTTTCAGAAATTCTTTTCCCTTTTTTGACTTCCTGAGCGGCAAACCTTAATGATTGAGCATAGAAATAGTTTCCCAGAGAATCTGCTGATATTTCCAGAGCCTCAACTATCGGCACCCCTCCTTTTATCAAAGACCCGAGAGTTCTGGATGCATATGCTGTATTAATCTTTCTAATCAGCCCCGACACAAAAGGAACTTTTAGAAGAATCATGTGTATCATTCTTTTACCTTTTTGCCTTTTAGATAGAACTGTGAGGAAAAAGGAAATTAGAATGATGGCAAAAATCAGAATATACCATTTCTGAGCAAAGAAATCTCCCAATCCCATTACTATCTTTGTTAATTTAGGAAGCTCTACGTTTAAGGTAGCTAAAGCTGAGCTTAATTGGGGAACTACTTTAACCAACATCACTCCCCCTATCAAAAGCATCGCTCCCACTACTATTATCGGATACATCAAAGCTCCCTTGATTTTTGATCTTAAGCGATGAGTCCTTTCTAGATGAAACGATAGAACTTCTAAGGCATTATCCAATCCTCCCGTTTGTTCTCCAACTTTTACCATGCTGCAAAAAAGATTGGAAAATATTTTAGGATGTTTCTTAATTGCCTGGGAAAAACTATCTCCCTTCAAAATATCCTCCTCTATCTTATTAAGGGCTCTTTTAAATGCCTTACTTTTTGTCTGGATTGATAATGTTTTGATGCATCTTGGCAAAGAAATTCCAGCTGAAATCATTACCTGCATATTCCTTGTCATCATCAGCTTCTCGGTTAAAGGAATCCTGTTTGCAAAAGGCAGACTGAAAGAAAAAGATTTCTTCTTTGATTTGATCCTGGCAGAAATCAAAATCAGGCCTTGTTCTTTTAAGCTGATGGCCAGTTCTCTCTCGTTTTTAACATTCATTTCTCCAATTTCATCGCTTCCGTCTCTTTTTTTTGCCGTATATTTATATTCTGGCATATTAGTCCATAATTACTCTTAATACTTCTTCTATCGTTGTTATCCCCTGAGCTGCTTTAACCAATCCGTCTTCAACCATTGTGATCATTCCTTCTAAAACAGCTTGTTTTTGTATTTGGTCGGCATTAGCATTTTGCATAATCAATTTCCTGATTGATTCTGTAATCGGTAGAACTTCAAAAATACCAATCCTTCCTTTATACCCGGTAGCGCAATTCGGACTTTCTTTGGCTTTGTAGAATTTAATGTCTCCCATTCCTTGCTTTTCTTTCAGTAATCCTTCCTTTTTTAAAAGCTCTTCTACTTTTTCCAGATTGCAAACTCTTGCCATTGATTGAATCTCTTCTTTTGAAAGATGGTATTCCTGCTTTTCCTCGTATAGTTTTCTTACCAATCTTTGAGCAAGAATTATATTAACGGTGGAGGCAATCAAGAATGGCTCTATCTTCATATCCATCAATCTTGGCAAAGCTCCCGAAGCATCATTGGTATGGAGGGTAGACAATACCAAGTGTCCGGTAAGAGCTGCGTTGATAGCCAAAGCGGCTGTTTCGTTGTCTCTGATTTCTCCAACCATCACTATATCCGGATCCTGCCTGAGCAATGATCTTAATCCATTAGAAAAACTCAAACCGATATCAGCTCTGATTTGGGTCTGGTTAATCCTTGGCATCCTGTACTCTATTGGATCTTCTACTGTGGATATATTTACTTCCGGAGTATTTAAGATCTCCATTATGGAATATAGGGTTGTGGTTTTTCCTGAACCAGTAGGACCGGTTACTAAAACCATGCCAGTAGGCCTTCTGATAGCCGCTTGTATGTTTTCTAAGGCCATTCCCCTTAATCCGATCCCCTCTAAGCTGTATCCTTGAGCTTCTTCAGCTAAAAGACGCATTACTATTTTTTCTCCATTTAAAACAGGAAGTACAGAAACACGAACAGAGAATCTATCGGCATTGTTTTCAAATTTAAATCTTCCGTCTTGAGGCAATCTGTGCTCATCAAGCTTTAAATCAGATAATACCTTTACCCTGGCAACTATTCCGGGAGCGACTTGTTTTGGAAGAGTCATGGCATCTCTTAAAATTCCATCTATCCTGTATCTTACCAAAACCTCTTTTTCCATTGGTTCAATGTGTATATCAGAGGCCCTGTCCAAAGCTGCGTGCTTCAACAGTGATTCAACAATCTTAATTACTGGTAATTCCTGAGCTGCCTTTGCCAATTCCTTTTCATCTTGCGGGGCTTCTTGGGCAGAATGGGTTTTGATATCCTCTGCTTCTTTTTGTATCAAATCCCCGAATTCAGCGCTCAGGGTTTTTCTGTATTGAGAAAGAATACCTTTAATTCCGTCCGGGGTTGAAAGGCGGGGGAGAATCTTTAAATTGGATTTCTTTTTAATGAATTCTATTGTCTGCAAATCCTCTGGTTCAAGCATTGCCACTTCCAATTCTTTTCCTTTTTGTCTGAAAGCTACTATGTTATTAGCCCTGGCCAATGGTTCAGGGATAATTTCCAAAACTTCTTTTGGAACTATCTCTTTCCCTAAATCAATGAAAGGAACTCCTAGGATATATGCTTTTAGTCGGATGAGGTCTTCGTGATTTACCAATTTCTCAGAAATTAAAACATCGTCCAAAGATTTTTCTTTTTCTTTAGAGATCTTTTCTGCTGATGCTAACTGCTCTTTGGTAATCAGCCCTGCATCTAGCAGAAAGAGTTTTAATTGTTGAGGCTCTACATGCATTGAATTTTAACCTTCAATTATCGCTTTATTAATTCTCTGAACCAATTCGTCTAAATCATAGTTGGCTTTAACAAGATATGTAGTGGCTCCTAATTCCAATGCTTTCTCTACATCTTTTGCCCCTTCCAGATTGGTAAGGATTATTACAGGAATCTTTTTTGTTTCTGGATTGGCCTTGATTCTTTCTAGCACTTGCAAACCATGTAGCTTAGGAAGAATTAAATCCAGAAGTATCAAATCTGGTTTTTCTTCTAGGGCCAGATTTACTCCTGTTTCCCCATCTATCGCGCTAACAACTTCAAAGTTTTGGGATTTCAATAGTTCTCCCAGGGATTTTTGGAGAGCTAATTCATCCTCTATGAAAAGTATTTTTGCCATATGTTTATTTTTTAATGATTGGTAATGTAAAGAAAAATGTAGTGCCTACCCCTTCTTTTGATTTAAACCATATTCTTCCATTATGCTTTGTAATGATTGTTTTGGTAATATACAGGCTTAAACCAGTTCCCTGCGGTTTGTTTTGAAGGGTTCCTCTCCCTCTAAAAAATCTCTGGAAAATGTATTTTTTATCCCCTGAAGCTATTCCAATACCATAATCCTTGACTACTACTAAAATATGACCAGGGTGATACATTAAGGATATTTCTACTTTCCCCCCGTCTCTGCTAAATCCAATGGCGTTTCTAACAATATTTTCGAAAGCCATCTCTAATAATAGTTTATCACCAAACACATATATTGGCTTATCAATTACTCTTGTAACTAATGTAACGTTGGATGTTTTTGCAAGATATTGGAAGTCCTTGATCGCTTCCTTTATTGTTTCAATGAAATCAACTTTTTCTTTGTTCTTAAAGAAACTTTCTTCTTTCAATCTGTTCACAATTAATAAATCGCTTAAAAGATTCTCTAATCTTTTGCTGTTTTCCCTTATCATGCTCAGATATTCATCATCTGCTTCGTTTTTACTATTATCTTTTCTTTCTTTTCTCCTGGAAATTAAAAACTCTATTGACCAGCGAATATTTGTTAAAGGAGCTCTTAATTGATGCGATACTATTTTAATGAATTCCGTCTTTGCCTTATTCAATTCTACAAGATTATCTAGGCTTCTGGATACAGCATAGGAGATAATGAATAGAACAACAGCAATTCCTAGTGTAACCAATGCAACAGTTACTGGATTTTTAATATATCTCTGGCCGATGAAATAGAAAAATGCACAACTTACTATGTTTATCAGGCCCATCAAAGTGAACAAAAAGAGGGGGCTTTGCCATATTGGTAAATCTGGTTCTTTAAAACTAGAAAACCCTCCGAGGTTCTTTTTAGAATTCTCTTCCATTAAATTTATTTTAACACATCGGTATATTTACAACAACGATTTTTTCCATTAAACTTATCCTTACGGGGTGTAGTGTAATGGTAGCACGAGTCTTTTGGGAGGATTTAGTCAGAGTTCAAGTCTCTGCACCCCGACCAGAAAAGTACCTTGATAAATATTGAATATAGTCATATATCATGATATGATATATGTAATCGGTTCAATAATATGAAAGAAAAAAGTTTAAAAGAAAAGGCGATATTGTATAGAAAACAGGGGTTTTCCTATAGTATGATTATTCAAAGAACTAAATTATCAAAAAGCACTCTTAGTAATTGGCTAAAAGATATACCCTTCCAACCAAATGATGAATCCTTGGCCAAGATTAAAGGAGCTCGTGATAAGATGGCAGCTACCAAGAGTAAGCAAAGGGTTGATAGCATAAAAGAGATCCGGCAAACAGCGTATAAAGAGTTAGGAAAACTTAGCCAAAGAGATTTATGGATGCTAGGCATAGGATTATATTTAGGAGAGGGCATGAAATCTCGAGAAAGTATTCGTATTATTAATTCTGATCCAAAGATTATAAATATTGCTATAAAATGGTTTACAAAAGTTTGCAACCTAGGTCTCGAAAATATTAGAATCGCAATACACATCTATCCAGACAATAACGTAGATGAAACTATAGATTACTGGTCTAAAATAACCGGATTACCAAAAAATCAGTTTGGGAAAACTCAAATAGACAGAAGATCTAATAAGTCTGGTAAGAAAAAAGGGTTATTGCCATATGGAACAGCTCATTTAACAATAAAGGCAAATGGTAGAAAAGAATTTGGAGTAGCGTTGCATAGGCGGATAATGGGTTGGATAGAAAAAGTCTTAGAATAACAACGCGGGTGTGGTTTAATGGTAGAATCTCTCTTTTCCAAAGAGAAGGCGGCAGTTCGATTCTGCTCACCCGCTCAA
>CAZTRD010000027.1:0-12190 GCA_964616145.1 uncultured Candidatus Saccharibacteria bacterium | reverse complement strand
TAAAGGAGTGAGAGATGAGAAAGATTATAAGACAGATGATGCGCGGTATATGGAACTACTGCTTAGGGGATTTTTGTAGGATATATTATAATGAAGACGGAAAAAAATGCATAGATATATGCGAGGAGTGAGTATGAGCCAAGAACAAGCGTATAAGAGTGCTTTGAAAGGCAAGACAGCTGTTAGTCCTTATACGCCTTGGCTCAAAAGTGTTACAAGTGTAACAAATGAACCCTTTAAGGTATAAAATAACTAAAATACCCCCAATAAATGTGAAAAATAGACCAAAACACAACATATTATACCCGAAAGGGCTAAAATAGGAGGTAAAATGAACACAGAAAACACAGAATCGCTTTTAAAGAAATATCCAAAGATTTTCATTCAGCATAAACTGCCAATGACACAAACTTGTATGTGCTGGTTATTCGAGTGCGGAGATGGATGGCATAAAATAATAGATGTGTTATGTTCACACTTACAATGGGATATTGACCATAATGGATATCCTCAAATTGAGGCAACCCAAGTCAAAGAAAAGTTTGGAACACTACGGTTTTATTATGGATATGCTGAAAGTGAAATTGAATATGAAGATAGAAAATACGGTCATCAGGATGGTATGATTTCCCTTGCAGAAAGCCTATCAGGTTATATATGCGAGGAATGTGGTAGTACGGATGGTGTAAAGCAAACGAAAGGATGGATTATTTCATTGTGCAAACCCTGTATGGATAGGAGGAATAAAAAATGACAGCCAATCAACAAGACAAACTTTTAGAGAAATTTATTAACGACAGCCCACTGGCTAAGAAAATACAAGTTACTGTAACCGCACATAACAAATCCTTTAAGCCCAGGTATGAGGGAGCAACTGCACACTACGAAGATGCCAACTTATTGTCAAGCATACTAATGGGTGCGGAAAATCTCTGCTACTGGCTGAGAAGAAATAATTATAAAATTACAAAGGGGAAAAAATGAAAAAGGAAATTTATAAAAAAGGGAAAGAGAAAAGGTTGTTATCTGCTAAGAGTATACCCAAAAAACCTAACAAGAAACAGTTAAAGATAATCAAAGAGGGCTGGAAACAGTTTCGGAAAGACTATGATACTTTTATGGGGTTGGTTTTCGCCACAGAGAAATGGATGCGGAAAGAAACAGGCATTGATAGTTTAGAGTTTATCCACGACTCAATGTGTATGGGGTGGATAGGAGTGGGAACATACCCTCCTGATATGAAATTATTACACGGAGAATATCTTTGGGAGGAGAAGAAATGAAGAAGAAAGAATGGAATCACGGTTTATGTTTTAGGTGTGAGCATAGAGCAAAGTATAATGAAACTAAACAACAGCCAAGGTGTGAATGTGGTTCAGGAGCTTCTGTACACTCGTGTTATATGTTCAAACCAGTAGCGCCGTTAATATTGGTCCAATCTGATAAGAAGGATAAAAGACCGTTCCTGAGCATGCCTATGGTTTCTTCAAGAGCTTGCGCAATAGGAATAGCAGAAGGCAAATATCAATGTATAAAACAGGGCAAGGGTTATGTTCCTTATTGGATACCGAAAGAATAATGGGAGGAAAGATGAGAGACATTAAACGCATACCAAGAATATGTAAGTTATTAGAGAAGAAGTGGAAGAAAGTCCCAGATGAAAGATTAGGGCAGTTTTTGGCTAATGAAGTATTTGGACATCACAAGGACATATTCTTTCAGGAAGATGATGTTACGGAAAAGATACTGGGGGTAAAGAAATGATAAAGAAATTAGACATAAACAAAAGGTATGAGTATGATAACACTATACAGCGTAAGATTAACGAGATAATCAATTACTTGAACGCCGAAGAAAAGAAACGGAAGAAGATATTGGATAACTTAAACCGAAAGGAGAAGTAATGACCCCAGACATTTGTATGTGTTCACCCACAAGAATAGAAGAGAAGTGTTTAGAGTGCCATAGATTTAACGCACCACCAGATGATTATCAATCTTACTCAAACCTCTATGAGGACTGTATAAGAAACAATTGGTGTAACTTTATTGAACGAAGAGAGGGTGATAGGAATTGGTCACCAAAATAATTTGAGGTTTTTAAAAATAAAATGACCATAGGGCTTGACAAGTTGCTATTTATGTGCTATATTAGTGGTGTGGTCGGAGCATTGATATGGGAACTATTTTTACATGGTCTTTCAAAGTGGGTTGTTTACCCACACGAAAAATTTAAAAGAAAGGAGCATAATATGCCAAAAGCTATTTTAGAGTTCCAACTGCCAGAAGAAAATAACGAGTTTAAGTTGGCACAGCGTGGTAGTGATTATTGGACAGCGTTGTGGGATATTGACCAAGACCTACGCGGATGGTTAAAGCATGGTCATGAGTTTAAATCAGCAGGAGAGTTGATGGAACACTTAAGAAAAGATATAAGAGAGCGCGCAGACATAGACGATATAGAATAAAAAAAAGGAGGATAGTATGACAATATCAGAAGGAATGGTTTTGCAGAAGGTACTAAAGGGTCGCATTAATGATTTGCAGTCAATACGCAATTCTAATGCTGTTCGAACTCGTACGTATTACTTTGAGGAAAAACAGAGTAAAGAAAGAACAGAAACAGAACCTCAGTATGACCCAAAGTTGGTAGATGCAAAGATTACTGAACTGGAAATGTTTTTGTTCAAAATAGATGTCTCGATAAAGCGAGCAAACGCTAAGACTGAAATTGGAATAGAAGCTGATGTAGACAAACTGTTGGAACCTATAAAATAGGCGATAACAATGCGTTGCGGGTAGGATGTAATGATTTGTATATTGTGACTAAAGTCACAATTATACTCTATCTAAAACAGATAATGTTAGCACTGGACTTTCAGCTTGTCACAAATAAAAACTAAACTATAATATTGTTATTGGTTGTTGTTTAAAGACAGGACTAGAAAGAGTGTGCACACGTTGATTATTTTTAGTTGTTGTCCTTCATTGCACCTACCGCATCAGCTTTTTAAGAAAGGAGAGTATGATTTATTTTACATCCGATACCCACTTTAACCATGACTCAATAAGAAAACATTGCAATAGGCCATGGGATAGTGTCGAAGAAATGGACAAAGCTTTAATAGATAATTGGAATAAATGTATAAACCCCGGGGATACAGTATATCACCTTGGGGATTTTGCTTTTGGTGGGCATGAGATAGTGAAAAACTATCGCAATAAATTAAACGGAAAGGTGCATCTTATATTAGGTAACCATGATTATCGTAATAGGATACACAATATAGAAGATTTGTTTTCTTCTACGAATAATATGCTTACCTTAAAATACAACCACGAGAAGATAGTATTGTGTCATTACCCAATGCGGTCATGGGACTCTAGCTGTCATGGCAGTTATCAACTACATGGACACTCACATGGATTAATAGAACCAATCGGAAAACAAATGGATGTTGGTGTTGATGCCAACGGATATATGCCTTTAAGCATAACACAGGTAATGCAGAAATTGCTTATTACAGGTAATAAAAACGAAGACGAAAGAGAAAAAGATGAAAATATTACTTGTAGAACCAAATTACAAGACTAAGTTTCCAAGTATTGGGTTGATGAAGATAGCAACCATGCACAAGAATCGCGGTGACTCGGTAACGTATGTCAAGGGTGAGAATATGTACCTAGAGGAACCTGACATAATCTATATAACTTCAATCTTTACTTATGATTATATCAGCGTAAGAAACTCAATACAGTTTTATAGACAAGTTTTTCCGAAGGCTAAGTTGTGGGTTGGTGGGCTTGTGGCAACGCTTATGCCGGAGAAGTTTGAAAACCTTGGCATAGACTACATACATGATGGCATATGGGATGAGGTTGAAGATGAGTGCTTAGACTACTCTCTGCACCCAGAACTTGATATGACTATAATGTTTACACACCGTGGTTGTCCTAGAAAATGCCCATGGTGCGTAGTTCCTGTGCATGAAAAGTTAAGGTTTAAGGAAAACATAGAAAAGTATATTGTTGATAAGTTTGATAAGATTTCTTGTTGGGATAACAACGCATTAGCCAATCCAAGGCTTGCAGAGGTTATCGAGGTCTTTAAAAGGGCAGGCAAAGAGGTAGACTTTAACCAATCGCTTGATATACGCCTCCTGACCCCTGAGAAGGCTAAGCTATTAAAGCAGATAAAGATATACCCACTAAGATTTGCATTTGATGACATCAAATATAAAGATGCATTTTTAAAGGGTATAGAGATATGCAAAAGCGTTGGTCTAAAACAAGAAACAAGGATAGACGTGCTATACAACTTCGAAGACACGCCTGAAGACTTTTACGAAAGGCTATCTATTATACTTGATAACGGATGGATGGCATATCCAATGCTATATAAACCAATACGCCAAATAGACAAGGGATGGCTAGGCAAAAACTGGACAAAAGAAGATTTGGCAAGATACCAAAACTTTTGCAAGAGTTTGCTTGGTAGGGTAGGTGATTTTTTAAACCCACGTTCGTATGTTTATTTTAAAGATAGGCGTATAAAAATAAGGGAGGTGATTAAAAACAGGATGTTAGATATTCCGTCTAGCGACGACCAGAGAAGGTATATAAATAAAAGTAAGGGTATTGACAGTAACAAAGAAAAAAGTCAACAATTATTGTTTTAGGGGTTGACTTTTAACGAAACATATGGTATACTTATACCAAAGGAGATTAAAATGGGACAGTGGAAATTAGAGGAAGGCAAGACAGCAACAACGTTTGATAACTACTCAAAGGCAAGAGACGCATATGGTAAGACATTTAGGCGTAACGAAACGCTTAGAAAATCAACAAGCATATATGACCGTAAGAAGTATCAAACAGTAAAGTTTAGAAAGATAGACTAATGAAACTGACAAAATCTTCACTTAAAAAGTCATGCCTAAAGATTTGGTCTAAGGTAATAAGGGAAAAAGAAAACTACACGTGTCAGTGGTGTTACAAAAAGAGCATATCGAACCATGCTCACCACATAGTGTCAAGGGGGCTTGGAAATATTCTGAGCCCCTTTGATATTAGAAATGGGCAAACCCTCTGTTACAGGTGTCATATGTTCAGATTAAAGGCAGACGTAGATAGCTATGTAGAGTTTAGAGACAAGTGGCTTGCCAAGCGCGGTCTAAACTACAACGATATGAGGGCAGAGTTAACAAAGCTCACTTACGGTGTCACATTAGACGATTACCTTGTAATCTACGATAAACTCAAAAACGAACTTAAAAAAATAGAAGAGGCTAAAGATGAGGATAGTACTTTTCAAGAGGACAAATTGCCAATATTGCAAGTTAGCAAAAAAGCTTCTAGACCAAAACAAAATAAGTTATAACGTTATACAAATAGACGATGGTGTAGAAGAACTAGCAGAGTATAATTACTATGCAATGACTCATAGGTTGCCATTAATTCTAGTTAATTTACCCGAAGAGAACATAGATGTTTATGTACCACACGAACAGGAAATCTTTGAAGGCAGTGGAAATATAACTAAAGCAATAGAATTTATAAAAGCCAGGAGCAAGTAATATGAAAACCGTTTATGTGGCTGGAAAACTTAATGATAGTGCTGTAGGATATATAAAAAATATGCACCGTATGATAGACCACGCTAATACTATACGCAAAATGGGATATAGTGTGTATGTACCGTGTCTTGATATATTAATGGGGCTAGTATTTGGTGATTATGAATACGGAGACTATTTTAACAATAGTCAACCATGGCTTGAAAAAGCAGACATCGTGTATGTTATACCTGGCTCAGAGATGTCTGTCGGTACACAGAAAGAGATAAAACTTGCTGAAGCCTCTGGCATACCGGTCGTAAGAGACATAAGGTGTTTATACTATGAAACAAGTTAAAACAAACGCAGAAATAAAGTGTTATTTGTGTGGTAAAAAAGAATGTTTATACTATATTAATTTTTGTGAATTCGTATGTCTGAAAGACAAAGAAAGGTTTAACCGATTTATACATAGATTAAAAAAAAGAAGGACACGTACAACCGTAGAAGCTCTTATCAAAAAATATTCAGAAAAAAATGGAGGTAACGGTGAACAGAAAACAGGAAGCCAATGAAGCTAAGAAATTCTATGATATCTGCCATAAATTACTTATAAAAAAGGCACACGATTATGCAGAAGATGGCGATTGTTTTTCCAACTTTAGAAAGATATCTGTAGCATGCGATATTGAGGTTGAAAAGATTCTGTTAATGTTTATAACCCTTAAGATAGCTCGTATTGTAGAGTTGCTTAAAAAGGGCAAGACAATGGTAGGTGAAAGCATACAAGACTCCTGCGTAGATATAGCTAACTATTCTTGTATACTAAGCCTATATGAGAATGAAAAAAGTGGGGGTAAGCATGGAAAAAATTTCTAAAATTGTTCCAGTAGCAGAACAGATAGAGATAATACCGCTCGGAGACTTGCATCTTGGTTCACAGAATTGCAGAGTGGATAAGATTAAAGATATGATTAAATACATATCCCAGCAGAAAGATTGTTATGTAATACTTATGGGCGATATATTCGACTGCATACTTGGCAACGATAAACGATTAGACTTGTCAGAGCGTGGCAGGGCGTTCCTTGATATTTTGGATGACGCCACGACCTTACTTACCCCCATAAAAGAAAAGATAGTATGCGGGCTTATAGGGAATCACGAATACAAACTGCGTAAAGACGGAATAGGAGACCCTATATTTCATTTAGCAGAAAGACTTGGTTTTAAGTGGGCAGGGTTTTCATGCTTTGTAAAGTTCAGGGCGATACCCAAGACACATAGGGAAAGTTTAGTAATCTATTGTCATCACGGATGGTTTGCTGGCAGAATGAGAGGGTCAAAGGTAAACAACATAGAAAGGTTGGCACAACACTACGAGGCTGATGTATATATTGTTGGACACTCGCATGACATATTCTCGACTCGTAGCGTCAAGATTTCGTGGGGTGGTGACAAGAATATATTGTTTGTAAATAGTGGCTCGTTTTTAGAAACAGCCCCCAAAGGTACCGTGTCTTACTCCGAGAGAGCAGGTTACCCACCGCAAAAACTCGGTGTGGTAAAGTTAAAATGGTATCCAAAGCAAGGAAAAATATATGCAACGGAATAAACTTAAACACGATACTCATGTCTCTGTTTAGGGCTATGGGAGAAAATATGTTAAATGCTTTTATCATTGTAAGCGCCATATTGTTTTGGCTTGAAAAATTACTAATAGTAGTATGGCTTATAAAAGAGGCTAGAAAAAATGGCAAGTATCGTAGACCGAAATAGCTTAATGAGCTCCATAGAGGCCATTATAAATGACCTCATAGATAGGTATGGAGTCGGGTGGGAGTTCTATCTTAAGGTTGACTCTGATGGAAACATAAGAATAAGAGAAACATCAGATAGGTTCATCAAAACTTAAATCTTATTTCCGCTTCCACGAAAGCATCATCGTCATAATCTTTACCGCCACCTATTGATATATCAACGTGTGGCATTACCTCTTTAAATACTCCTATGCTTGCCCTGTCGCTAGCACCCCTCAAATATAACCCTTGCTTTAACTCTTGAGAAGGGTTGTTTATGTTGGTTATAGTGCTTACGCCACCGGCCTCAACAGTACCAACACTAGTTGATGATGTTGACGGCTTTTTATAGAAGTATCCAGACACGGTATTTATGACAGAGAATACTATCCCAATTAAGACCACCCCACAAACAAGAAACACAATCGTTTTAGCGTAGTTAGATGGTCTTATAGGACCCTTCAGAAGTTCTATCATAGAAAAACTATTATTAGTCATTTTTTTTAAATAGTTTGTCTACGCTGCTATTTAATAGTGGAGCCAAAATCCATCCAACCACTATTCCTAATACTGCGATTACTATATTGAGTATCATTTTTATTCTCCTTTTTTAGTGTTTAATTAATAAATCTATTATCTTTAATATCGCCAAGACTATTCCTGGCGTCCCTGCGATAATACCTATGCGGTATTGAGCCGCCTTTATGGAGTTCAGTTTTTCACCAGCGGCTATAAGGACAGTTGTTTCAAGTTTGGTTAGTCTTTCTCTATACCCACCAGGCTTATCACCTTCGTCTATATGTTTTTCCATTTTATCGATACTTCCATTAATTCGTTTATCAATAGCAACCTGACGTATGTCAAAAGCTATCTGTCGCTCTTCTATGCGAGCAAGTCTCTCCAGCATTTTTGGGTAATCCTGTCGGCGTTCTGTTTGATATTCATTCATAACTGTAGCATCCTTATTTGAGGTTTATGCAATAGAAAATATACTAATCTAAAATACCCTTACCACGTAAATAGATTTCTCTTATCTTTTTTATTTTTATTGTTAGAACCATATTGGATTCTCTAGCTTTACGTAATTCTTCCTCAAGTTCCTTAATCCTCAGATTCTGGAAACCAGAATCCCCTGGCCGCTTTAACTTCTTCATCGATTTCCTGTTTTTTCATTTCTTCTGTATAGGAATTATCTTCAACTTCTATTAAATGGTCCATAGAAACTACCATCCTAATTCTTATTTCAAATTTTTGTTACTCATTATTACAACATTTCGATTGGCATTATTGATATCAATCTCCTGCTTCTGTAGTTCTAACTCTTTGCAATAAATCTTATATTGTAACTCTAATTCTGACATTCTATGATTATGCGCTATTTCATCCTTAATCCTCTGTATGTATCTTTGCTGTGAAGTTTCTGCATAGGTAACACTGGAAGAACACAACATTAGTATGACTATAAAAATAACTTTATACATATAAATCCTTTCTTTCATAGTACATCTATGCTGATTTGCATTGACATCCATGTTTGTCATCTATCTGTTTATCCTCTTTACAATTCTTGTTTGCCATTTCAAACTCTTTAACAACCTCTGTATATCTATCCCCCTTTAATTCTTTGTAAGCGTTTATTATCTCATCTGCCGTATAATCACAGCACACCTCGCTATAGGGGCAATTCCACATCATACCATTTGATTGGATATCAAATGCGTAACTATTGGGTCTATGACACTCAGGAGTAGTACATACACTACGCCTTAAGTTTTTATGTATTTCATAACCCAGTTTTTCAGGACTTGTGCCAGCCCAACACACAACAGCAGGTTTATTAAAAGCAACCGCCGCATGTTGTAAAAAAGAATCAGTGGCTATGATTCCTTCTGCATAAGGTATTAATCCGATAACAGCCCTTATCGGAAAGTGTATCAACTCACTACCTTTAGGTTGAAACTGATTAGGATGCTGAATACTACCTACTATATATCCATCCGCTATAAGCTTATCAGTAATCTCTTGTATAACGCTATCTGTTAACCCCCTGCGATACATTGCGTCTTTTGCTGATACCCTGTGTTGCGGGGTAATTCCATCGGGGGCTTTACCTCCTGTATGCTGGAATAACACTAAAGGCTTTGTAAACTTTGTCATAAAATCTTGTGATATTGCTAATTCATTCTTGACATAGAATAAATCGGGTTTTGTTGAATCGCAATCTATCCCGAGCAGTTCACACCAACACTCTACAACGTGTTTATTCCCTGACAAGTAATCAGGGTGCCTATAAGGTTCTACATCTAAAATAATACTTTCCTTGTTTTCAAATACATAGTCCTCGAATAAATGTTGAGATTTATCAAAACCATATACTCTTTTTACATTAGGATTATTTTGAAATATATCGGGGCAACCGCACATTACAAATATATCAATATCTGGGTATGCCTTTTTTAAGTTCCTAATAACCGCTGTTGCAAATATATTCCTACCTATTCCACCACTTGTAACAAGTAAAACCCTTTTATACTTTTCAATTTTCCATTCCATAAATCCCCCCGTTTTGTTTATGTATATGCTATCGCTAAATAATTAACTACACCTACTGGGTCTAATATACAAGCACAGCCAAAAGTGTCGCATATACTGTGAATACATTTAAAATCGCAACATGCCGCATCTCCAATATAAATAGTACAATCACAGCAAGAACATTGGCATAAACATCCATTAGTAATAGAACCCCAAACGCATGCTTGTCCCATGGCACTTACAACACAATAACAAAGACAAGTGTATAAACATGTATAAGTATTATTGTTTGATAAATTCCAACCACCAGTTGCATATTCACATGTACAACAACAATATGCAGCAGTATTATTTATCCTATTTAAAGCACAGACACCAGCCCCAACACAGGCTTTTCTTCCAACATCACCCAAAGTCATTGTATTTATACATGTGCGACATCTACATAAGCGATAAGTAAGACATTGATAATAAATACAACCTTCTGCGGGCGGTGAACCGCTTGCAGAAGTACACACATTGCATCGGCAACTATATGAGCCTCCATCAGTCCCAGTATTACAACAAGAATATCCTGAAATTTGTATATCTGCTACAGCCCGACTAACATGCCATGTATATTTGCAATTATATGTTCCAGTAGCACATATACCAGAATTATACCAAGTTAAACACTCTTGACAGGCCATTATCTCCCAAGTTGCAGAACAAGGGAATACCAAGTTTCTTGATACATCTTGGATAGATTTTATTAAGGCCTCACTACCAGCAGGTTGAGCATAGCTATAACACAGAGCACACCATCCAGCATCTCCAACCTTTCTATAGCAAAGAGCATAGCATAGGCATCCGTAATAATAATTTGATGGTGCTGCATTATTACACCATAAGGTCAATTTTGCCTTAACACATGTAGCACAAACGCATGCCTGTGTGCAAACCGAGGTTCCAAAATTAACACTCTTAATACACTCTGTGCCCTGTCCTTCGGCTAATCTTAGTGTTGCGTGGACATCAAAAGAGTATCCATAAATACCGCCAGAGTCATAACACTGAACATTATTTGCGGAAATTTCCCATTGTTGGCTTTGCGAAGCGTAATCTTTATTGTAACTATATAATGACTTTACACTAACAAGTACCTCTGGTTCGGTTTTCCATCCAGGTAAACAAACAGTAGCCCCTGTATTTGCCTGCCCTGATGCTATTCTTTTAACATAAGGTACATTACCGCACTCATCATGGAACATTAAAGCACCTGCTGATAGATAAGAACAGCAGCATCCAGTTTCATCAAAAGCCCTGAAACCATCAGTCACCATCTCAACCCTTTCGCCAGAGGAAGCTGTTCTAATACACAATCCTGTTATAATACCTGCTGTAAGTTCCCCTACATCGGCGCATATTGCTGCAAGATTCGCTACTGAAATATGACATGCTAATACATTATTTGCTGCTATCTTATCCGATGTGACAGAATTGGCACATAGTTTCGGTGTAGATATAGCATCATCAGCAATCTTTGTTTCAGTAATTGTCTCCGTTTGAATTTGAAATCCCGAGAAAGACCATTTAGAAAAATCCACTGTTATTGCAGAAGAAAAACTACCAGCACCAAATGTATCAACGCCCCTAACCTTATAATAAAACTTAGGCATTATAGTAAAATTATTTGTAATGGTTGGGGTAACATTAAAAGTATTCGTGATAGTAATAGTCGCCACACTATCACTTACCGCAAAATCAGATATTGTATATTGACTTCCTAAATCATCACCATTTGAAATATATAAAATACCACCATTATAATAGTCATCAGCTTTATCAACGATGTCAACCTTGCTGGTAGTAATAGAACTATCATCTGGCACGGATGCCATAATTCCATCTCTTTGCTCATTCCATAATAATACCCTTGTTCCACTAAGTGTTTGGAATAGTATTTCTTCTCCAGCCCATGCGTTATTTGTAGATTTATATACTTCATAATTTAATAAGTCAACATCACCTGTATCTGACCATGACAAGTAAGCTAGCTCATAAAAAGTATCTAGTGTCACTGTAGGTGCTGCGGGTGCAGCGTTTTCAGGAGAAACACTGGCAACTGCCGCTGAATATAAACCACTTCTACTCTTAGCTTTTACATAATATGTTACTCCACTCCTTGCTGTTGGTCTTACTATTGTGTATCTTAAAGAATCACCAGACCAAACAAAATCGTTATTAATTGTCCCCCAGTTAGAATCGGCTGTTCTTATCTCATAATTTATTACATCAAGTTCTGAATTTCTACTCCACCATA
>CAZTRD010000026.1:0-13268 GCA_964616145.1 uncultured Candidatus Saccharibacteria bacterium | reverse complement strand
CTTTTTGGTTATCATTGGCACGGAAATGGTCAACTTTTATGTTAGCAAACACAACTTGTGGACATTATGATGTCATAATGATTGAAATAATAAAGACATAATTTGGGTTTAAATAACATTGAGAATTTTAGAAGTATGTTAGACCAAACGGGCGTAAGATTTAGAAAGTTATGAATAAGGACTCAATTCGGTTGATCAATAGTCGCAAAAATGTCGTACTACAGTTACTAAGCGAATTACTGTAATGGTACGTGTTAAGGAAATATTTGCCAGTTAAACCCGCCCAGCTATTGAGATTTAGATTTTTTGACATAACTGTAGATGGTCGGTTTCGTTATACCCATGATACGACATATTTCCTTAATCGTATGATTCTTCTCGTTATAAAGCTTTATCGCCACTTCTCTTTGCTTATCATCTAACGCTGGTTGCCTACCACCTTTACGCCCTCTTGCTCTAGCGGCAGATAAGCCCGCATTGGTTCTTTCCCTGATAAGATTGCGCTCAAACTCAGCAAGAGCGCCGAAAATGTGAAAAACGAGTTTTCCTCCGGAAGTGTTTGTGTCTATAGATTCCGTCAGACTTTTGAAACCAACCTTTTTTTCCTCCAATTCTGTAATCAATTCAATGAGATGCTTCAAAGACCTGCCCAACCTATCTAAACGCCAAACAACCAAAGTATCTCCTTCACGAAGTATATCCATAGCTCGTTTTAATTCCGGTCTGTTGGATGAACTGCCGGACATTTGTTCTACAAAAATTCTTTTGCACTCCGCTTTTTCCAAAGCATCCTTTTGTAAGTCAAGATTCTGTTCATGGGTCGAAACACGCGCATAGCCGATAAGCATCATATAACTCCTAAATATTATGGACTATCATTTGGTAAAGAAACTCTTGTTGCCCAATAATTATTTAACTTAGAATTATTTACCGAGTTTATTTACCATAATATCAGTGAAAATGCGTGTATTTCAAGAGAAAAGATTTTGGTAAAGAAAACGACCGTTTGCTTTACTCTGTGACAGATTTAATGATAGTTCATAACGTTTAGGAGGACTGTAATGGCTACCAAAATATACTCACGACAGGAGTTGATCGAGTATGCTACATTAACTGAAAAAGACATTGAACAAATCAAGCTATGTCGTCTTAATCATAACTATCTGGGATTTGCTTACCAGATAGGATTTGTTCACCTCAAAAACCGTTTCCCTATACAACGACCTTTTGAGATTATCCCTGAATTGGCTACTTACGACGGGGTTCAGCTAAAAATCGAACCAGATGAGATCCAAAAATACGCATCAAACCAACAGACCATTTCAGATCACCAGATTCGCATTCGCCAGTATTTGAATCTGGAAGAATTGGCTCATATAGATACTGAACCACTCAAACAATATATTTTTGAGCAATCTTGCCGTCTTGAACAAACAGGGGCATTGCGTATATTGATCGAGCAGTATCTCAGAGAACACAAAATTATACAGCCTGCTGATTCCACTCTATTGCGAATGATTGGCGAACAGAGAAGATTAGCACGTCAACATATTTACGAAAAAATCACCAACTCACTATCTAATGAAACAAAACAAAAACTTGATGAATTAGTTACAGTGGACGAAACACCATTCTCATTACTACATCAATTTAAGGCAGTTCCCAAAAGTCCATCCTCTACAGCAATGTTAGAACTAACCCAAAAGTTGGAACAAATTGCTTCCACTGGGGTGCTTGATGTTAACCTCTCTTGGCTGAACAATAATTATCAAAGAGCGTTGACCAATTATGTTCTGAAGAGTTCTGCTCATACCTTGCGTGATAGGATTATCCCGCCGCATCGCTACGCCGCAATTACCTGCTTTTTATGGCAGACCTATCAAGATACAATTGATCAAATAGTGGATATGTATGACAAACTACTCAACAAAGTTTACAACTGGGCTCAAGATGATCTGGATGAAATAATCAAACGACAACACCGATCGATCCAGAAAGTCCTTGCTATGTTTTCTACCGTTGGTGAAGTTTTACTCGATCAGGCTATATCAGATGATTCCATACGGAAAACTCTTTTCAATAAGTTCTCGCAAGAGGAATTAATGGAACGAATTGAACAATCCAAAGAATGGACTACCGGAAAAAATAGCCATATCTTTTATGGCGTTATGAAGAGATTCGGCTATATGCGTCAGTTCTCCAAGAACTTTCTTGAAAACTTAGGATTTGAGTCTTCACAAAAGGAATCATCGCAACTCAAGTTAATCTCGTTGCTGGACGCCATTGAAACACTGAAAGAGATGAATCAATCAGGAAAACGCAAGCTTCCATCGGACGCTCCTACATCATTTGTTCCTAACAAATTCAAATCGTTTATAGAAAGTGATGGAGAACTGGATAAATGCGCTTGGGAATGCACATTACTAACGGTTCTCCGTGATGAAATCCGATCTGGAAACCTATCAGTAACTCACAGCAAACGCTTCAGAAACTTCGATGATTTTTTTATCCAGACAGATCAATGGCAAAAAATGCGTGAATCCTTCTTTCGTGCTGCTAGTTTGCCAAGTGACCCTCGTGAAGCAAGCAATTATCTCACAGAAAGGCTAAATCGTGCATATGATTCATTCCTTGAATCTTAACCAGCCAATACCTATGTCAAGGTAAACAAAGATGGTTGGCAATTATCAGCTGATACTACTGAAAAACTAGACTTACAAGAAGAGGAAAATTTGGAACACCTCAAAAATTGGCTACAAAAACAGATGCGTTCGATACGACTACCTGAGTTGCTGATTGAAGTAGATAATGAACTTCGCTATACACATAATTTCCTACACACTAACTACAAAGAGAAACGCAGTGTATTGGATGTTTGCTCGATCCTTGCCGCCATCATAGCCTACGGTTGTAATGTCGGACCATATAACATGTCTCGAATGGTTAATGGAATATCCTACAGCCAGATACAAAGAATTACCGATTGGCAATTGACAGAGGATAATCAAAGGGGCGCATTGGCTTCGGTAGTCAACGCCATTGCTAGGTTGGACACCTCGCAAATATGGGGTCAAGGGAAAACAAGCGCCAGTGATGGTCAACGTTATTCTTTCCGACGACGAGTGCTCCAGCAGACTTTCAGTCATAAATTCAGCGATTTTGCATTGGAGTTCTATTCATTCATTGCAGATAACTATGCCCCTTTCTACAGTATGCCTATTGAATGCACTGATCGAGATGCACCCTTTGTCCTTGATGGTCTGCTCTACAATGAAAGCGATCTGGAATTAGAAGAACATTATACCGATACACATGGCTATACTGAAAATAACTTTGCAGCATTTGCCATGATTGGCAGAAGGTTTTGTCCGCGCATACGCTCAATAAATCGTCAGAGGATTTACCGTATCGATCCGCAAAAAGATTATGGCGTTCTCAAATCGCTGCTCAATCGGCGAGATCGAACCATCAAAATGGATTGGGTTATGGATCAATGGGAGTTCTATGCTACTCTCAAAACCGGTCATACAACAGCTAACGTTGCTCTCAAACGTCTGAATTCTATGAGTCCAAAGAACGAGTTTTATCGTGCCAACCGTGAGTTAGGACGTATCTTCAAAACCGAGTTCATTTTGCAATATATGTCACAACCACTGCTGCGCCACCAAGTTAGGCGAGGATTGCTCAAGCTTGATCAACTTCATGTGTTAGCTAGAAATATTGTATATGGCAAACGAGGTCAAATGACGGAACGAGATTTCTACGAAATGATGAAGACATGCAATTGTTTAATCCTGATTCTTGCTTGTATTGTTTATTGGCAAGCGAAAGAAATCGGACGAGTAATTTCCGAATGCAATCCGGAAGAGGAAAGAATCGATATCTCCCTGCTTGAACATATCAGTCCGATTGAATGGGACAATGTATTGCTTTATGGCGAATATGTGATCGATCCAGGTTTAGTTCGGTAGAACATCTCATAATATTTTTCAGTTCAAGAAATGAGACGATATAAAATACTGGCAGTATGTCCTGCCAGTAGCATATTGCTTAACACGTACCATTACAGTAATTCGCTTAGTAACTGTACTAAGCTAAAGTTTTTTCTGTTCTTGCCGATATATAGATTAGAGTAAAGTTAAATAGCGACTTGTGTCAATTCCTGTAAATCAAGCGTTTATAATGTTTTGTAGTCCAAACTTTTGGGCTGTTTTTCTGAATTACCAAGTTGAAAACTTGGGTTGAAAAAGCAAAGTATCAGATAAAAATAAAAAAGGTAGCATAAAATGGCGTTATTTTGTGAGTATATCTTGAAAATATTGGGTATGATATTGTGTATCGCATGGTTTATATGTATATCCGTCTTTATAGCAAGGGTATATTATAACTCCAAAAAGTCTCAGTCCTCAGAAAATCATGTTGAGAAAGTTGAGCATATTGTTAATACGCATTAGTATGACCTGTTAACGTTTGCCAAATAGTAATAGCAATAATTTTGACATCAAGCCATATAGACCAGTTTTCTATATACCATATATCATGGTCTATACGTTTTTGCATAAGCTCCATATCTTTGGTGCCACCTCGATAGCCGTTGATCTGAGCCCAACCTGTTATGCCCGGCTTAGTATATCTTCTCATACGATAACGTTCCAGTCTATCCTCAAGTTCCTTGTCTTCGGACAACATATGAGGACGAGGACCTACCAAACTCATATTACCCATAAAGACATTAAAAAATTGTAGAAACTCATCAACATTGGTTTTTCGTAACCATTCTCCAATTGGCGTAAGACGGTTATCTTCCTTTTCCGTGATGTTCCCTAAACCTGCAAGCTCATCTTTTTTGCTTTGGTGGCAAAACATCGTACGGAATTTATACATAACAAATTCCCTTCCATCTATACCTACACGTTTCTGGCAGAAAATAAAGGGTCCCTTTGAGGTAAGTTTAATCACAGCCCCTATGATGATCACCAACCAAAAATTCAGAGTGACAATAGTGATTGATGACACAACGATATCCAGAATTCGCTTCATGGCAACATTATACCAGCGTTCCAAAGGTTCACTATGAACATTAACTATGGGTATATCAGCCAAGGTATCGCATTTCAATCGATGAGCAATTCCCTCGAAAAAGATAGGCATCAATTTAATCCTGATTCCAGCATTGTCTGCGGCATAGACGATTTTGTCAAATTGCTTTTCCACCTCCGGAGATAAAAGGATAATTAGGTATTCAATTGCACTATTGATCAATAAACCAACAAATTCTTTAGTGCTTTTCTGAGCAATGTCAGTATCCAGTAGCAAATTTTCCACTTTCAAACCCAAATATCGGTTTTGGGAAATCCAGTTATGTACTCGAGTTGTTGTTTCATCATTTTTCCCAATAAGCATAACACGACGATAGTTATATCCCATACTACGATAGGTTTTCAATATTTTATGTCGCGTAATGTGAAAGATGAAAATGAGCGAGATTTCCAGAAGAAAGAAATATGCTCCGAAGAGCCTAGAAATTTCATAAGATTTGGTGGCTACGAAGATAAACATCAACAGAAGAGCAAAAGCTAATTGGCATTCTATGTATTGAGAAAGATTTTTTTTATATGATGTTGACTGCTCCTCACGATATATACGAAATAGAAAAGAAAGACTCAGCCATAGGGGGATTATGATTAACAAATATGATTGGTATGTACTGGTAAATTTTTCTAAATCCAGACCAAAGCGAAGAATGTAGGCAATGTAGAACGAGAAAATAACGATCAACAAGTCTATCGCATAAAAGAATACCAAGATTTTCCTATATCTTTGGATCATTTCATCGCCTCTTTCAGAAGATAATACAGAAACAAAGTATTGGTAATCGCATATCTCTTCCACATACGTCTTGGTTCTTGATAAATACGGTATAACCATTCAAGACCAAGATTTTGCATCATTTTGGGCGCTCGTTTGGTATGACCGGCAAGTATATCAAAACTTCCTCCAACACCCATTCTAAAGCAAGGCTTTAATATTGCAGAATTCTCAAGCAGAAATATCTCTTTTTTTGGCGACGATATGCCAATAAAGAGAGCTTGTGCATTAGAATCATTAATCATTTGGCAAACTTGCTTATCTTTATCCTGGGGAAAATAGCCATCTCGATAACCTGCGATTTCAAGATTTGGGCATCTAATTTTAACCTTTTTTAGCATCTCATCCAACACATTCGCATTAGCACCAAGAAAAAAAACGGAAATGCCAGCTTTTTGGAACTCATCCATCAATCGGAAAAATAAGTCAATACCAGCCACTCTTTCTGGTATATTCATACCAAGCAATCTTGCGCCCCATACTATGGATTGCCCGTCAGCATTGATCAGATCGCTATTAAGGATAGCTTTTTCCAAGATGGGTGATTTCTTTGCATATACCAATTTGGCTGCGTTAAGGACTACGTGATTAACTATCCTTTTCTGTCTGATATTATCAAGAATATACTGAACTGTTTCGTCCATTGAATATGTATGTATTGGAAATCCAAGGAAGTCTATTTTACTGCCCTTATTTGACTCTTTGATGGATTTTACCTCAATCATATTCATCTTTCCTCATTATGGCAATAGAGCAAATTAGATAAACCATATAGCATCCATGCCTGTCCCCACCTCATATATGGGATTTTATTTGTTAGTAACTTTCCCTTGCGAAAATAAAAGAACCCCTTTGGGTCCTGCATATTTTTTATTGTCCAGTTCAGGACTTTTTCTGATATGGAAATAGCTCTATCATCATAGTCCTTTAGCTTGCTTAATGTTACAAGGGCTTGAGCAGGGCAGTGAATATCAATCGGGTATATGGAATTGTGGTAATATTTGGGAGTGCCGTCGTCCAAAAAGAAATTTTTGATGTAGAAATCCAGCCCTTTTTTGATATGAGTACCGAATTTATTTTCTCCTATGCTTTTTTCGTAACAATGCAATGCGTCAATGTTGTAGCCAGTGTGAAAGCTATCTATCCAACGTTGAGATTCAGAACTACCGTAAAACCACGAACCATCTTGCATCTGATTCTTATTACCATATTCATAAGCCTTGTTAGCATTAATCAATAATTCTTCATTTTTGGTATAGGAATAGGTACGGATTAGCAAACTCGCCCCCAGATAATTGGCATTATAGACTTTTGAATTATCTAATGGAGTATAGCTAAAACATGCAGCATCCCCTTCACAATGGGTATTTAAATCCTGCAAAATAAAATTGCAGGCACTTTGAGCAACTTCGAGATATTTTTCTAACCCAAGACATTCAAAAGTATCCAGTAATGCATGCCCTATAAATGACGTATTCACTATATTCGGGGTTCCTTTTGGCGCAAAGAATGTCCTATTCTGCCAATCAAAATTATATCCCCAGCAATAACCTGAATATCCATTTGAATAATTATTAATTAGCCAATCAGCAAGGAACTCGATATTGTCCAGATAGCTCTCATCTTTATAGATTTTGTATAGATTTATATAAGAACTTAGAAATAACCCCATGCCTTTGGGAGTATGGCTTTTGCCTATGGCAATCAGTGGACGAAAATTAATAATAGACCTTCTGAGTGCTTGTGTGAAGGCAATTCTAAACAGCTTTGATGGTTTGCCAAGCAGGCTTAATATAGGACTATTTAACGCATCATAGGGATCATAACCATAGAAGCCTTCCTCTTCAACGTATTTAACCAATCTCAAGAACGCATCTTCAATATTCTTTTGCATAATCAAAATTCAATACTTTTACCTGCCGTGAGTGATTCATGAACCATAAAAATAGTCAACGTTGTCATATAAATATCTTCAAAAGGAATACAATTTTTACCAAGCTGTATAGCCTTTAGAAATGCATTTATTTCTTCTTTATGACCCTTTTGTATGCCTGACTTCACCTTTTTCTTTTTGCCATTCCTATAAAGCTCAAGTATCCTCCAGTCGTCTAGCACCGCAGATTTGCCGTCACATGATATTTCTATAAGTTCTTTTGGCAATCCTCTATCACCATTCGCAAGATAAAATATTGTAGCAATTGATCCATCCTCAAATCTAACTGTCATACTGCAAGATTCATCACCATATATTTGCTCTGCATATACTTTGCATGGTTTGGAATCAGTTACAAACTGGACAAAGTCAATGAAATGACAGGCCTCACCAATAATTCGTCCACCTTGTTCAGGATTTTTCATCCAATGATCTTTTGTTATGACTCCTGCATTTACCCTATAGTTTATGACAAAAGGAGCTAAGTGATCTTTAAATAAATCTTTGATTACTAGACTATATGGGGAAAAACGCCTGTTAAATCCAACCGAAAGTATTGAATTACTGGATTCATAGACTGATTTTATCTCGTCAAGCTCCTCTTTGTTTAGACATAGAGGCTTTTCAACAAAGACGTGTTTTCCTGATTTTAGAGCATCTATTACGTATCTCCCGTGCGAGCTATGCCGGGTTGCAATGAATACGGTGTTTATTGATTCATCTTTGAGTATATCTTGCGGATCGGTTGTGCAAAAATCGAAGCTAAATTTCTGGGCTACTTTCTTTGCGCTTGTTCCATGATTGGTGCATACTCCTGTTAGAGCCCCCCCATCAAACTTGATTATATTGGGCAGAAGATAGCTTTGAGCAAAATTGCCTGCCCCGATAAATCCGATATGCAAATCAGCAGATGGATTTGGAGTAACTCCGGATATATGGACTTTTGTTTCCTGCTCTATAGTCTGTTGAGGATATTCTAACAAGACGCCAATATATTTTTCCTTATTATTCAGGATCAGATCATAAGCCTCTGTTGCCTTTTCTATCGGAAATTTGTGTGTGATCATGTCCTTGACATTGACTTTGCCAGTGGATACAAGGTTAAGGAAAGCCTGCATGTTGCGATTCTCAGTCCAACGGACATAGCCCACAGGATAGTCTATTCCTTTTTCCTCATACAATGGATCATATCTTCCGGGTCCGTAGGAGCAACTGATTCGAATATCAAGTTCCTTTTCATAAAATGGGCTACGAGGTATATCCATACCCACCAAACCAACTACGACAACCTTGCCCTTTTTCCTTGCTAAGTTTATTGCAAGCTCCATTGGTTCATTGGATTTTGTGCCTGCTGTTATTATCACAGCATCTGCACCTATACCATTGGTGGAGCCTTCAACAGCTTTTACAGAATCCCAATCGCTTTTATGTACTATATCGCAACCAAACTTTTTCCCAAGCTCTAAAGAATAATCACTAACATCAAGCCCAATGACATTACATCCAGAAGCTTTGAGGATCTGAATCGTCAGAAGCCCTACCAAACCAACCCCGATAACCGCAACGTTTTCACCGACTCTGACGTCAGCCTGACGTACTCCCTGCATGGCGATCGAACCAACAGTGGTAAATGAAGCTTCGTCAAAGCCGATGTTATCAGGAATTCTTGCGACAAGGTTTTTGGGAATACAGACCACCTCAGCATGAGAAGCATATCCATCACCTGCACAAGCAACATGTTCCCCTGATTTAAACTCTTCACATTTTGACTCAATAACAATACCTGCGGAACTGTATCCAAGAGCTTTTACATTATCGAGACGGCTTTTAACCTTGTCATAAGTGGCAAGCAAACCCTCGCGTTTGACATTATCCAACACTTGCCTGACGAGATCGGGACGCTTGCGTGCTTTCTCTATCAGGTTAGCCTGTGCTGTGGATACGGAACTACGCTCCGTTCCAGCACTGATAATAGAATATGCGTTTTGCACCAATACGAAACCAGAACCGATTGGTGATACCGGTACTTCATCTAGTTTCAATTCGCCTGTTTTGAAGTTTTGGGTAATTTGTTTCATATTTGTCCCAAGCAATGTTTCTTATTTTATTTATTCATGATTCGTTATAAGTAATATAATTACCCCAATTCATTTTTTCTACGGGCAATTTCTGTATTAAAAAACGGTATTTGCCTCTTTGGGTTCTAGCAATTTCATCAACCAATTGGATTTCCAGTTTGATATCTTTAGCTAATTTTCTTGTTAACTCCCGTTTAATATTAGCAATATCTCTTTCCGAAAATGAGCTAGTAGGGATTATTTTGAATAATACTTCGCCTTCTCTATCTTGATAGAATTGAAATTGTTTAACATTATCAAAAACATCGGAGTGCATATTTAAAGCAGTAATCGGTATAAGATTACCTTTCTGTGTTACAATCATTTCTTGTAACCATCGTCCTTCAACACGCTTAAACAGTTTATATTTTCTTCCACATTCGCATTCTCTGTCAGAATATTCGGCAAAATCACCTGTTCTATATCTAATAAACGGCATTGCCCAATTTTCAAAACCGGTTCCTATAATCTCACCAATCTTTTCTTCCCTAGCTATAACTTTTCCATCATTATCTACAAGCTCAGTAAAACCATATTCTGGAAAGATATGATATTCCTTACTATATTCACACTCACCTGCTAATGTAGTCATTTCGCCATGACCATACCAGCTATATATTCTACACTGAAAAACATTTTCGATCAGTTCCCTCTGACCAGGATAAAATGCCTCTGAACTGCATAGTAGTGCCTTAACAGAAGGGAAGGGGTCAATAGCGTTTTCCTTCATAAATATTGCCAGCATCGTTACAGCAGAAGGATAGGTATGTATAAACTTGGGTTTAAAGTCTCTAATCTGTTTAATGTATAAAGGCATATTTTCATCTGTCATGTGATATACAGATAGGATAAGCCTTTTTTTTATGGGTTCATATTCCCAAAATATGCCTTTTGATAAAAGGTAGTTAGGAATCACATTTCCTCTTATAGTAACTAAACTGTCCCCAATTTTATAACCAACTCTAGCCCATTGGCATGTCATGAAAGCCAATTCCCTAGATCTTTCAATACCTTTTCTATAATACATACCAATAGGCTTTCCTGTTGTTCCCCCTGTAGTAACATAAATAAGTTTTGAATTAGCATAATTACTTGCCAAAAGTTCATGTTTGTTATTTATAACATCATCTCTATTCAGTAATGGGATCCCTTGAAAATCGCTAAAACTGCAAATATCCTCGGGCTTTAATCCTATTTCGTCGAAAATTTTTCGATAATATGCTACATTATGGTAAGCATGTTTTATAATAGCCTTTATTTTACCTAATTGATATTTCTCATGTTCCTCTTTGCTCCACCATTGAGATTTCTTTAGTAATTCTGCATATTTCTCATAAGTTTGCCCATAACGAATAGATAAAGGAATTGCTCCAAAAAGTTTTCCTAAGACCAACTTAACAAATTGTGGACTAGAATTATAATATTTTAGGAATTTATATAACTTATCTTCCATTTCTAATTGCCCAATTCTTATAATAGCTACCATATTTTTTTGATGACGTAGACCAACCATAATAACTTGATGCAAGCATTTTTAGAACATACGGGCTATTATTATAAATGATCTTTTGCAAACTATTACCGTAAGACATTTTATGACTCCAGTTCTATATGCCCCTTCCAACCAAAATGAGGCTTAAAAGTAAATATATCTTCACGCTTTAATTCTACGAGATTTCCATTAAACTTACTTTCGTTGCTAATGATCCCAATATCTTCATATACAAAATTAACCAGAGGGTAATACCTTATATTAAATGCTTTATAAATCATTGGAATTTTTTGGTAGTCAAATCCCATTAATTTTGCACAAATACAATCAACTGCTACTGGATTTGTTCCGGCAATCAATAATCCTGTTTCTACACGGTCTGGGGACATAGGACCATTACCTTCACCTGCAATTATGCCATCTACAATCGTTATATATCTCTTCATATTCGACACCACTGATTCTCGCATCGAGCCATCAGCATTCGCATAAAATAGAATCTTATTAAGGTCAAGGACTGTACGCCAAATTGTGTCATTTCCATACCAATTTCCGCTTCTGATTACATCGTCTGTATTGCCGAAGATATATTTGCCTAACTCTCTCAAGGGGGAAATCACGTTGCCAATCACAGGATATTTATTTAACACTGACTTTACCCTATTGACTAGATTTGTTTCGACCTTACTCTTATTCGTTGAACTTGCAAATTGATCTCCCCCGTTATCTGGTGTTCCAATAGTGTAGTGAGGTAGCCAATTTTTATATGTGTTTATACCGACTAAATTTTTTAGACTGCACGTAATCCCGGTTTTCTTATGTGTTTTTAGCTTGGGAATATTAATAAAGACGTCAGATTCCAGAACGGTTTTTGATACTTTATATTTATTAGATTCAGCATTATGAGCCTGATTAGTTTCTTCAATATTATAGTCGGCACCATAATATTTTGTTTTTATTTTATGATCGGCAAATTCACTTTTATCACCCAAATCAACAATTGTTGACCCCAAAGGATCGCCTATAAGTTTCTTTCGTTTAGTTATTATTTCACCTTTTAAGGTCCATTCATGATCTCTAAAGTCTATTATCTCTACTTCACTTCCAGATTTTTTCCCCATAGATAACCAAAGCTCTGATGTCGTATGAGACATGATCTCATTCCATGAAGAATCTGTTTGTGGACCGTCAGCAATAGTCACTTTTCCAGAACCTTTCAAACAACCCAAAACAAATTCCAATACCAAAGTAATAACAGCAGGATGTGTTATTACGGATTCCCATTCATCACCGTTATATTGATGTGATTGGCGTATCCAATTTGGTTTGATGACAACTTTATCGTTTTCTTTTATTAAGTTCTTTAGATTCAACGAATCAAACAAAAATGCGATAGAGCCACGAATAATTTCCAAATCATAACTAATCTGAGGAGTTGATACAATAGCAGTTTTCATAATTATTCTAAGACTCCAAGAGTTTTGCAAATGAATGAAAACATTGATAAAATGCGAATTTAATGATATATTGACCCCCTAAAATGAGTAATAGCAACAACTCAAGGGGGTCATAAATGAGCTATCTTAGTATACAGACATTACTTGATGCTTTTCAAGGGTCAATATCTCTCCTTCCTCTTCTGATGACTGCATGGAAGGAACTGAAGATAAATGAGAAACTACAATACATGGGCGTCAACAAACATCATGGAGTTCCATTCCATCAAAGTGTTTGCCATCTAAGTTATCTGCCTTTTATCAATGGAAGCTCAATAAAGCAGTTGGCAGACAATATTCCATATCACCAGAGAGTATTCAACACCATCTGGAATAAGGCTAACGCCATCAAATGGTGGCAA
>CAZTRD010000025.1:6641-13440 GCA_964616145.1 uncultured Candidatus Saccharibacteria bacterium | reverse complement strand
TCTAATTTACTTCCACTTTTTAATCCGTGAACCTTACATAACATAAGTTCCAAAACATTCCTTAAATTAGGCTTCATTGGCTCTCCTCAGTGGATTCAGATAAACTATTCAAACAATCATTGAGCATATCATTTATTTCTTGGGGCAACAATTCTTTATTAACTGATGTTCCTCTGCCCAAGTATTTATACCAACTAATTTCTATGTCTTTATATTTAAAGTTATATGGCTGTTCAACTTCATCATTCCAACTATAAGACTCCACTTCGAATATATCATTCTTGTATTTACCTGCATAATTGCCAAATGGGTCTTCTATCTGTTTTTGATGTTTATTCCAATATACCCTTGCAAGTTCTTCCTTAATGGCATCAAGGGAAGCAATCAGTAGGTTACTTGCTTCGTATTGTTTGAATGGTTGACCAAATGCCACTTGTCCCAACTCTGGCTCATATTCATTCATCTTGTCCTCCTTTACCTGGCTTGCCTGCCTTAACCAACCTGCCACAGGGGGCCCAATGTATCGGTTGTGCCGTTATAATCGAAAATAGCCCCTTAAACCTACCCAATACGTTGATTGTGGTGGTACTTGCCAAGCCAATTTACCTATCATATCAAAGTAAGTCCTTTCGTGCCGGTTCTCTGTCTAGGTAAATGGGTGTATTCAAATCCTCCATTTTGTAGTATTGCGGTATAAAGTTTATATCTACCTTGCCGGTATTACCACTTGAGTTCTTTTCAACATAAATAGTGTATTTATGAGGAACCTTAGAGAAATCGTAATGCAACAAAAGCACAACCGAACTGTGTTCTTCCAAAATTCCTGCTGCCTTTAACTGGTGCATATAGGGTCTATCTTGTAGCGCGGCAGTTCTATTCAGTTGGCTTATTAAGATTGTGCCATAACCCTTCTGCTTTCCTTCTCTGCGTATCTCTTTTACGAAGTCTTCTAATGCGCTTAATTTATCCTTAAACCCTTGTGTAGAAATCATTTGTACATAATCCACTATAATAAAATCAAAGTTAAAATGGTCAACAAGCTCCAGAATAGCCTTAAATCGATATCCGTTGTGGTCATCTATTACAAGCCTAGCATCCTTAAGCCAGCTTACAAACGCTGCTTCCTTTTCAACCACCTCATCCCAAGCCCTACCCATTAACAAGTCCCTGTTGTCTATTAGACACATATTACAGAGTAGCCTCTCTACTAGGGCTTCCTTTGACATCTCTAATGAAAGATATAACACGCTCTGCCCATTCATCGCCAGATTCTTGGCTGCTTCCATAGCCCAAACCGTTTTTGCTTGGGATGTCCTTGCACCCACTGTTACCAGCTCCCCCTTCGGGAGCCCCCACATAAGGTTGTCTAATTCTGTTAACCCAGTTGGGTATGGTATCTTTCCATTCCGAACCCGTATCTTTTCCCTTAGACTCTTGTATATATTGTAAGTCGGAACCAATTTCTTTAAGCTCTCTGGCAATAAATCCTGAGATTGGTTCATAGATGCTAGGTCGAAAGATAAATCTGGAGGCCCATCCTCTGAATTCTTCAATTTGCTCTCTCCATTCATACGTTTTCCTTTCCCAGTCTTCGTAGAAATCTATTAAAGTACTCATTGTAAGTCGGTCCTAGATAACACCTTAGACTTCTTTTCCCACATTCTGTTACCCTTGACTGAGTAGTCTGGGTACCACTTAACTATTGTTTCTAGCGACCAATTCATGCCCTTGCTATCAAGTAAGTCACCTATACCGGTAATTGCTTGCTTTGCTTTATCTAAATCCCCGCATGCCTGAAGTAGTGATTTCGCGGGACGAACGGAA
Organism: uncultured Candidatus Saccharibacteria bacterium; assembly: GCA_964616145.1. Lineage (GTDB taxonomy): Bacteria > Patescibacteriota > Minisyncoccia > Minisyncoccales > PEYH01 > JAQTNP01. Next base: position 11,616 of record CAZTRD010000025.1, on the reverse strand, counting down.
CGTTTAAAAAACAGCCAGTAGAGGGTGTTCTTTTCTTTAAAAACCATCTTTTGCTTTTCTCCATAAAAGGAGATTATCTCTTCTAATCTACTCTTATCTACTCTCCTCTCCTCTACGCCATCCTTTGGAGTCCCTTTGGAGTTCCCGACAGGATTATGTAACTTGTTGTAATTCTTAAACTTAAGAACGTGGGATTTCCTTATTGCCCTTGAAAAAACATCACATATTTTAGCAATATTTTCTGATATTTTTGACTCTTCTTGAGTTAAATTCAAACTTCTTTTGATAATTTTAGGGTCTAAAGGTATCTGATTATGGTAAAAACCCATCAGCATTAAGAGCATTAAATATAAACCTTTTTGTTCATCATTTAAAAGCTCAATAAATCTATGTTCTGGGTCTGTCAATAAATCTAAAAACTTTAATTTAATCCAGTGTATATTTTTATATGGCATATTTATCTCCCATAGTCCTATTGCACCTACAGCATAATAATATTAGATTTTCAGCTATCATTTCTCCACCCTTACTTTCTGGTATAATATGTCCTATTTCAAAAGCAACTAAATCTCCATCAATTTTTTCGTAAGCTAACATATAACATCCAAACCTACTTTTAATTGTACCAATTTTACCACATACTTGACATATTCCATCGTCTCTTATGGTAATGAATGTTTTTAATCGATAAGGTATTTGTTTTTTCTTAAACATCATGCTTAAACCACTTCATATCTTCTCCTATAAGACATATTTTTTATTCTCCTTTTTGGTTTTACGTTAAAACGGAATTTCATCTGTAGGCAACTTTTGTTCTTCGTCAACTGGCAGCGAGTCAGCAAACACCTTTTTCCATAAATGTTGTACCCTAAGGTTCAAATCGTCAAATTCTTCCCTAGAAACATACTTTTTAGGCATTATAAAGTTTAGGTACTGTCCTTTTTGGACAACATCTATTTCTATGGTATCTCCTTCTTTCCAACCCTCATTATCCTGGTTACCAAAGCCACTTAACCATGTATCCCCATGTTCTTTAGTTTTAATTCCAACCCTTTCATACGATTTTCCGTGTTTTGTTATTAACGGCTTGTTGTCCTTATCTGTCTTTGACCTAGATACTCTTGTTAACGTAGTTTTCATTTCAATTCTCCTTCTGTTAGTTTTTTAACTCTTTCTCCACCGTTCCATATATTTTTTATAGGAAGGACATCATCCATTATATAATATCCACCAATATCAATATGTCCCCATTGGGGACCCGGGCTACCATACGCAGCTGTTGAAACCGTACCAATCGTAGCATAATCTAAGGATGCAGATTCATAAAAATTTATATTGTAATCACTTGTTGCCATAAACCCTCCTTACCACTTTCTTTGGTTTTTTTGTTTGTTTAATTCAATATAAAGCGATGCTGCTATAGCAGTTACATTCTCACTAGTCCAACCCTTTTCTTTACACCTGGTTAGCATACCAGATAGAACATCATCACCCAAAAGCTCTAATGACTTAATTAATGATTCATAATAACTCTTAAATATAGCTGTTTTGGCTGTTTCAGTGTCAAATGCGGGCACCGTACCGGTAACCTCTATATTTTTTCCAACATCAAGAACGTGCTTTGTTTCTCCATCCTTTTCATAACTTTTCCATGTAGCCTTGGTTATCTTAGCTGTCTTACCCTTATCAGCCTCTGTTATATTTGTTTCTTTTGATTGTACGGCAACAGTATCGTCTCCTTCTGATATAAGAAGGAACTGAGACCTTCCCCACTTAGTGTCTTTGGGTGGATATACCAACACAATCTTACCTTCGCAAGACACGTTTTCAAGCTCGCCAGTCGCGCTTAGCAACTCTGACAGTTTCATAATATTTTCTCCTTTACTTTTTATGACATATGTTTTCATTATGCACCACTTCCATCAAGGTCGTGAAATCCATACTTTTCATATGCTAAACAGCTCTGTGCCCAACTCCTTGTTGAGTCTATTGACAGAACTATATTCTTTAGTATATCTCTCCACATCCTATACTCTCTTACGGCTGAGTTCTTTGTAATTTCTCGGTCCATTTCTGTTACTCTACTGGTTTTTTCAGGTAAGGATTCTTTTTCAGCCAAATCAAGTATGGCATCTGCTTCGGCAAGTAAAATAGAAATCCTAGCCCTATGCGTTATAAGTTTCTTTACCTGTTCAATCATTATGTGAGGGTCTTCCGGTATCTGCATTGCAAGCCGGTTAGAAACCTCCACAACATATTCTCTATTTTTTTCTAGAAACTTTTCCAGGTTTTGTTGCATTTGTAAATCCTCCCTTTTTTTCTACTTCAAACCACTCTTTAGAAGCCCATTTATCAAAGTCCTTTGTAAGGTTTTCTTTGAAGAGCTTGACACATACGCCATTACAGTCACAATAATCCTTACACTGCCAGTAGATTGGAAACTCCGATGGTGGGTCAGGTATGGTTTTAGTAGCTAAAGCTTCCGCCAAGGCAGTAACGCGCTTAGTAACAACCTCTTCGCATAACGAGAGTTCCCATATGTTTTTTACTTCACAAGTTTTAACTTGTTTCATATCCATGTATACAACTTCGAGCCTATCTATTGGGTAAATGTCGTAAACAAGCCACCTATATATGTTTAGTTGTTCCTCGTGGTGCGAATAAACCCTGTTATACATAGGCACAGAATTTGTGGTTTTATAATCCCTTATTATTTTATGTTTTGGTATGATAATATCGGGTTTACCACTTATAACATATTTCCCTGCTATTGTCTTATTGAACCTCTGCTCTACTATTGCGTCAGGGTCTATCTTATACTTTTCAATAATAGAGTGAGCCAGCGTCCCCCTAAACGCCCAATATAGCTTCTCTGGAGAAACGTATACATCATTGTTGCTCATCAAGTAAGTTAAACGCTGGCACCCTATTATTTTAGTAACTGATATAGCATCCCTGACATCGGTAACTTGGCTTATAATCCCGTTCAAGATATCAGGAGTAAATTGACATTTATTTTCATATGTCAATGAACATTTAAGACAATCATCAAAAGAAACATTTTCTTTTTTTCTGGTACACTTAAATCCTACAATAGGCATATTATTTCCAATCTCTTTTAGGTGGTTCCACGGGTTCTGGTAGCGGCTGAACATAGCCCATACCGGTCCAAATCAGATGTATGCAATCATTACATTTCTTTTGTCCGAGCTTGCAGTTATTTGTTTCTTTATATTCTTTACCAGCAATACAAACTACCGGCACTACTATCTCAGCGTCAGTTTCGGACTCTTTAAGATAAAATTCTTTTACGTATGACATTCTTTACTCCTTTCTTTGGTAATTCTAGATAATCTTTTTCTAGCTCTAGGTATGTTTTCTTAAAAAACTCAGGTTTTATATCCATTTTCCATTCTTTTAAAAACGTTAATAAGCCTTTTCCTGTAATAAACCTATGGGCGCCATTAGAATTCATAAACTGTTCTTTTATTGTTCTACGAGACATCCATGTGTAGTTCTGTGGAAACATCTTCATGTCTTCATATCTTTTCTTGGCATACTTAAGCCCGAGCGAGTCTATAACAGCTTGGTTTAATATGCTTCCTAGTAAAATTCTATAGGGGGCTATGTCTTCATCGCACTGTATTTCACACGGTTCTATTCGAATCGGTATTCTCTTCTTCATCATTCCACCTCATTATGTTGTTGTATAGCCTGGGGCACCTTTCTGCTACATGTAGACCCACAATAGAAAGCCCTATATCAAATATTCTCTTTAATGTTACCCTTGCTGGTGTTGTAGCGTCAGCCAGCGTATCCTTAAGTATCTGTTTCTCAAGTTCTTTTTCAATTGGTATACTTATTACCTGTACCTCTTCCTGCATATGCTCTCCTATTTATCGTTGTTGTCTGCTGTTGATTATTGTTTTTGTTGTTGACTCGCTTAAAGTATACACCATAAGCCTTGAAAAGTCAAGGGGTATCTAAAAATATTTTGTCGTCGGAGAACAAAAAAATCTTTTTTATAGTTGTAATATTTACCACAAAAATCTGCGTCTTAGGCAAAACCCCAGATTTTAGACGGTTTTTTGCTAAAAACAGGCTTCATGCGAAAATTTAATTCATTCAAAAAAAATTCAAACAACCCTCCCCATCCTCCTTTCCTTCCATCCTCCTTTCTGTCACGTTCAAATTAACCTACTATTCTCGTGCCTTCTTATCGCGTGGTTGGTTACCCTACTCCTTTTAAAGTTTGGGTTTATAATCTTTTTCCCACTTCCAAAATATTAAATCTTCTGGTTTTACTTCAAAAACATCGTGCATTGGTTTACCTGTAACAAAATTAATCCTACCAACCCTTAAGGTTCCATCTTCGCCATAACTAATAACTGAATAGAAATCCTTTCCTGTTGATTCCATCCTATAAAGACCTTGCATTGGAGTTTCATCTATCATCTTCTTAATATCAAGTGGTCTTTCATTATACCATTTCTTTTCTTTTTTTGTCATTGGTTGTTTCATCTCATCCTCCTTTCATGGTTATGGGGGCAAATATCCTGCGAGCACGACCATTGCCAATTACATGCGTATATTTTTCAGCTCATTCAACGCACAACCACTACTCTATTTAACTCTTTCTATCGTTAAAACATTCGCTTCCCTATGCGTGGTATTAAAACAATTAACCTTATTGTCAAATCCGTTTATTCCCTCATTGTCTAATGTTTCTTGTGCTTTTGTTTCCGCTTCCTTTTTATCCCTTGCCTCAATGTAGGCATATCCGCCTGTTTCCTCATATAGACTGACTTTATATTTCATAACGTCCCCTTTCAGTTTAGACCTCTTCTATACTTCCCTTTCTGGTTTCTATCCCATTTTCTACTGTATAACCACACCTTTTACAGTAAAAAAGAGTATATCCATTAGTAAAGCGTTCGTAGCAAGCTTCTTCAAATTTACATTTAGGACACTCTGT
>CAZTRD010000025.1:0-6541 GCA_964616145.1 uncultured Candidatus Saccharibacteria bacterium | reverse complement strand
TTTTCTCCTTTTTTCTTTCTTTTTCATCCTGTCTCCTTTATATGATAATATGATTTTATTCTTGTTATTCTGCTCATACTTCCTCCACATCACAATTATCTAATACATCATTACGGCATACACTGTTATCCTCTTCCCAATTACCGCTATCTAATGCTACATCTATTGCATCTAATTTGTTATTAGCTTCTACTTCACACCTCATAGTTATTGTACGTGTTACTAAATAACTCTTCATCTTATCTCCTTTTTTATACGCTTTCCTTTAAATACATTACCACCGATAACCTTATAACAACCCGCAACTTCGTGGTCTTTCCAGAAAACATAAAAATTATTCTTACCTTTTAGTTTCAGTACCTTATTGTATTCACGTGATTTTATTTTTACTATATCTCTATCCTTTATCTTACTCATCGACAGTCTCCTTCTTTACCCTATCTCCTTCAAACTTGTTGTATACATCAAGCTCTTCCTTGTAATCTAATTCTTCGCCACATTCCCCACAATACATTATACTGTCTCCATAATCTGATTCATATACTTCATATTCTCCCCGACCACGAAACGACCTAAATTCTTTATACCAATCATATTTTTCAATTATATCATCCGGATACATTTCACAAACCGGACACCAGAATGTTTTTCCGTCTTTGTTCATCCCTAGGTTCCCCTTCCCATCTATTTGTAACAACTTCTTTCATAGATACTGAATCATGACATCCCAAACAATATACATTACCAGTTCCACTAGAATCACTAGAATCTCCATATTCATAACTACCAGTTACTTCATCAAAAGTAAGGTAATCTACTCCTTCATTAGTCTCATACACTTCATCTACAAAACACTTACAAGTATTACAATAATATTTTTCTAATTTAGTCATCGATGTTCCTCCATCTCTTCAGAGAGTCTATCTACAGCATCCTCTTCCGATTCCTCTATCCCACAGAATGGACACTTATAATAGTTCTCGCTGTTATTTGGAGTTATTAATTCCATAGTTTTATTACAGCTTGGACACTCCATTACTCCTCCTTCAGTTTACAAACCTTATTTCATAGAATATGAAGCAGTTTGAATTCATGCGTTCAACGACACTTGCCAAAATGATGACACTTTGACACTAATTAAAAATTAAAGCGTAAAATAGGGGTATTTCTGTGTCATTATAGTGTCAAAAAGTGTCAAAACTCCCAAAAAACAACGACCTGAAAACAAAGCTGAACGAATGAATTAACAAGCGTTCAAGTCTTCTAAATATCCTTCAGTTTATTCTTTATTCTAAAGAATGAACTTCTACTCTTGCCTGTGAGTTCAGCAAACGAACGCACCTGCCTTGAGATGCTTCCTTCAATCTTGATTACCTTCAGATACGCATTAACGTCCGAATCTGTTTCAATAAGCAAGTTTATCAGTTGTTTCCAATTCTTTTTGTTATACTTATATATGCTAAAACTTCTAAACAAATCCCTTAAGCAGACATCTTTCGTTGCTATACAAATCCGGGATATCAAAAACTCACACACCTCTTTACGTTCTTCCAAGTTTATCCCATCATAATCTATCAGGGCTATGTCCCTAAAGAGTGCTATCTTTTCATCCAGTTTAAGCTTCAACTCAAAGTGAATTGTTCTTTTATACAGAGATTCTAAATCCGGGTTTTGTGGAAACCTGTTCATACAGAGTATGATTCTACCTGTAAACTCAAAAGCTTCCGGTGCCCGAAGTAAATGACTATTCGTAGGGTAACACAAAACTCTTTTATCCTTATATCCATATATCGCTGCTTTCAAAAATGATACTGCTCTATGGTTGTCCAAAACACCTTCTATATCATCAAATACAATCAGCTCTCCATTATGCTCATATAACATATTATATAATTCCAGTGGTGTCACAACACCATTCAAATATATTGCCTTTACCTTTTCTTCCTCTAAAGTTCTTAATATGGTTTCAGTCTTGCCAATACCACCCTCTCCAAATATGAACAAACAGTTGACATATTCACGTGCCACCATTCGTACGTATTCTCGCAGAGAATCAAGCTTCATATTGGTTGCGTCTATTGAGCAACCCATTATACCACATCCTTTTATACCCATTGCAACCCTTTCTTCAGCCTTGCGGGGGGAGCGGATTAACACTCCCCCCACCTAGTAGTTAAAACATTGTTGTACGTATCTTTTCCACCATTGCGATGATACTTCTGGCTGCCCCTTCTAACGCAGTCAGAGATGCCATTTCAGGTGCCGATTGCTTACGCTCGTACTTGCGTCTTGTTATTTGAGCAACTCCCATTACTTCATGTAACTTATGCCCAAACGCTCCCGGAGTCCGGCGTTCGCCAAACTTGCTTTCGAAGGCACGAACCAACCTTCTAATGCGAAGCTTACCACTCGCAGTGCGATAACGTTTCTTTGGAACGGTTTCTTTCATCCACTCCATCTGAGTATTCGTATAAGATTTCATTTATTCACCTCCTCTCGTTATATATTAAAATGCTTTACTTTACTTCCTCCTATCCATTTGTTTGTTTTTATTGGTTTAATAACCGTTATCCAATAATCATTAGAATTACTATACCCCTCTCCTTGCCGATTGTGTCCATTGCAATATATACATATATAATCTGTACCCATAACACTTTGAGTCTCCATTCTGGTAATAATTAGTTTGAGTACATCCCTAAAACGAAGTGGGTTCCACCCAACACGACGAATTTCCATTCCTACCCTAAATACAATTCCTTTATGCTCAAACTGTTGTAATTCTTTTCTCATACTACCTCCTAAATAGACTCATATCATTCATATTAAACATAATCTCTTTATCATGTGTTCCTTCAAGTATAAACTTAATAACATTATTCACTATAAACGATGATATAGTGTTTACATTGTAGCAAATCGCTTTCCTACTACAATCCTGATGTAGCACCTCTTCGGGGGGCCACAAGCATTCCTCATATAACTTAATATCGTCAATATCCGTAGGGCATATAGTATATATATTCATATCTACGCCACCCATACGGGCATCCACATAACACTTTACCTGTGGTTTCATCTTTATATGCTTCCAAATATCGTGTCTTGCTTGCATACTATCCACAGCAGATATAACAATACTATTAAATTCCTGTCCATCATATAGTTCATTGTGTGTCTTTATTTCTAAATCACAATAAGTCTTAATAGCTTCAGCCAAAGCATTAACTTTCGGTCTACTAACATCACAACTTCTAAAGAACTGCGTTGCTAAATTCACCTCGCCTACAAGGTCGTTATCGTATACAGTAATATCATCAAACCCTATTCGTGCCAATGCTAACGCTGTCCAGCTTCCGATTGCTCCTGCCCCCACCACCAAGATAGCTTCGTTTCTAATGTCATCAGGGTTTACTAGCCCCACCTGTCTACTAAATCTTTCATCTGTTCGCATTATTTTTCCTTTCCATTCTTTTTCAACTTAACCTCTTGCTCATCTTTGCCAACCGTCAAATAGACAGCCTTTCAGCATTACGCATAGTTGGTTTCGCGTTAATCTATCTTGGGGGGCTTTCACCCCCCATTCATAATATCCTGTGCAGTTGGTCTGTCATAGGAGTAGACTTTCCTTCTACGAGTGAATATCCCTAAAGGTCGCTATAGCTGCAATAGGGGTTCTCAGGCTTCCACGCCAACAGGATACCATGTTTTACGACACTCCAATAAAAAACAAATCACATTCTTTCTTGTAAGCACAGCTTCCGCATAGTGGTATGTTTCGGTCTGCTCCCTTACAATACTCAAACACTTCAGGTGGTGGCACATCTCCAAACTTTCTGCCATCATTACAAGGCTTGAAGGTTTCGCCATCGTTTATAACCACCTTATCTACATCCCATTTGGCTGGCGTTGGTGTATCACTACACTGAGCAATCACATCCAGTTCAGCTTGGTAGTCATTCCTTATACTCTCCACCTCAGATACCCACTCATTCTTTATAACATCGAACACCTCAAGGGTTCTTGTTGTCTTGTTCCACCTAATCGTTCTAGTGCCACGCTTAAATGAACCATCTTTCTTTTCTTTGGTGTTCTTATTCCACCAATCTTCTTTATCCCAACTGTTATGGTTATCCCCGTAATAGTTACGACCGAAGTTTTGGTTCGTATTGTAATACCTAGTACTAACTTTTTCTGCTATTTCATCTTTGATTTCCTGTGGGATAACAAACGCTATGTCATCTTCCACAGCTATTTCAATGTTATCTAGTGTTAGACGAAATGGTTTATAAATATCCAACCTTGCTAACATATTTCGTTTCTTGTTGGCTACTATACTTAAAAACCAATCTCCCTGTCCTATCTTACGACACGTAGTTTCGTCTGTCCCGCTCCAGAAACATTTCATGTTTACATGTGACGTTCTGTTACTTTAATGACCTATAAAAATAGGCGAGCCCACCTCTTCGGGTGGGCTTCTCTATATTTCTATAGAGTTCAGACTATTGCATCATCCTGTTATCAGGAGTTCCTTCGTTTAGTCGTTGACGCTAGCTTTCGCTTTGCGCATAGTTACCTTCGTCTTTACGTTAAGGCTTTCTACTCAATTAGAAGGAATTTTTCTTTCACTTGTTACCAAGTGTGTGGCACTCACAACACTAATTTGTATTTTTCATAACTAATTAGTGGTCACGCGACTTTATGCCACCACATACGCAACTCAGACAGGTCTCTTCCGTTTCTTACCATATCTGTTACAATCTTACTAACATCTGCTTCATCTAGTTCTGTTGTTGAACCAGAGTTCTGTTGTTTGGGCATAATCAATTCATATATCCGTATAATAGAACCCTGCTTCTTACACATACCTAATCCACTTATTTCATCTCCGGTTGCCATTACATAAGAGATAAGCTTCTGATATACGGTCTTCGGCATAGCGACAGTAATATCATCCATACTAACGCTAACCTCCCCACCACCTATATGATACTGCATCGCTTCACTTATAGGTTCATCACGCTTATCTTCTAATGCTGGCAAGTTGTGTTTTTTCTTTCCCATTAAAAAGTACTCGCAACAGTTCCGGATGAAGCTTTCGAACAATCACAAACTTCTGCGTCTTCACCACACTTGCTACATGGTTTCTTTGACCATAGACCAAGTTTCACATAAGCACTTTTTGGATTATACGATTTCAGGTGTAGCAAAATTATATCTAATATGGGCAGAAATTCAAACTGCGCTACCAATTTCGATATACTTGTTGCTACATTACCCCAACACGGTATACCATGCCTTATGTGTGGGTGGTCACATCCACTCTTTGCGTTTTTTGTATTCTTCATTACTATAGAACCATCAAACCCAACGGTTATTTCAAACCCACCTAGTGGATACTTTCTTCCCTTATGTTCAACAGGTATTGGGTCCGTGTGCGCTACTACACTATCGCCCTTCCAGGATATTGACTGATATCCATTATTCAAAAGGCCGATTATTGGATTTTTACATCTCTCGATTAGTTCCTTTTCTCCTGACACCACATCGGTTGAAAGGTATCTATTTATCGTATCGTATCTACGCTGTTCCACAACCAAGTTCTTTGTTATTTGGCTTATGTTCTTAGATACATCTTCCAGTTCTTTGCGGTTTTTATCCAACATCTTTTTAGAGTTTTCAATGATACCCTTTACATATGAAGATATGGGAGCATTTTCTATTTCATCCTGTATGGTTTTTTTATCAACCACCAAATGCTTCATAGCTTTTTGCAAAATCCAAAAGAACATATCAAGCGATTCTATTGATTCTTCGCTTTTAGCCTTAATCCCATGAAATATATCAAATAGGATATATATTCTATTGTTTTGCACTAAAGCCAGAACCTTATCGTTCATATCCTTAATCGGTTTTGTGTAGGTACAATTTATACCCTTCAATACTTCATCCACAAGGTAACAATCCGACCGAGTACCAACCTCTCCATCTGTGTGTTTCTCCTTTTCGTCCTTTTCCTTATCATACAAGACGATTGGTTTTTCATATATCTTTACCTTTTCCAACCTACCAATAGGTGTATCATGGAATGGAGAACCCCATATATACACATGTATCCACCTGTCCAAGATGGTTGAGTCATTCAATTCCTCTCCGTGAGGAATATCCAGTTCAACCCCCAAACCGGTCTTCGAAGACAATGCACCAAGCATTTCAACAACCTTACCACCGATTGCCTTCTCTTGGGCAGCACCTTCAAGATACCAAGAAACACTCGGTATCTTATCAGCAAACTTTTTCATTCGCTGTACCTCCTTTCGTTTATGTTCTGTTATATTTTTTAGTCTTATATTATTGTTTTTTAATTTTTCTTCTTTTTGGTCTCTTACTGTTCAGCACTAAATCACTTAACAATTCAACCAAATAGTCATAACAGTTCTTACATCCATTAAAAAGAATAGAACCCCTTGTCCATGTTTCTTTTTTTGATACAAATTTCTTGCAACAATCACACTTCATAATATATCTCCTTTTCTCCTTG
>CAZTRD010000024.1:0-15309 GCA_964616145.1 uncultured Candidatus Saccharibacteria bacterium | reverse complement strand
GCGTATATCTTATAGCCTCAAATAACTGCTCTTTATTTTCTATGGGACTAAATCTATATGATTTCATTAACTTATCTTACCAAAAATATCCCTTGACTTCCATCTCAATCAAAAATCTCTAAACCTTTCTAGGAGCCAAAAATCGCCCCTAAGGCGACTTTACTTTTGCTCCGCATCGTGAACAACGTTAGAACTATTATCCAGAGGCAAGAGGAGTATGTCTATATTCCAGATTTAAGAATGTATTCGTAATTATATACTTACCCCACCATGCTACTCACTATATATTTATAAATGAAGAAGGCTCCGGTATTGCGAGAACACCGGAGCCCATCAGGGAATCTTGAGGAGTCTACCGAACCACGACTGCGAAGTAGGTTCCCGGATCCCACTCCTTTCTGTTGATCTCCACTCCAAGTGCCGGGTTACCGTTTTCATCGGCCCGCAGGATCACACTCACTTCGAGACCACTGCGTCCTGGGTCTGGGAAAACGATGCTCTGATTGAGCGGTTTCAGGTAGTGATTCCAATTCCTCGCAATCCAGGACAACATCTCTTCGGGATTGCAAGCCCTGATCGCACCTCTCGACTGAATCATGAGTTCGGCGAGGGCAAGAGGCACTGGACTAGACTCATCACGCCTCAAGAGTTGGACAATCACCTGTTCTTTGGGATGAGGGGTAATGTTATCATTACCCAAGCACCCTCCGAAGGTGATATTGCCCTTCAACAAAAGATCTGCCCACGTATCTGTGCCGTCACAATCCGTGCCATATGCGGGACCTTCCTCGGGCAGAAGAGAGTTTATCAACTTTTGTATCTTCCTCTCAACCCCGGGAAGAACTATGAGCCACTGTGCATCGGCTGACGACATGTCGGGAAGACCTCCCAACAACATTCTGACTACTTCGATGAATTGCCTGCTGGATAGGACTCTTCCACTTGTCATGGACTCTTCCTCCTTCTGGCTTACATCTCTGCCCTATTGCAGAAATTAATTTTATCCTGTCAAGAAATAATTACTATGTCAAGCACAGTGTAAAGTTGTAATAATCTTGAAACACACAAAAAGTTCTACGTCCACGATTCCCTAACCAAAAAACCCTCGTAAATAGAGGGCTCTTGGAATTGCTCCGGAGCCAGGACTCGGACCTGGAACCTTCTCGTTAACAGCGAGCTGCTCTACCATTGAGCTACTCCGGAATTATGCGCCAAAAAGCGCATATTTGTTATACCCTATCTCCTTTCTTTTTTCAAGATTATTAATATCCTTCTAATTTTTTTACGCTCTTGTTTTTTCTGATTTTTTCCAATGCCTTTGATTCAATCTGTCTAATTCTTTCTCTAGTAACATTAAACATCTCTCCTACTTCTTGCAAAGTATGAGTTACTCCATCTTCTAGACCAAATCTCATTGAAAGAATCTTTTGTTCTCTTGGGGTCAATTCATTTAAAATATCTGCAAATCTTTCTTTAAGCAAAGCCCTGGCTGCATCTTTGGAAGGAGATGGCATTTCTTCATCTTTAATGAAATCGGCCAATATGCTTTCTTCGTCACTATCTCCAACGGGAGTTTCCAAGGATACTGTTTTTTGAGCAATTTTGGCGATATGTTTTACCTTATCAGCGGTTAATCCCATTTCTTTGGCTATTTCTTCAGCAGAAGGCTCTCTTCTCAGTTCTTTCATTAATTCTCTTCTGAATTTCTCATATTTGGTAATTGTCTCTATCATATGGACCGGAATTCTGATGGTTCTTGCTTGATCAGCTAAGGCCCTAGTAATCGCTTGCCTAATCCACCAAGTAGCATAGGTAGAAAACTTATACCCCTTTCTCCAATCAAACTTTTCTGCAGCTCTGAATAATCCAAGATTCCCTTCTTGAATTAAATCCAAAAGAGTTAAATTGGAAGATCTCCCAACATATTTCTTAGCGATAGATACAACCAAACGAAGATTGGCAGAAATCAATGCTTGCTTGGCAGAAGCATCCCCCACTTCTATCTTTTTAGCCAGCTCCTTCTCTTCTTTAGCAGTTAAGAAAGGAACCCTTCCTATCTCTTTTAAATACATCTGCACAGAATCAGGTCTTTTAACAAATTGTTCTACTGATTTTCTTCTTTCATGATCTTCTGTTTTTTCTTTAAGATATTCCTGGACTGGCATTACCTTGATTCCTTCATATTCTAATTTATCCATTAATGATTCTAATCCTGAAATGCTCTTCTCAGGATTAGGAAACATGTAAAGAATCTCGGAATAGGTGATAAATCCCCTTAATTTCCCCTTTTTTATTAAAATTTCTACTTTATCACCAGGAAAAGGTTTCTCTTGCTTTATTTTCTTAACAATCTTTTTCTTGGGTTTTACTGACTTCTTGGGTTTCTTTTTTGCAACAGTTTTCTTTTTAATTGGTTTTCTAACTACCTTCTTTTTTTTCTTTTTGGGGGATTTTTTCATATTATTTAATTAGCATCTATTAATTTTTTAGACAGCTTATTATACTCCTCCATTAACTTCTTAATGTCTTTTTCCGTATCATTCTCTAGCTCTAATTTCTTAACCTCTTGAGAGATGATGAGAAGCTTGATTTTAACGGAAAGATTGAAAAAATCATTAATGGAAGAAAGAATTTCTTCTTTGGCCTCTTTTTCTGTTTGATTGATCAGATTTTCATCTGTTTTCGCCTGCAAAAATACATCATTAAAAATATTATTCAAATTATCTTCAAATACGATCTTCTCCCATTCTTTTGGTTCGGTCTCTTCCAGTTTCTTCAATATGGCCAGAAAATCAGCAGAAAAATGTTCTTTTACTTCTTTTTTCAATTCTTTTAATAACTTAGGCCACTGAAGAATCAAACAAATTATTCTTTCTTGAAGCTTTTCCTGTCTTGTCTGAATCTTGGGTTCGCATTTATGCTCTTCGGCTGTTTCTAGTGCTTTTTCTTCTTTGTATTTGGCTAATTCCTCTTCTACGGCTCTTTTGGGAACATTAAGCTCTTTTGCAAGAACATCAACCCAATGAGCTGTTTCTATCTTATTAGGTATCCTTTTTACCACAGGCAGAAGGATTTGTGAAATGATCTTTTTCCCTTCAGGTTTTGTCTTATCGTATTTCTTAAAAGCGCTTTCAAAGTAGAAATCAAGAATTGATTTGGCATTAGATATTGAATCTTTAAAAACATTCTGATCTTTGGCTATTGCTTCTGCAGGATCTTTGCCTTCTGGCAAAGTTATGATTTTAATATTGAATCCCTCCTTTTGAGCTAAATCTATCCCCCTTTTAGTGGCGGAATCACCTGCTACATCCATATCAAAACAAGAAAAAAGATTAAAAGAATATCTTTTTAAAATGTTTAGATGAAACGGGGTTAAGGCAGTTCCGGAAACCGCTACTACATTTTTTGCTCCTGCTTGATGAGCCATAATGGCATCAGTATATCCCTCAACAAGGATAAAGGAATCAGATTTCCTGATTTCTACCTTTGCCTTATCTAAGCCGTACAATATCCTGCTTTTATCATATATCGGGGTATTAACAATATTGATATATTTTGCAACGCTTTCCTCTTCCTGAGATCCGAATACTCTTCCACCGAATCCTACTGGTTGGGAATTAAGATCAAATACCGGAAACATTATTCTCCCCCTGAATCTATCATATGATTTACCATTTTCATTTCTGATTAAAAGCCCTGCTTTCTCTATTTCCTGAATTGAGAACCCGGATTTCTGCAAGAAATCAGACAATCCTTGCCAAGAATCAGGAGAGTATCCTATTCTCCATTCCTTTATTGATTCTTTGGTTAAACCCCTGTTTAAAAGATACTGAATTATCTCCTTTCCGGTCTTGGTTTCAGTTAAATGTTTCTCAAAGAATTTAGTAGCTAATTCACAGATGTCATACAGCCGTTTTCTTTCTGTACTTAACCTAGGGTCTTGTTTTTTTAACTCAACTCCTGCTTTTTGAGCCAGGATCTTTAAGGCATCTCCAAATTCTATCCCCTCTATCTGCATTACAAATGTAAAGATATCGCCTCCGGCGCCGCAGTTCCCGACAACAAAATTGGGAGTAGTGAAGGAATGATCTTTAGCAACGGTGAGATTGTAAACGTTTCCCTTAAATTGTCTTTTTTTAATTTCTCGGATCGGAGAAATCCAGTATAGAACATTATTATGGACCAAAAAATCAGAAAAGTTTAAGGCATGCTTCTCTTGCCAAGATATTTTAAAAGCCTTTCTATGATAAGTCCCTTTTTTATCTGTTTTTGCCACTGTGATAGAGATGGTAGGAGCAATCTTGTTCCGTAAAAGAACATCTCTTATCTGGTAAACTAAGGTTGGAGAAATAGTGACAATTGCTTTAAAATCTCTATTTGTTTTTGTTTTCGCCACCTTCCCGATAAAACCATCTCCCCTTAATATGGCGTTAACTATTATTCTCTGTTTCTTAACTGGTAAATTCTGCAGATCAAATGGAATGTGTTTATTTATAGCTCCCTTCCCGCATAAGTTTTCGAAAACATTGGATAATTTTGAATTACAGGCAGTGATTTCTATTCCGGTTTTCTTGCCAGTATTTCTTCTGTAAATGTTCGCATTGATACCAAAAAGATTTTTTATTAGCTTTTGAATTTCTTTAGCAAATTCTTCTTCGTGATTCCCAAGGCTAAATCGAATATAAGCTCTGTGATTGCTGCCTTCGGCAATATAGTATCCTAGTAATTTTAGAAATTTATTTTCGAGTTTAATTTTTACAGGGATATCTTGTATTTTGATACCGCGTTTTCCAGGAGCTCTAGTATAATAGTGATTTAGGTTGATAAACTTTAAATCTCTGATTTCTTGATTGATAGGATACAATAGATAATCATTAACTAGTAATTCTCTAGCTGATAGTTTCTCTACTTTATAATCTAAGTAAAATCTTGGACAATAGTGTTTCTTGCATCTATGCTGACAGATTCTGGTCAATCTACTCTTGTGTAGGCAAGTTTTTGTCTTAATAGCAAAAACCTTATGATCTCCTGTCAAAGAAATTTCTTCTGAAGATTTCCTGATTTTAATTTTGACCATGTCCCCAGAATAAAAACGCCATAAACTTCTTATAATTGGCATGTATCTGGCCTCATGAGTTAGAACTTTGTCTCCCATCTTCAAATCTTCTATATAATTAAATCCTGTTTCTGTTTTGATTAAAGTCTTAGCTGGAAAACATCCAAAACATTTCCAAACCTGTCTGGCTGGATTTACAAAAAAGGAAGGTTTTTTCTCAGAATGAAACGGGCAAACTGCCCTGTAATTAATTCCTGTTTTTTCCAATTTTAAATATCCTGAGATTAACTCAACGATATCTATTCTTTGTTTTATCTCCTCTATTACAGAATCCATAGATTATTGTTTTTTAATCCTCAATAGAATGAATATTATGCCTAATTGGATAAACATACTGATTCGGGAAAAGAATCCTACTGGCAAACCATATTTTTCTTCCTTGATGACATGGCTTACATTGTGCAATAAAACCTCTTTTATCCGCATTCCTCTTTTCTTAGCGATATATGACAAAGCGCTTTCCAAGAAATAGTGCTTTTTGTAAATCTTTGGGATTGAATCCCAAAAGGCCTTAGTGATTACTCTTGTTCCAGACAAATGGGCCTGGTGCTTGTATATCTTGGGGGTTTCCAAGTATCTATTCCTTCTGTCTATCTTTCCGATTACCATATCCGCCTCATTATTGATAGCAGGAATTAGCAAACTGTCCAATTGCATTCCGGTAATGCCTATAAGATCTGCATCTATGAAGATAAATACTGGAGAAGATGATTGTTCTATCCCTGTTTTTATCGCCTGAGCTTTGCCTTTGTTGTACTTATGCTGCAAAACTTTCACTCTAAATCCATCAGCTACTTTGAAAGTATTATCAGTTGATCCGTCATCAACAACAATAATCTCAGAAATATTGGAACTCTGTTTGGCTGCAAGAATGACAGCCCCTATTGTTTTTTCCTCGTTTAGAGCAGGAATTATTGCCGTTGAGGTCATAAAAAAATTGGACCAGATATCTTTGGCTTAATGAATTATATAGAAAAAATGCATAAAAATCAATTATTATCTTGAAAGAAGGTAAATTAATATTGCTAATAATGATGTAGCTATTGTCAATAAAAGCATTGTTCTTTTGGCTTCCATATATTTACAAATGGTTATTTATATGATAGAAAATTAATCACGGGAGGTGATCACCAGATGGGTGATCAAAAGAACAAGGGTGGTTCTGCGGGCAAGAGGAATGGGACGGAAAGGCGCTGCCCAGACTGCGGCGTGCAACTTCGAGGCAGGAAGATCTGCACCAAGCCAAGGTGCCGCCAGAAAGCCCGGAAAAGAACCACGGAGCCAGTGTCAGAAGAACAGTCCTAAGGCAGCTCGTTTGTCGGATTTATCCGAAGCCGGCGCTCTAATGAGTGGCCGGCTTCAACCTTTTACCTAACCATCTTGAGAGCCATATACCAACCCTGTGGCTTTTTGCATAAAGGACAGGTCTGCGGAGCACTCGTTCCTTTATGAATATATCCGCAATTCAGACATTTCCATTCTATCGGTTCTTCTGTTTTAAATAGAATATCTTTTTCTAATCTATCAGCTAAAAGAGTATATCTTTCTGCGTGTTTTTCTTCTACCTCTGATATTTCTTGAAAAAGCTTAGCTGTTTCTATCTCCCCTTCTTCTCTAGCTATCTTTTCAAATTCAGGATACATTGTTCCATATTCAAATGTTTCTCCTTCGGCGGCATTCCTTAAGTTTTCTAAGGTATTGCCTAAAGGATGGATATCGTATGTGTTAGTCATTTCCACTTTTTCTTTTAACATTTCCAATTCTTCCTCTGCATGAGCTCTTTCATTATCTGCTGTCTCTAAAAATATATTTGATATCCAAATCAAACCTTCTTTTTGAGCTATCTTTGCGAAGAACGTATATTTATTCCTAGCTAATGATTCTCCGGTAATAGCTTTTAATAGGTTTTGGTATGTGTTTTTCATATTTTTATATTAATTATTTTTTAATTCTTGGGCTAATTTTTTTAATTCTTCCGGCTCTGCCTTAGGCCCCGAACCAGAGCACAACCACCCCTCATATTTATCAAACCAGAATTCTTTTCCGCTGAGAGTTTGTTTCCATTCTCCTGTTTTAAAGCTTTCGGTTCCATGCATAGGAAATAGTTTAATGTGCGCATGATTAACTCCCATGCCTTCAATCATTAAACCAACCCTACCAACATCATCAAAGTATTTCTCTAGGATGGAAGCTACTTCCTTTGCGGCTAATATTAATTTCTGTAAAACATCGTCTGGCATTTTCAAGAAATCGCTATCATAGTGTTTTTTAGGAATTACAACAGAAAAACCCTTTGTATTTGGATCTATGGACAAAAAAGCCATAAATTCATCGTCTTCCCAGAATATTCCCGGTGTTTCTATTTCTTTCGAAGCTATTTTGCAGAATATGCAATTATTTTCCATGTTTTTTGATTTCTTGTATTAAAAACTGTTTTACTTCTACCATAGTTATATCTTTCCCATGTTTAAATATTATGTCTTCCTCTTTAATATCTTCAAAGTATATCAGGCTTTTGAGGATGAGATTTAAACTAATATCTGGGAATTTCTTTTCGCAATCCTTTAATAGCTGGCCCAAAGGGATTTGGCGGAGAATATAGCAAAGATCAATATAGTCCTTGTTTACCGCTCTTCCTGTAGCAGCAGAAAGTTTCATGCAGGCAATATCTGTAATAGAGGCTATATTAAGATATGGTTCTTTAACCAATTTTTCTATCAATTTGTACGGATAGGCGAAAAAGCTTAATTTGATATTATTGTTAATTAATACAGATAAGGTATTTTTATCCTCTTTAATCGCTTCGACAGGAAACCCAGAAAAAATTTCTTTTATTTGAAAGAATAGTTTTTTTGTATCTATTTCTTTTTGAGTAAAGAAATCGAAATCTTTACTATCTCTGTGTCCGATCTGCAAAGCAAGCCCTATTCCACCAGCAAGATAAAAATCTTCCTTGAACTTTGATAATAAAGGAAGAATATCTAATCTGTTTTTATCTAAAATATCATAAAACATATTAAAAACGAGATGGATTTAACTCTTTAGAATCAATATCAAGCATTATTTTCCAATAATTCAGCGATTTCGGGCTTAATTGTCCCTTAGCTCCGTATTTGATAATAGTATTTATTATATCTCTCTTTTTGTATCTCTTAAAAATCCATTTAGTGGACTTGGGATTTCCGTATTCTAAAACATTAAGGATAATTCTATCTTTATCCTTCTCTAAATCCATCTTTTTAAAGTCATTAAACCAAAGAAATGGCCTTATTATTCTAGGTATCATACTTTTATTTTACCATAATTTGAGAGACATTTCCAACTGGCGGAGAGGGCGGGATTCGAACCCGCGATGGTTTTAGCCATACGGTCTTTCCAGGACCGCGCACTCGGCCTCTATGCGACCTCTCCACTCAAAATAGATATTACCTTAAATCTTCTAGAGATGTAAGTTTTTTACATTTTCCTTCTCTGAATTCTTTCCTACTCTGCTCAATTCTTCTTAAAAGCATTATTTCTATAAATGGTTGAAATAATCTGATAAGAAATTCTTTGATTTTTTTAATCATATTCATATCTTTAAATCTCTTAACGCCTTAATCCTCTGCTCTAATGGCGGATGGGTCATAAAAAGAGTGGCCAAGCTTTTTCCTTTAAATGGATTGACTATGTATAAATGAGCAGTAGCATTCTTGGCGGTTCTCATTGGCGTAGGATCTGATGATATTTTTTCCAAAGCCCTAGCTAATCCTTCTGGATAGCGAGTGATTAATGATCCTGATGCATCTGCTAAGAATTCTCTTTTCCTGGAAATAGCAAGTCTAATTAATGTAGCTAGTATTGGAGCAAGAATCATTGAAATTAACGCTATCACTTGCATTAAAGCAGCTCCTTCATTATTCCTGCTTTTTGATCTTCTTCCCATTCTCCAAAACATATCTGAAATATTAACAATGATGCCAACTAAAACCACCGTTACTGTTCCCAATAATATGTCTTTGTTCTTAATATGTGATAGCTCATGAGCTATCACTCCTTCTAGTTCTATTTTCTCCAGTTTATCCAATAATCCTCTGGTTACAGCTATTACTGCATGATTTTTATCCCTTCCTGTTGCAAAGGCATTTGGTTGCATCTCTTCCACAATATATATCTTTGGCATTGGAAGTCCAGCAGTAATAGATAGATTTTCTACAATATGGTATAGATCTGGATAATCATCATGTTTTACGGGTTTTGCTCTTGTCATGGCTAAAACCAGCTTATCTGAATACCAATAGCTATAAAAACTCATTGCAACTGAAAATATTGAAACACCTACAAGAATTCCTGGGTTTTCATATATCCTTGAGAATATCCAACCAACTCCAATAATCAAAACTAGAAAGAATATGATTAAAAACCATGTCTTTCTAATATTAGAAGCGGCGTGGGAATATAAAGTGGGCATAGTGATAACTATTCTTTTTTAAGAATAATTAAAATTGTACCTTTGGAGTTTCTCTTTGAGCAGCTTCTGCTATCTCAAACAGATCCATTTTCTTAAAGACGAATATTTTAGCAAAGATATTTGAAGGAAAACTCTCTATGGCGATATTAAGATCTCTAACATTGGCATTGTAGAATCTTCTTGATGCCTGTATTTTATCCTCTGTGTCGGCTAATTCCTTTTGTAATTGAAGAAAATTGGTAGAGGCTTTCAATTCAGGATAGTTTTCGCTGACGGCAAATAATGATTTTAATGTTTGAGATAAAGCATTTTCCGCTTTTCCTCTTTCATCAATACCTGTTGCTCCCATAGCAGCAGCTCTGGCTTGAGTTACTTTCTCAAACAATTCTCTTTCGTGCGTAGCATATCCTTTGACTGTTTCAATCAAATTAGGAATTAAATCATATCTCCTCTTTAATTGAACGTCTATATCAGACCAGGCCTCTTTGCTTCTCATTCTTGAACGAACCAATTTATTAAAGATGCCTATTGCCGCTATGACTAATACGGCTACTATGGCAATCATCACGATCAAAAGTGTACTCATATGTTTATGATAAATTACTTAGATTATATACCAGAAATTGATTAAAGACAAGGGTTATTTACACTCTGGTGCAGTATAGCAGGTAAATTTACAAGAATTATTACTGCAATACCATTGAGGTTTCTGGTATCTATTGCATGTACTATAGCCACAATTTGTTTGTCCTTTGCCGCTGCCACATTCTTGGTTGATGCCATTTAAAATCAAGCACTTATAATTTTCATCATACTTACAATACTGATATGTATTTGTGCCTGTACATTTAAACGATTTTTCGTTCGAACATTCATTAAGGCAGAATTCTGCGATGATATTTTTATTATCCTTTACTGTCCCTAAAGAACAAGAAGTTTTAGTTCCTGTACAATCCCCAGACCATCTAATAAATTTAGATCCGGTTTTCGCTTTTGCATATAGGATTAAGTTTCCCATTTCACTAGTTACTTCTCCCCAGCATTTACCTCCACAGTCAATCCCAACCCAATTAAGATTGCTTGTTATTGTCCCTGAGCCAGCGCCTGTTTTGCTGACAGCAATATTATAAACACTTCTAGAAGCCACCATAGAATCAAAAACAGCATTTATTGATACTGAAGTATTTAAAGTTACAATACAATTAACATGTTTATGATTGCATACCCCTGTCCATCCAGCGAATACTGATCCTGATTTAGGAATTGCCGTAACGGTCACAGTTGTGCCTTTTGGAAAATAGCATTTTTTTAATTTGCTGGTTAATTTACAATTAGTACCAGTAGGACTGGTGGATATTGCCCCCTCTCCCTTAATATTAACCGCCAGATACTTGCTGCTTGAAGAAGTGCTAACAGCTCCTTGCATCTGACTAAAATCAAAGTCTTGGTAAGATAGATATAATGATATGATAATAGCCAGAATAAGAAAGATGATTGAGAAAAATACATCTTTCCCTAACCTATCTTTTATGAACATGCTTTTAAGTTTAATTATGCTTTATATATTATACAACCAACAGAAAGAAATAAAAACAACCCTCATCAAATCATCTAAAATGACACCGGGAGCACACTGGTTGCATCATATAAAAAGACACTGGGATATATGGTAGGTTGTTAGTAATTAATATATCTGACAACTACCATGAATATACAAGCAAGAGATCAATATATGGAAACATTAAGAGCAGCATATTACAAAGGAGATAGGAAGAAGAAAACTGAGATATTAGATGAATATTGCCGCAATACTGGACAGGAGAGAAAGTATGTAATCAAGAGGTTTTCCTACAAGGTAAGGTTGAAAGAGATAAGGAAAGGAAGGGAGGAATACTACAATGGTCCAGTGAAGGTAGCCTTGGTTAAGATGTGGAAGATATTTGACTATCCGTGCGGGTCCAGGTTAAAGCCGCTCCTTAATACAGAATTAGAGAGATTAATACTGTTAAAAGAGATAGCTTGTTCTGATGAAGTGTTGGAGAAATTGAAAAAGATAGGGATAGCGACTATTGATAGAAAGTTAAGACATGAGAAAGAGGTACTTTCTTTGGATAGGAAGTACGGAAAGAAAAAGCTTCTCTTTTGCCACAAGATACCGGTTAAAACAGCAGATGAATTTGATAGAAGCATTATCGGACACACTGAGATTGATTTTGTAGAAAGCTGCGGTTCTTCAGTTAATGGAGAATATGTTAACAGCTTGTCTGTAGTTGATGTATCAACGGGCTGGTGGGAAGGAGAAGCAATAATGGGTAAAGCGCAAGAAAGAGCAGTTGGAGCGATAAAGAAGGTAAGAGATAGGCTGCCATTCCCCCTTCTTGGCATTCATCCTGACAATGGAACAAACTTGATTAATACGCTCCTCTACAATTACATGTTAAAGGAAGGGATAGAATTCACTAGATCAAGAACCTACAAGAAGAATGACAATTGTTTTGTTGAGCAGAAGAATTCAACCCACGTAAGAGCTGCTATTGGATATTTGAGATACGATACCAAAGAAGAGATGGACTTGATTAATGAGATATATATGAATGAATTAAGAATCTTTAAGAACTTTTTCCAGCCAGTAATGAAGTTAAAGGGGAAGATAAGGATAAAGGGAAGGGTGCATAGGAAGTATGAGGAGGCAAAAACACCTTACCAGAGAATAATGGAATCAGATCAGATTGATTCAAAGATTAAGGAAAAGTTAAGGCTGATGTATAACAATATGAATCCGGCAGAGATAAAGAGAGAGCTGGATAGGAAGCTTGATATTCTTTGCAAGATATATCAAAAGAAAAAAGATTCACAGATGGTCGACAAATACAAAAAACAAATTCCTTTTAAGGTGTCTTAGTTAAATGATTTGACACGGTTATTTACACTCTGGTGCAGTATAGCAGGTAAATTTACAAGAATTATTGCTGCAATACCATTGGGGTTTCTGGTATCTATCGCATATACCATAGCCGCATTTTGTCTGTCCTTTGCCGCTGCCGCATATCCCTTGGGAAGAATCCCAATCCAAGCAAACATAGTCGGTATCTTTACTATGTCTGCAACCTTGATACGTATTCGTCCCAACACATCTAATTTCTCCATATCTGATGCATTTATCAGAGCAAAATACCGCAGTGACGTATTTGTCATTGCTAGAATATGAGACAATACAAGAACTTCGTCTACTGCAATCTCCGGTCCATTTAACAAATTTTGAGAATGCATTAGGTTTAGCATACAGCGTTACTTTCTTTTTTAATCCTCCAAGTTTCATAGAACAAGTAGTTCCGCAATTTATAGCACCATTGCTTGTTATCGTTCCTCCTGCTCCTGTGTTCATAGATTCCTTCTTTACTGTAAGGGTAATGGTTGGAAGAGTATTTGAGGTTAGGGCCGCTTGCCGATTAATATAGTTAAAATCCTGCAAGGATAAGTATATAGTTATTACCATTGCCAAAAAAAGAAAAGCAATAGTAAAAACTATTTCTTTCCCTAATCTATCTTTTATGAACATGTTTTAAGTTTAATTATGCTTTATATATTATACAACTAACAGAAAGAAATAAAAACAACCTCAGATTATGAGATTGTTCCGCTTTCGCCCTTTTGGGCTCATCAGTCCTGACACACATCAGGAGAGCGAGGGGAGAGGAACTCTCCCCTAGCCAGCGATGGCTATTGAATCGCTGGTGTTGGCATTTTAATTAGGAAAGGAGTTTGCCAACTCCCAAGGTGCTGCTTATCTCTGCAATGAGTAGACTTTTGGTTACTCGAGGATTGCCAGTCAGTCCTCGCTTGGCCTTAGTCGCCCTGCTCTGGTCTGAGATAGACCTAGGGAATCCCTTTGTTTGCTTGTGCAGAACAAAGGTGTTTGTTTATAGTCCCGAGAGCACCCTATATGCTTTACGGGACTTGGGGCTACCCAAGTTGCTTAAGGCAGTCCGAGCAGAGAAGAACTCTCTTTCCGTCTTCCTGCTCAATTGCCTCCCAGCTCCTGGGGTAGTGGACCCATCCGTCGATCTGGGCAAGGTCCCAGCATAGGCTGAACCAGTGCCCTTCTCTCAGGAATCTGCTTTCTTCTTCAAAAGGAGATAGTTCAACTCTCCTTTTGCAGCAGTCGCAGATGAACACTACTTTTATCATTTCACCTCCTTGCTGCAACTTACTGGCTCGCCCTTCAATGGTCGGCGTCACCTTCCTTTTTCACTGGCCAAACCTTCTCTATCCGGCAGTCTCTCACATGATAAACTGCCGCGACTTCGAAAGTTCCATCCTCTCTTTTCTGAGGGTGATTAACCATCACCCCGAAAGAGAGACCATTGAGGGCTGCTGTCAGAACGTGATGACTGCTTGCCACCACGTATATGAAGCAACGCTCTCCTCTCTGCTTCCTCACTAGGAAGTTAGAGAGAGCCTCAGGATCAAGACCAAACGAGACTTCCTTTCGTTCGATCTTCCCCACATATCCGTGAATGTCACGGATTGCTTCCTCCTGAGAGGGCATGAGGGGATGGCGAGAGACCCAATAAACCGTGTCAGTCCTCTCGCCATAATCTCCGTGAAACTCTCTTGTGATGAGCTCTCTTCTGAGGGCTCTACCGCATGCCGCCATTGGACGGAGAAAACCCATCCACTCCTTGGCAACGCCCTCCATCCCTCTCTCATAGGCGTCCTTGAGAGATTTGGGAGAAACAGAGGTTCCCATTGCCAATGTTGTCCAAGGGAGTTTTGGGTTCCCCGTTCGTAAGAGCAGGGCCTCCCTCTGGCACTCGGTAATCCTGTTGCTGTACCGAGCCATTCGCCCAAGGAGTTCGTGAAACTCTCCAAGAGCGTCTCTGAAAAACTCGTATGGCGATCCCCAGTCGAGCATTCTCTATTCACCTCTTTTTCTCTTGCGATTCGGGCTCAAGTCCTTAATATCGCAGAGAATCTATATTCTATATTTAAAATACAGATTTCCTGCGATATTAAAGAATATATTTTATAAGAACTTTTCGCTTTCGCCCTTTTGGGCTCATCAGTCCTGACACACATCAGGAGAGCGAGGGGAGAGGAACTCTCCCCTAGCCAGCGATGGCTATTGAATCGCTGGTGTTGGCATTTTAATTAGGAAAGGAGTTTGCCAACTCCCAAGGTGCTGCTTTCTTACCCTTGGTCCTTCGTTAGGGACCTATTCAGGGACGGATTTTAACCCGTTGACGGATCTTCATCATCTAGCGCCAGACATGTGTCTGTGCTTATACATCCGTCTAGCCCATTTATTATCGTCGGTCATTCTGGGCGCCGACTAGGCTGGATTCAGACTAATGACGCTTACAACGCCATCGTCTGATGAGATCTCCAGCCAAGGGAAACATACGAGTGTCCCCTCTAACGAGGACCCTCCATGCTCCCAAGAATACCACCAAAGCCACTATGCCGAAAAAGAAAACATCGGTCGTGACCTGGCAGTATCCTGCCCAGGTGAAGCCCTGGGTGAGGAACTGGGTTATCATCTTACACCTCCTCTTGCCTAGATTAGGGCTAGGCCACCAAGTGTTCACGCACTCTTTTGGAGTACGCGGTTCCCCACTCTAGGAAACATACAAGACGCTATTACTAGTGTCCTTTATGTTTCCTAGAGAAGAATTGATGTTATTAATGTTGCGAATTCCGTTTTGAAGTGCAACTGAAATGAGATAACATTTCAGCATGAAAA
>CAZTRD010000023.1:0-15616 GCA_964616145.1 uncultured Candidatus Saccharibacteria bacterium | reverse complement strand
TGAGACCAGTAGAGCATCCTTGGGGAATAGTTTGATGGTAGAAATGACCCCATTCAGTCACCTATGATTTATTGGAAATGAGACAAATGAGACACAGAAATGGAGTGTTTCAAAATGATGTTTTTGAGTGTCTCATTTTGAATAAAGCTATATATAATAAGGGGAAATTGGTTATTTAAGGAACAAGACAGTATAAAAATGACTGTCTCATTTTATTATTTAAATATTACAAAATAATCATATGTATGTGGACATTACCGATATCTGACATCACTTCCCTTGTCGATGCAATAGAAGATTTTGTGATAATAGCCGTTATGGTAGCCTAGGGCAAAAGAATATAATCTAAAAATATTGCGTCATCATATAATCCAGCATACCGTAAATACTCTTTCTCTGACTTGATATAAGCAACTATTCTAAACATCTCCCCAGCGCCCTTTAAATCTTCAGCGGTTATTTGGTGTCTAAACTCACTATTTGTAGTCCACCTAACATTAGCAGGAGCTTCTTTGTAGGATAATTGCCAACCAAATAGAATCTGCCTATCCTGAGGATCGCTTGCTTCAATTTTTAAATAGATCTCATCGCCAATCTTGAGAGGTGTTTTTGCTTTAATAGAAGTATATAGCCCCCGATATCCATTATAATTTGAGGGCTTTATAATATTACCCTTGTCATCAAACAAAGATAGAATTATCGGGTAATAATCGTGATAAACATATGTCTCTTCTTCTGGTGTAGACGTAGGTGTAGGCGTAGGTATAGGCGTAGGTGCTAGGGTTGGGATAGAAGTTACTGCTAACGTCGAGGTTAAAGTAGAAGTAGAGGTAAAAAGAATATTTAAAATTGGCGTACTTGTCGGCGCAAGAGTGGGCATTAATATCGGAGTGGATGGTAAAAATGAACGATCATACTCTTGTTTATACAAAATCACGCCAATGATCACTGACATTGTAACCATCGAAGCAATTATAATCACCAACAATGGAATTTTAATAAAACCTTTTTGGTTTTTAATTTTTCCTTCCATGGATTCGTTTTATATATAAACAATTCTAAATTATCGGCTATCGTATTTTATCATCTAAAAGATCCTACTAAAGAAATTTCCAACAGCACGGAAAATCCTCCCAAAAAATCCTATTTTCCCCTGTTTTGGTATTTGTATTTTTGGTTCTTCTACTTGTGAAGTAGTAGTTGTCACCTGATCGCTTGATTCCTGATCTAGAACCGTTCCTTGTATTGTTGATGTTCCTTGTATCTCGGGAGACATAATTTCATTAACTTTAGTGGGTACAATTACTGCAGGAAGTTGTATCGGCTTAATTTCTATCTTCTCGCAAGCCGTTCTAGACTTATTCCAAGTATAGCCAGCCTCACAATCGCATAAACTGTTGCCCGTGTTTCCTTTGCGCCCAACGGCATTATTACCAAAAAGCAAACGACAATCTTCGGTATAGGTAATACATTGACTGTTTTTGTTTACATAACCATCATTACAGGTACAAGTACCTCCTATTCTCGTAGCATTTAACTGACATACCGGAACAATACAAGCTGTTTTAGCTTCATTCCATTGATATCCAGTAGAACAATAACACGAGCTACTATTACTATCTCCTTTAACACCATAAACATTCTGGCCGAAATTCTGTACACAGTCTTCGGTATATGTAATACATTGATTATTTTTCTGCATATAACCATCATTGCAAATACATTTATTAGCAATTTTAGCAGAATTTTGAGGACAAACGATACTTTGTATACATACTGTCTGAGAAGTGTTCCATTCATAGCCAGTGTTACAATAACAAGTGCTACCATTATTTCCTTTCGTTCCCCAAGCATTTTGACCAAATCTTATAATACAATCTTCCGTATAGCTAATACACTGACTATTTCGCATAATATATCCCTCATTACAGATACAACTGTATCCAATTTTGGTAGAATTAAAAGGACATATTAAGCTTTTTACGCATGCTGTCTGAGAAGTATTCCATTCATAACCAGTATTACAAACACATATATTATTAATTTTTGTAGAGTTTAGAAAACAAGTAATGGTTTTTACGCATGCTGTTTTAGAAACATTCCACTCATAACCAAAATCACAATAACAATCACTTTTATTATCTCCCTTAACCCCGTAAATATTATTTCCGTAAAGTCGCTTGCAATCTTCCGTATAGGTAATACACTGGTTATCTCGCATAATGTAACCAGTATAACATTGGCATTTACCTAGAGAGCTATCATAAGAAGAACTTAACGGACATTGGGCCAACAAGGCTTCTTGCTGTGACTTAATGCAGGCCTCGTATATTGCTTTTTTTATTTCGTACTCTTGAATTTCCGTCTTACATTTGGCTTCGACTTGATTTCTTGTGCCTGAAAAAATTAGACCCCTTGCCGCAAGGTCATCTAATATATCAGCTAAATCATATTCGTCTTTACAACCAACGTGATAGAGATATGAATAGCAAGAATCACTGGTTGCAAAAACAAGTATAGGAATTACTAACAGCATCCCTATGCTAATAATAGCGAACAAAACCGGCATTTGAATAAATCCCTTATTCTTCATTAAACTTTTTTTCTACTCTTTTTCCCAACCAAGAACAATGTTACTATTACCGCAATAATCAAAATTAGTATTATAACCGCAAGCCATATTTTGCCTGTTCCTAAAGATAGAACATTAGTTATTATTGTTAACAAGCTAGCTTGAGCTACGCTTACTGGAGGAATAACTGCAACGATAGGGGTAGGCGTAACTTCTTCTATTGGTGAGGTTGCTACTTCTTCCTGGACTAATGGTTCTGAAACCTCGGCCACTTGAGATGGCGCAATGCATGCAGAATCCACTATGCACCTGCTTCCATCATTGACCTGACATCCAGATGGAGTACATATTCTTGTACGAGTTTGAAATCTTTGGCCAGCAGAACAGTTACCTCCTCCACAAGCTCCATTCTGCCAAGTGCTCCAAGCACTACAACTGCAAAGAGGTGTTATGGCATAATTGCCACTTATTGAGGCAGAAGCAACAGAAACCCCTTCTCCTATAATATCAACGCCTGTAAGGCTTATAGAGGCCGTAGCAGCGCTTCCTGCCTTCACTGACGTAGTAAGCAATACTTTATCAGTTGTTGAGCATCCTGGCACTCCAAGTAAGAAATAAGGATTTGAACAAGTAGGCATAGATTGTGGGGTAACATCACCAGATAAAGTTATGCTCTGACAAGATAAGTTATTAAAAATTAATGTACCCTCAATAACACAAACCTTATTCCCCGCAGTGGTAACTCCTATAGATGCACTAAAGATGCTCCCAGCAGTTTTGGTTAAACTGGATGGAGAAACATACAGTGAAGTGCTCGCAGCACTTGTTATACCAACCAAGCTGATAGTTGATAAAAGAATGATTGCTGATAAGATGACTTTTGTTTGAATGTTTTTCATATTTTTATTTTGAATTTTATATTTATTTTGCTCCCCATTTTACCATCAAAAGAGCAAAATCGTATTTATCAACTTTACTATCGCTATTCAAATCAGAATTGTTTGCGCCTACTTTTCCCCAATTAGCCATCATCAAGGCAAAATCATATTTATCAACTTTTCCATCTTTGTTTATATCACCCTTTATTATTGTTACAGCAGGAGTGCTGGAACCTCCTCCCCCACCCCCACCTCCACCAGAAGTAGTTGTAGCAGTTTGTGTATACGTAGCAAATTTAGTAAAGTGTTTAGTCCAAATTATTAAATCAGATCCTACGTTTATTTTACATTCGGCTCCTTCAGCTAAAGCATCTCCTACAGCTTGAGAGTCAGAACTACAAACATTAGTAATTTGAGTAAACACTCCGTTGCGTGAGTATCCAACATATTTACCCGCCTGACCAGCGATCTTGATTCTTACAGCCTTATTAAAAGTCAATAAAGTATCGCCAAAACCTATTTCAATTACTGAAGAAACAGAGGCAGTATTTCCGCTTTCAGGTGTAACTGTAACTGTAGAATTCGCTTGGATTTGTGGAACATTAATAATTCCATTCCAAGTTGTAGTATTAGCCACTATTTGAGTACCACTAGGAATTTCTACATTCACGGCTCCAATAGTCGTAGAAGCATTAATAGTTATATCACCCTGAACAGTTGCCGTTGTACTGGTTGCAGTCGTAGTTGTAAGTGCAGCCAAATTGATTGTTGCATTATTTACGTTATCAGGAATTGTGATAATAGCGTTTGAAGTGTTATTATCGCCTACAACAATTTCAGGCGTGCTAGTGCTAACAGTTATATTCTCACCAATCAATTGTGCAGTAGAAGGAATAGATAACACATTTATTGTTCTGGTAACTTCAATAGCATTGTTACCCGCTAAATCAGAAACGTTATAGGTGATTATATAAGTTCCAGAAATTGCCGTATTAACTGGATTCACCCTAACGATATTTGCTGTAATATTTCCATCGATATTATCTGAAGCAGTAGCCCCAGCATCAATATATGTTGACCCTACGTATATGTCCATAATTCCCATTCCACTAAGAGTAATGACTGGCTTAGTTGTATCGGGTGGAACAACACCAGCTTCAAATGTGGCAATAGCAGAATTTAAAGTGATAACTGCGGCATCTACAATGGATTGAGAAGATGTATTTGTTATGGCAGAAGCATTATTAATAGCTATTAGCAGATTAGCTTTAAGTGGCGCAGGATATTGGCCAGTAGCATTTCCTTCAACAGCAACATTATATTTATTCTGAGCCGTTGTAATAGCAGCAGTTAATGCTGTGAGATCGGATGGTTCAGCAACTATTACTGTTACTGTATAAGACTGAGTTGTCGTATCTGCAGCAGTAACTATATAGGTTACTGGACTAGTGAAATCTTGAGCTATACCAGAAGCTGGATTGATTGATGCTCCGGTTATTCCAATCGTTGGAATAAGAGTAGTTATGTTGGTTCCGTAAGGGACATTCAAGGTGATATTGGTTCCGCTGATGATGCCTGTAATGATTGGCGTTAATCCCTCGAAATTAAATGATGTAATATTTTTTGCAGAATTAGCCGCTACGGTTACCGTAACTAAATAATTTTGTGTCGTTACATTATCCTGAGCTGTAACGGTATAGGTAGTTGCAACCCCATCGACAAACGTTGTATTGCCAGCGATTGGGTTAATTGATGCTCCAGGAGAAATTGAAATCGCTATCGGAAGATTAACTAAACTCGTTCCGAATGGTACGGTTAAGGTAATATTATTTCCACTGATAAAACCTGTAGCGGTAGGAGTCGTAGAATTAAACGAAAGAATATTTGCTTCAGTATTTGGAGCAATCGTGACGGTAACGATATATTCTTTAGTAGAAGCATCAGCAGCAGTAACTATATAGGTTACTGGATTCGTAAAGTTTTGAGCTATGCCACTTAATGGACTGATTGTTCCTCCCGACAGAGAAATGGAAGGGATAAGGGCTGTCACAATGGTACCGTAAGGCACGGTTACAGCTATATTAGTTCCGGTTATAATACCATTACCCTCTGGAAAACTGAAAGAAGTAATATCCTTGGCTGGGTTAGCAGCAATAGTTACTGTAACAATGTATTCTTGAGTAGAAGAATTTTCAGCGGTAACCGTATAGATAATTGGACTTGAGAAATTTTGGGCTACGCCAGAAGCCGGATTTACCGATGCTCCAGTAATCGTGATGGTTGGTGTAAGAGCAGTGACATTGGTACCGAATGGTACATTTACTGCAATCGTATGAGCGGATTCGTTGATAGTGCCAGAACCCTCTGGGAAACTGAAAGATGTAATTGCCTTATTAGAACTAAGTGGTGCAACTATGTTGATTGTATAAGTTGTTGTTTTCCCATCAACTGTAATGGTTAGAATCTGGCCAATTATTGGCACTGAACTATTAAATCCAGACACATTGCCAGTTGTAATTGTTTCAATTTTGGTAGAACCATCGCTATAAGTCCCTGTAACTTCTAGACCGGTAGTATCCAGCGTGTCATCTACGAAATAAGAAAGCCTGTCTGCTGAATGCGTGATTGCAATGCTTGAAAGTAACACTGCTTCGGTGGTAAATTCATGGCTTGCTCTTTGGGCATGATACCACGTCTCAGCGGCAAAACTATTTCCGGCAATATCTTTAACTCCCGTCCCAACAAAAAAGTAATATTGTTTGTTATATTTCAAAGGTGAAGACAAAATAAAAGTCACTTTGTTCCCTACAGAATAAGTTAGTGCCGTAGGTACTTTTTTTGCATCAGCTGAAAGTGTGGCATACTCACGCAATTCAATGTTTTCTCCATTCATTGTAGAAGTATCAATGGCTTCAGAAAAAGTCAAGGTGGGTTGAACATTCACCGATACATTGGTTGCATTATCGGCCGGATAAAAAAGTGATATTGTTGGCGGTGTGGTGTCGAGAACCGCATTTACATTAACGGTATAAACTACTGCCGTTACCCCATCTTGTGCAGTAACCACTAAAGTATTGCCAGTCACTACTGGATTATTTATTCCGGTGTCGTTCCATGTTTGGCTAGCTTGACCCTTAGTTAAAGCTGCTAAGAAAGTAGCTTTTGATGTTCCAAAAGGAACATTAGTGATAGTTTCACTTACTGTTCCACCTGTACTGATTGTGTATGTTGCGGATGTAATTGTAGCATTGCTGGAAAGATTTAAAGAAATAGCACCAGGAACAAAAGTTGAACTTACTACATCGCTAGCATCACTTAATTCTTTAGTACCAACAAAAGTTAAGTCGGCTGTAGTAATAGATGCTGAAATTACAGTAAAATTTAAAGTTATAATAGCGCCACTATCTACACTTAAGGCAGTGGCATCAAACCAATTTATTACTATTGGATTTGGATTTGTTGCTGTATCACTAATAGCCAGTGTCCCATGACCAGATATAGCATTTTGTGTATATCCTGTATAAGTAAGCAAAGAAGCATCATATTGAACACTAAAGGTCATGCCAGCAATACTATTCGCAAAATTACTTGCGCTTATTGGTACGGTTATACTGGCTCCGTTTAAAGCAGACTGAGATCCAATCGTTAATGTTGGCATTGCCACAACTGCTTTTGCTACTGAAGCAAAGCCAAAACTCGAAACAATAATTGATAAAGCAAACGCACAACTTATAATTTTTCTAAAACTGGCTAATAGTTTGTTTTTCATATTATTTATTTTAATTAATAAATTATTATTAAATTATATTTTTAATTACTAACCCACGAATTATTTACATCTCCCATTTTTATACCAACAAAATCTTGGTTAGACATATCAGTCATTAAATTAGTATAAGTTCTAGTCAAGCCAAGAGTAAGATAATTCGTTGTAGTCAATATAGCATCGGATGAATAAAATTTCCACGCTCCTGATGGCAAATTACTATCAAGGCCAACTATAAATCTTCCTATTTTTATTTGGTCATTGCTTGTTAGGCCCCCACTATCGTTTACATCCCCAGCGATAGTTTTAAAAATTGTGCTAAATACTTCAAGTCCGACTATATGTCTTCCTATTTTTATTTGGTCATTGCTTGAAAGCCCTGAAGCATCGTCACTCTTATTAACCCTAACAACATAATTACCCCCACTAGCAACTCCTGTAAATTGATAAATACCACTTACATCAGTTGTCGTAGTGGCTATTTGTATACCAATATCATCCTCCAAAATTACGGTAGCGTTTCGAACTACCTTTATTCCATCGTAATATTTTATTGTTCCAGAAATTGTACGACTCGTTTGTGATGTAAGCGTTTTAAATGATTGTTCTGAACTTGTAGCAATATTTCCATACTTGTCAGACGATTTAGTATAAAAATAATAAGTTGTGTCTGGAGATAAATCTGTTAATCCTATATTATGGCTTGTCGTCGCTGTGTCACCACCAGAAACAATAGTGGAAGATACCGGTGTAGTAGTAGAATAAGAAACTGTACTAGTGGCTGGTAAATCAGTAGACCAAGTTATTGTCGTAGACGTTTCGGTAGTAGTAGCAACCTGTATATTTGAAATAATTGGTGGAGTGACACTGTCTAGTGCATTAAAAGAATTTATTCTTTTTCCCGTAGCAGTTGTGGTGGCTAGTGAAATTAAATCGTCACCGGTAGTTAAGATAGTATTTTTAACATTGGCATATGTCAGATTTGGCTTGGTACCCCAAATTAAAGCTGCTAAACCAGCTACGTGTGGTGCAGCCATAGAAGTACCATTCATATAACCGTATTGTTCGTCAGAACCATCTGATAAGGTGTCTTTTACTAATTGCAAATCATCGATTAAACAACCGTCGTAATTTATATTAGGTAAATTATTAGAGTCCGTTTTCCATCTAAACCGAATTTTAAAATTGCTAGTATAATAAGCAGATGGTATTTCAATATTTTGAAAGTGATGCATTGCCGCTCCTGTCGAATCGGGATAATTTGAATCTATATAAGCCTCATTCCAGGATAATATAGGAGTAAAATCAGTACCATTAGAACTTAACTCTAGAGTCATATAATCTGTCCAAAAATAATTTGAATCTGTTAAAAAATATTCTGTATCACATTTTGTCCAAAAATTAATATGTGACTTTTCCGAACCATATAGATCAAGCGAGGGAAGAGTAATTATGCTATTCGCATTTGGCGCATAAGGAAGATGAGAGTAGTCACCATACAATACATTTCCCCAAAACGTTCCGATATCTAATCTGTATGTCCCCCAATAACCAGTTTGAATCCATCCTGATGGTAAATTTGGAGGAGTTAAACTGTCAAATGTTTCTAATAAAGGTGTTGTACTAATCTCAGCGGGGACTGTACTATAAATATTTACTCCCGGGGCGCCAACATCAACAGATATTGCACCGTAATCAGATGCCCATCCCACTTCATTTGCAAGATTATCATTTTGATCAGTAGCTGCAACAACTATAATATTATTTAAACCAGGACCAATGGGCGTAGTGATTTTAAAGCCATCAGGATAACTTTTATGAATATCTGTACCGTCATCGTGATTATAATTATAATTTCCTGCTGCGACTACAAACAATCCGGGGAAATCTTTTATGGCATTATACAAAGCAGAATCATATTGATCATTATTGGTAGTACCATATGAACCCCAACTTGCATTTATAATCTTAGCTCCATTATATTTAGAAAAATTAATCGCTTTGATATTTTCGACAGTAGTAAGGGAAGATTTCAATGCCATTATTTTTGCATTTGGAGCTACTCCAATAATTCCCACGTTATTGTTTTTAACAGCGGCAATAGTGCCCGCAATGTGAGTTCCATGAGGTGAAGTTGTGGGCAATGGCATCTTGTCACCATCTTCGTAGTCATAACCGTGATTACAACCTCCCAGTATTGTATTTGTATCACTAACACAGTTTGCCCCATCCCACATATTATTAATTAAGTCTGGATGATTATAGGCAACGCCAGTATCAATCACTGCTACTATAATAGAACCGTTTGTACCTTCATTGATCGCCCAAGCTTCTGGCGCATCAATGTCAGCATCATTCGTACCGGTGACACCCTTAATAGTCTGTCCTGTATTGTCTAATCCCCAAAGATTATTTTTGAAAGTATCATTAGTATTAATATTGCTAGAAACTACAGATGGATAATATTGAAAGTTTGGCTGAGCATATTCAACGTTTGGATTATTTTTTAATTCAGCTATCTTCTGCTCTACCGTCTTAGAATCTTTAATTCTTAAAACTGAAATATTGTTTTTTTTCAAATCCTCTTTTTTCTCTAGTGATTTAGAAGTATTAAAACTTAAAGCAGTCGCCCTGCCCGAAGAAGTATTCAAGTTAATCTTGTTATTTCTGTATTTTACTAAAATTTCACCCTCTACGTAATTTTTGGTTTCTAGCCTTGGAGTGTCCTTTGAAATATCCTCTTTTAGCTTATTTTCTGCTATACCAAACTGTTTATTTATGTTTGTTTCAGTTAAAGTTCCCGTTGCAACTTGGTCCCCTACCCCAATTCTTAATAAAGAATTTGCTTTATTCTGTTCCAGATTGATATCATTTTTTTCAACAGCAAAAGCAGGCAAGACAAAAATGGCGACATTCGTCAAAACAATTGAAAAAATTAGAAATGTTGAAAAAAAACTTTTAAAGTTTTTCATAAGAATTATTTAATCTCCTTTTTATCTTATAATATTATATATATCTTGTCAACTGACCAAAAACTCACAGGAACCCGCTTTTTAATTAATTATCTATTTCACCAAAATTACTAAATCTTCTTCCAATTCATACCCCCTCAACCCACCACCCAAGATTCCTAATCTATAGTTTATCCCCTCGCTCATTAATCGCCAATTAGTGTCTTTAAGGGTTGATTGGATAAGTTTCTGGAGCTGGTGTTTGCTATCATACTCTCCCCTATCAGCCTTATTATCCTGTACCGTAAAGCTTACAATAATATTTCTGTTGATTTCTGGCTGGGCTAATTCTAAATCAGCATATTGTTCTTTTTCTAATATTGGTGTTAAAAGATTCTTTAATCCGGCTATGTTTAGCTTATTAATCTTATCTACCTTATCATATATATCTTTATGCTTTTCTTTTTCTTCATATTTCTCTATTATCTTACCTAATTGTTCTAGTTGAATCTTTGAAGATATATATTCATCTCCTTCTTCTTTGGATAAACAGAATCTGTCTCTATCTTTTGCAAAATTAGGATCTAGTTTTTCTGATTTTGGTTCTGCACCTAAATCCAGTTTATCCACCTCCTTATTCTTACATTTTATACACGTATATATAGTAGTTATTACATTCCCCTTTCTTTTGTGTTCTTCTTTGGTCTGACTATTACATTTTAGACAAAGATGAGACGTTGGCCTCCATTCTTCTCCATCATTAAAGAATGCTCTGCGAGGCAGACATCCATTAGGGCAGGAGTACATAAAGAGAACTCGGGATTCTTCGTTTAATCCTTGGCTATGCAGATCTTTTAAGATTACTGTCATTGGGCTCTTACAGGTCAAACATCTAATACCTTCTAAAGGTTGAGCTGATTCAAATAGCTCATCTTTTTTTCTATCTTTATCCATCCATTCTCTTATCGTCTCTTCTTTTTTTAAATACCTCTCCCCTTTTATGGCATATATTACTATTGGGGTGACAACCTTTTTAGAGAAATCATTCTTAATCTCTTCTAGCTTTGCTTTCTTGCCTTTTTTTAAAGTTTTCTTCTTATTCTCCCCTTCTCTTTCATGCCATCTGCATTGTTCAACAGTGCCGCTATCATATAGATCGCTATAGTATGATTCTGGTTTTAGAGATTTTTCTGACATTTAAGAGATAAATATTAATTTATTAATCATGTTCTTAAATACGGCAGAAAACTATCATCTAAAAATGCTTCCTTATATGATTTTTTACCGTCATCAGTGAATTCTGATTCTAAACAATCAAGATAAAAACGCATTCCCTTCATGATAAAACAAAATCTTTTAATCTGTTGGTTCAAAAATTTAGGATTTAATTTTCCTTGGGTTTCTGATGATTTACGTACGCCGTCGTTCAAGACAATACTGATTGAATGACCATGTAGTAATTTATTACGTACATCAGAGAAAAGTTTCATTTCATGAATAATTTTATAAAATTCTCTTGCTTCTTTTCGTTTATTCCCGAAATTAAATTTTGACCAGCAAATAAACATTCTAGTTTTATCGATAAAACTTACACTATCTATATCTTCCATTATTTTTAATTCATCCATAGTATCTTTAAGATAAGAAGAAGCTATATTACGGTATAACGCATTTAGACTTACTTCTAAAACTATATGCAAACTAATTAATATATCAACTATATTGTTATCATCTAATGGAGAATTCAAAATTAAGTCTTTACATTTTTCTTTGTTAGATATGATCAAATAATGAGATTCTTTCTTGATCGAGAGCTTATCTTCTATTTTTATTGTATTATTCATGATTTTCCATAAAATTTATTACGCTGGATAAATTTGCCGATTTATCTATGTAATGTCTGGCATTATTTTTGAACTCATTTCTCGAGTACTTCTCTCTTTCCATCTTTTTTAAGACAACATTTTTTACCATTACCGCAATAGCATTTGTCATTTCTCTCAATTTTCATATTCTATTTCCAAATATTTAAAATGGTTCGGATTTTACATCGCTTTTCCATTCCTTGATTTCGGTGCTCCTGATAAACTTCATCGTATCCCTGGCTTTATTTATAGCCTCTTCCAACGCGTCAAAGATTACAATACCGTCAAATTTTGGATATACGCGGGCCAATTGGTATTTCAAGGCCACGGGATCGGTTCTACCCAGTAGATAAATATCGTAATCCTTCCCAATGTTTGATAAATTAGAACTGATTTCACGCCACGATTTTGTAGATGTATTCTTGTCTATATGACATAAAATTATAGTTGACTTTTGGTATGATTTCTTTGCCGAAAGCTTTGTCTTCTTCAAAAAATCATCTACATCCTCTTTCGAATGGGATTCTAATGTTATCACTTCAACATCTTGATAGGCCAAACGTCGGTCTGTTTCAACCATGTGCGTAGCCGTTCTTATATCGGGGGTTTGTTCAAGCTTCGAGTCAACCAATTGGAGCCAATATTCTCTTTCTTGCAACTTTTCTATCCCAAGCAACATTAGGGCGACCGATCTTGCTTCCCGTATTATTTTATACTGCGATCCTGTCTTTAAAATTTCTCCGATTTCCTGCATTTTTTGATCATAACGAAGAAGTATCTTCCTCGGAGAAAACCAAATATCGCGTCGGTATTCCATTTTGCTAATTCGTTAATTTTAATAAATCTTCATCGTTTTCATAACCGCACAAACGGCCGGAGAGAATTCCCAATTTGTAACTTAATGACTACCACTCATATACTTACTTACAACAAATATTTAATGTTTAAATTTTGTATCTTGGTTAATTATTCTTGATGAGATACAAGCAAACATGTCTTATTTTATCTAGATTAGATAAGATCACATACTTGGGAAAAATTTTCAATTAACTTTTCTAAGTCTTTAACTCCTTTTTCGCAAAGCCATAATATATTTATATTACTTCCTTCGAAATTGAATGAGACCCATGTTATCCGTTTTACATTCAAACGTGGGTCAAAATCTTTTAATGGTGTCGTATTTATGTCTTCGGAGTCAACTGGTATGCCATTCACTAAACATCCTCTCATGATAGCTTTTGCTCCTCTTCCAACGCGAATTGCGTTCGATATAGTGGTCTCATTTTCTTCTTTGATTTCTTGAGGAGATAATCTTATATGTTTTTCGTTGGCAAATTTGTTAAAATCATTTAACCATTTGTAGTCATCGTTATATGGTTGAACTGCTTCTAAAAATTTATAGATAGAGGGATATTTTGTATCCAAGTTTATCATTTTTCCCATACCAAGAGTAGGTTTTAAATCTAGACGATTTTTTACTAAGGGAAAATATACTTTAGCCTTTTCTTTTTCACTCATAGATAATGTTGGGGCGATGATCTTTTCAAAAAATCTATACATACTTTGATCTAACGCATGACGCATCTTTATTAAAACCTCTTGGGTTAGGTTTTTGGTTCTGTTTGATACAATCTTATTTCGTAAATCTAACTTGCAAGATTCCTTCAATTCTTCTAACAATTCTTTTGCCCTATCAATTTGGGATTTAATATCTTGATTCATAAATATTTTTGATTTTTCACTTTTTACTCCTATTATAAGGAGATCTATTTGTCGGTTTCAAACTAATTCTAATCTCAGTAGCCTTAGCACGAACGCCACCAACTGGCCTTCCTAGTTCTAAACCAATTACTCTAGTCGGTGTATTCTTTTTGGCAAGTTGAATAAGTTTTTGTTCTTCGCCTGAAGTCCATTGTTTTCCCTTATTCTTAATATATTTTGGCAACATATTTTTAAATTAATTATAATCTTTATCTTTTCTAATATTTGTTAATCTGATACAAGATCAGAATACATATTCTCAATACTTTTTTCTGGACTCATAGAGATTTTTTTACCAGTTACGTGTTGAATTTTAATTTTTCCAGTAACCCACCTCTTTAAATCCTCATCTGCAATGAAAAGTATGACTTTATTCTGGTTTTTTAATTGAGCATAAGAATGAACCCTAAGTCGCTTATCCTTCTTTCTGCTTATTATAAAAGCGACCCGACCAATATCATCGTTAAGATAATTAGAGATTTGAGCTACATCTTTCGATGTAATATTATTTGTATTCTTGGCATCAATAACGATATGAGTAGCATTATGTTTCGTTTTAAAAGTGGCAAATATGCCAGTATCTGCATTATTCTGGAAAATTAAATCTCTTCTAATTTCGCCTAATATACTGGGTTTTTCTTTTTTATAGAGACTTAAATCTTCAAAAATAAACCCAATAATATTTTTGACCACCTCTAAATATTGATTTGAATGTTCCCTACTCCCCGCTGGAATTTCGCCTAATAACGTA
The DNA here is from genome assembly GCA_964616145.1 of uncultured Candidatus Saccharibacteria bacterium. Lineage (GTDB taxonomy): Bacteria > Patescibacteriota > Minisyncoccia > Minisyncoccales > PEYH01 > JAQTNP01. The sequence continues at coordinate 1,072 of CAZTRD010000023.1, read as the reverse complement.
ACGTATTTATTAATTTCCATATCGAAATCGGGGCGATAAAGCGAATTAATTTTAGACTCTCTATACTTTATAAAATCCTCTGATAATTTAGGATTTTTGATAATCTGATTAATAATCTTTGGTTTAGGAATTCTCGTGTCTACGCCAGCCCTATGGTTTGATTCAATAAATCCATAGAAAGAATCATAATTCAGAAAAAGAGGTAATGTTTTAACTATCTCTTTAGGTAAAAATAATAAAGGAGGGTGTGGGTTAACTGCATCGCGCGTTAATCTTTTTGGATTAATTGGTAATTTTTCTTTAATCGAGATCCACTCTAGGGAATTTGGTTCAAAAACTTTATTAACTCTAACATCTTCAACGGGAATATTATTTTTTTTCGCTTCATGTTGAGTGTATTCAATAATATGCCTTTTAAGGATATTTATTACTAAATCACTAATTCTATCTGGCCCGATATCTTTGTCCAACCACTGTAATTCTTCTAGACGGATAAACCCTCTTTTTCGAAAATCATCATTTTTGGATAATATTTCAATAACCTGTTTAGAGATTTCTTTGCCAAAACCATTGCCTGCAACTCCTTCGCGGCAATAGCCCAATCCAGCATCAGGTGCTTCGCCTATATTTAGAATCTTTTTTAACTTTGCAACATCTCCCCTTACCATCACTTGATGAATTAGCATTAAAAATTGTCTTATTTCTTCATCCCACGATAATAATGTTTTCGTTTTAGTGAATCGAAGCAAAGAAGGATCTAAACAATAACGTCGATCGATATCCAGAAATGGAATTAGAAAATCCACGTCTTTTTGTTTTTTATTAATATTAAGATATTCAAAAAGTTGAATCATAATTATAGTTTTACATCCTTCCCATATTTATGGATTATCCCATCTTTTAGTAAGAATATCGTTTTTGTTAAAACCTAGTTCTTTTTAGTACTTTTTAATCAACTTAACTACTTCTGTGGTCTTTTTAATAAGGAATTGGCTTATTTTATCCATTAAGTCCTTCGGCCATTTTCTCATGGCATATATCATCATATTAGCGTTAACCGTAGATACATCTT
>CAZTRD010000022.1:0-16272 GCA_964616145.1 uncultured Candidatus Saccharibacteria bacterium | reverse complement strand
TCAATGTTTTTGGTCCGCGACAAGACCCGAATTCACAATACTCAGGTGTGATCCCGAAGTTTATACAGATGATCAAAGATAGCAAAAGTCCCATTATATATGGTGATGGCGAATCATCCAGAGATTTCATTTATGTTTCAAATGTTGTCAATGCGAATCTGTTAGCTTGCACCGCAGAAAACGCTGTTGGCGAGGTATTTAACGTAGCATGCGGCGGGAGTGTAACCATAAACCAGTTAGTAAAGAAGATAGCGGACTTATGTGGCAACAACATAAAACCGATATACAAAGACCCAAGACCGAGTGACATAAAACATTCCTATGCTTCCATTGATAAGGCAAAAAGGGATCTTGGATACGCAATTGATAAAGACTTTAATTTGGGGCTTTCTATTACCATTAGAAATCAAGAACTATAATTTTTCTCCTCTATAAAAGACCATCAAGTGGATTTTTCTTCAATTTTCCACATAAAAATTGGAAAGAGAATTTATGTCTCAAGATCATATTAAAGGTGTCATATTAGCTGGTGGTAAAGGAACTAGGCTTTTCCCATTGACTAAGGTTACTAATAAACACTTGCTCCCAGTTGGGAAAGAACCGATGATATTTCATCCGGTCAAACAATTGGTTGGATGCGGCATCAAGGAGATTCTTATAATAACAAGTACGGAACACATGGGGGATGTTGTCAATCTACTTGGTAGCGGGAAGGATTTTAATTGTGATTTTACCTACAAGGTTCAAGAGGAAGCTCTGGGAATTGCGCAAGCATTATCCTTAGCAGAAAACTTTGCAGCGGGAGAAAGCATTGCGGTATTACTAGCAGACAATATATTTGAGCAGACGATTAAACCGTATGTAGATAACTTCAGAAAGCAGAATGTCGGTGCTCGTGTGCTTCTAAAATCAGTTAATGATCCAGAACGGTTTGGTATCGCGGCATTGGATGAATTCCATGTTATGTCCATAGAGGAAAAACCTAAACAGCCCAAGAGTAACTATGCAGTTGTTGGGGCATATTTCTATGATTCGCAAGTTTTCGATATTATTCGAGGCACGTCAATTTCAGAACGTGGGGAATACGAGATTACATCTGTTAATAACGAATATATTAAGCGAGGACAACTACAATATGATATAGTTCAAGGTGGATGGACAGACGCAGGCACATTTGAATCGTGGATAGAAGCTAATCAGATGCTTCTGAAAAATGATAATAATATCTTATTATAGGATAAGAGATTTCTTATCAAACAATCATGGGAAATAGACATGAATAAAGCTATAGTTAAAACCTATGAACCTGATAACTCGTTGAAGAAAGGGTATATATCTCTTTTTAGTGAAATATTCAGGGAATTTGCTGAAAATAGGTGGCTTACATATCAGCTATTTAAAAGAGATTTTGTCACAATATATAAACAGTCTTTTATAGGAATTTTATGGGCATTTATTATACCTTTGGTTAGTGTCGGAACTTTTATTGTTCTGAACCGTTCGGGCATATTTAATATCGGCGATATGAACGTTCCTTATCCCGTTTATGCAATTCTTGGGATGGCTTTCTGGCAACTGTTCTCCGCAGGACTGATTGCATGTTCGAACTCGTTAGTCAAGGCAGGATCAATGATAGTGAAGATCAATTTCTCCAAAAAAGCAATGGTATTAGCTTCCATGGGGCAGTCTCTCATATCCTTCCTGATACAAATATCTCTAGTAGCCATATTAATGGGATATTATCGGATAACGCCAAGTATATGGACGTTATTCATTCCAATAGCAATAATTCCTATATTTCTATTTACCCTTGGATTCGGTTTTATATTATCTCTCTTAAATGCAGTTTTAAGGGATATTGGCAATATGCTTTCAATACTCATGACATTTTTGATGTTCCTGACTCCTGTTTTATACGCAAAACCAATGACAGGTTTCCTTGCACGTATCACTGAATATAACCCTTTATATTATATGGTTTCAGTTCCCAGAGACCTTGTGCTAACAGGAGCTTCTCCGTTACTGAATGGATACCTTATTGTGAGTGCTGTATCAGTTTTCGTTTTTGTGGTATTTTTGGTTGCATTTCATCTTACGGAAACTAGAATTGCAGAAAGGGTCTAGAATGAGCGATGATGTTGCTATAAAAGTAGAGCATGTTTCAAAAAGATATTGCAAATCACTGAAAAGATCTATGCTTTACGGTATACACGATATTGCTAGGAATATGTTCGGTTTAAGTTCACATTCCGACAGGATAAGACCGAGCGAATTTTGGGCTTTAGACGATGTATCCTTCGAAGTGAAGAGAGGGGAAACATTAGGGATCATTGGTCCCAACGGGGCTGGAAAAACGACAATGCTTAAGCTCTTGAATGGCATTTTCTGGCCTGATAAAGGTAGGGTCACAATCAAGGGTAAAGTGGGAGCTCTTATTGAAGTTGGTGCTGGCTTTCACCCTTTGCTTACCGGAAGAGAGAACATATACATTAACGGTGCAATTCTGGGCATGAGCAAGAAAGAAATTAATAAAAAATTCGATTCAATAGTTGATTTCGCTGACATTGGTGATTTTCTGGATGTGCCAGTGAAAAATTATTCAAGCGGTATGTATATAAGGCTAGGATTTGCTGTTGCGGTGCATTGTAGCCCAGATATCATGTTAATTGATGAAATATTAGCTGTGGGAGACGCAAATTTCCAAACCAAATCCTTCCAAAGAATGTCTGAGCTTATAAGCAGTCAGGGATGTGCAGTAGTCCTCATATCGCATCATATGGAACATATTGCCAGAATATGTAGTAAAGCATTGTTTTTGAATTATGGAAATACAATAGAGTATGGTAATACTTCTAAAGTTATCCAATCTTATCGTAGCTATTCAAGTTGTGAAGAATATACTGGTAATATATCTGATGATAAATTAGAAAAAGTAGTTATTACAGGTGTATCCATTAAAAATGACAGTGGTATTGAAACAAACGAATATTGCTCTGGTGATAAATGTCGTATTGAAATTTCATATTCCGCAGTTGAGCCAATTAAAGATCCAGTGATTACAATAAGTCTTTTTTCCGTGTTTGACCAGCTTCACACTCATTACTCGACGAAAGGGAATTTGGATAATATTTCGCTGGATGGAACTGGCTTGATAGTGCTAAATATCCATTACTTAGGTCTTTGTTCGGGGAAATGGAAAATCAGCGTCGGAATATTTGATCAAAACTATATTAAACCCCATGTATGGAAATGGTTCATTTCAGAAGTAGATATATATGAACGAGACAACGACATTATGCATTGTCGGTTTCGCATGCCGCATAAGTGGGAGATAAAAAGTGGATAACCAGAAAATCTGTAATATCTGCGGATGGAAAGGAGAACAGTTCAATGTCCTTTACAATGAGAGAATGCGTCAAAATGAGGAATGTATTTGTCCAAGTTGCGGCTCGTTGGCACGTCAAAGAGCTTTATTTAAGTATCTGCAAGAAAAAAAGGATGTAAAATCTTCCGGAAGCATATCCTTCTTGATAGGCAAACATACGTATATTTCTTTTTTAAGTGTTATAAACCGAAAGTTACATGAGCATAAAAAGTGTTTGGATTTTTTAGCACGTTACCTTTATGCGATTAAAGAAAAAAACACTCTATGCCTAGAGATTGCTCCTTCACTCTCTCCTGTAAAGAGAGTATTGAAAGGAGTAATCTATGTTTCTATCGATCTAAAAGATCCTTGCGCTATGTTTAAAATGGATTTAACAGCATTGATTTTTAAAGATTTTACTTTTAATTTGGTTATTTGCTCTCATGTCCTCGAACATATAAAGGAGGATTTTATAGCAATCGAAGAAATTTATAGGGTATTAAAAAAGAATGGAATCGGCATTTTCCAGATTCCAATTGGTTATTATGACGATCCGTTCGGAAAACATACCATAGAGTTTGGCAATAAGAGATTTTATGAGCATGTTAGAAGCTATGGGCAGGATTTTAGTGAAAGATTGACAAAAGTAGGTCTTAAAGTCGATATTATACGTTTTTCAGATAACATCTCAAGTAGATTGGGCATAGAAAAGGAAGTTATTTTCCAATGCAAGAAATAGTGCAAAATTTGGAGGTACTAAGGGTATGGAAAATCCATGTAAAGTAGTATGTTTTGGAGATTCTATTACATACGAATATACTCCTAGATTTGAAAAAGCATTTATGGAACAATATCCAGAGATCAAATTGGATGTAATAAATGCTGGAGTAATCGGTGAAACGTCTCAAGATGGGTTAAAAAGGCTTCCAGAATTGATAGAAAAAAGACCTGATGTAGCTCTAATAGGGTTTGGAATGAATGATTGGAGAAAGGGAGTTTCTAAAGAAGATTATACAAAAAACATATCTTACATAATAGATAGTTTTGAAGAAATAGGCACTAGGGTTATTCTGATTACAATAAATCCTGATTATCAGGGAATGCAAGCTGGAACAAGCGAAATCATTGACAAATATAACGATGCAATTCGGGCAGTGGCTTTAGAAAAGGGAATAAGAATTGCAGATGTAAATTCGATGTGGAAGAAAGAAATCAAACCAATTCAAATGGGTTTAAGCGACGAAATTTATCCAAATAACAAAGGCTATGATATTTATTGCAAATCTCTTCTTCGAATCGTTCCCAGACGAAACACTACCGTTCTTTGGCAATATAATGGTAACCCATGTGAATGTAACAATCGATGCCCCTATTGTCATGATCATCCAAAAACGGGACATCATTTTTTTGGAACTGTAGAACAGTGGCGTGAAGGGTTTAAAAAATCCTTTCGTAATCAACATATAACATTTTATATTTCTTTCGGCGAACCGATGATAGGGAAAAATTTCTACGAAGTTATTGAGATGATTGGTTCGGAACCAAATTGGGAATTGATGATGACGAGTAATGTATCTCAACCATTAGACAGATTGGTAGAAACTCGCCTTGCTAGAGAAGGTAGACTTAATGTAAACACTTCTTTTCATCCAACAGAGACAACGATAGAAGAATTTCTTAAAAAGGTTATTTTTTTAAGAGATCATGGTATAGAATCACCGGTAATCTATGTAATGTATCCGCCATTTTTTGAAAGATTTAAAAATGATTTCATGATATTTAGTAAACATAATTTCATAATTCATGTGAGAAGATATGAAGGTCATTATAAAGGCAAAAATTATCCCTATGCTTACACGGATGAGGAAAGGCAGTTTATTGCTCATTATTCAGATGATGCGACTATCAAATATTTGCTGAATAATAAACTTAATTTTGGCGAACTCACTTATTCAGGGATGTATTACATAATTGTAGATAATGTAGGAAATATAGGATGGAATAGTGACTATTTCCCCTTCTATTCCATAGATCGTTGCAGATTTGGCAATATTTTACAGAACAATATATGTCTCTTAACTGAACCCATTCCTTACCCCGGACATACCTGCTATGGGACTATAGATGGAGTAGCTAATGCTTTGGAATTAAATTATCGTGAATTGGAAGGGAACCATTTGCTCTCTTATATGCGCCAAGGGGGAGTATACCACGATATAGAAGGTAAGGTTTTTTATAAGAATATGAACACTGATTTTAATGATAAAGGGATTAGATTGGAATATGGTTTTCCTTCGAGGAACTTAAATGATAAATACCATAAGATAAGATATATAGGAACAAAACGGCTTTTGAGAAATGTCAAAACTCGATATTTTCATAGATTATATCATCGCCTATTAAATAGCGAATATGGTTGGATGTTAAAACTGTAATTGCAAAAAAAACAATTTTATGAGTTTAAATATTTTATATGCGATACTTATCTCACATCTTAGACGCACATCAATTTTTGCTTCCTAAAATAACGCAACTTTTTAGCTATATAGCAGGAAGTCCAAAAATATGTTTATCAGGTTATTATTTTGTTGGCAGTAGAGGTGATGAGCTTCTAAGAAAAATTATCACCAGGGATCTTAGCCAATTTGGTAATGTCATTGCCATTAATTGTGAGAATAGCGATTACAAGAGCGTTATTGATTGGTGTGATATATTTGTTCTAGGTGGAGGCACCCTAGTAAATGAACGAGGGATAGGCGGTTATAACCAAGTGTTATATGCAAAACATAAAAAGAAGAAAGTGATGTTTTATGCCAACACTATAGAGGATGGAGACCCAAGGTTTCATGATTTTATGAAATGTGCTGATTCAATAACTGTAAGAGATTCAAAGTCGCATATGCTTTGTCGTTCGTATGATTATAATAGCATACTTGCAGCCGATCCTGTGATTAAAATGTTCAATAAAAGATTCATCCATGTAGGACTAAGAAAATGGGTAACAGAGCCAATGGATTTTGTGGAAAGATTTGCTTATATATTAGACGAATTAGCAAGTGAATATATTCTTGTATTAACACCATATACGTTGAAAGATACCGATACAATCAGTGATATTGAATTTTCTAAGGATGTTGCAAAAAGAATGCGTAATACTGTAAAAATTAGGAGCTTTAAGGAAAGTGATCACCCAGACCTATTTATTGGAATGAGATTTCATTCTATCATAAGTGCAACAAACAGGTTAATCCCAACGATAGCTATTAACTATGACGGGAAAGTTGGCAATTTCATGCGAGATATAAATATGGAAGAATTCTTGGTTGAATATAACAACATCGAAGAAATACTCAAAATAGTAAGAAAAATATTCTTGAAAGAATTGATTGAAAGAGAGAGAAAGAACATAGAAGTATTTAGTTGCCTTATGGGATATTAACATTAATAGGAAGATATAATGCCAAAAGTCAGTGTGATATTAACTGTCTATAACTGTGAAAAATATATAAAAGAAGCTATTGATAGCATACTGGATCAGACTTTTGAGGATTTTGAGCTTATTACAATCAATGATGGCTCCACTGATGGAACATTAGATATTATAAAAAATTATTGCGATCCTAGATTAATAATAATTGATAATAGAGATAATGTTGGCATACCCAAATCATTGAATAAGGCTTTACAAATTGCCAAAGGGGAATACGTTGCCCGACAGGATGCTGACGATATATCTATTCCTATAAGATTGGAAAAACAGGTAAAGTTTCTGGATGAAAATAAAGATTTGGGATTTGTGGGAACATCATATTATACAATAGACAGTGATGGTCGAGAAACTGGTATACAAGAATGTCTAAGTGGTAAAGAAGCTTTTCATTTTATGTGTATGCCAGCAATATTAGTAAGAAGAAATTGCTTGGATGAAGTAGGCGGATTTCGGGAAATATTTGAAATAGCTGAAGATTATGATCTCTATCTCCGTATTTCCGAAAAATATCGAATAGGAACCATTAAAGAACCTCTGTATAAATATAGGATACATGGTTCTTCAATAACGAGTAAAAAACTACGAACAGACTTGTATGCTTCGCTTGCTATTGAGATGGCAGATGAAAGAAAAAAAACAGGGCAGGACAGATTAAGTATAGTGGATCCAAAAGAGGCAATAAAAATTAGGAACCAAAGGCTTAATGTGTCAGGAATTAAAAAAAGAATAATACTTTCGCACACTTACTCAACATGGAGTCAAGCTGCTTTTGCCTTGGGTTCGTATAGAAGATCATACAATTATGCAATTAACTCACTTCATCAAAATATATTTAATTATCGTGCATGGAATGTGCTAATGAAGATTGTAATAAAGAAACTCAAGGATAATCCCACTAAAATTACGCATATAAAAATATGCCGGAGACTTATCAAAACTGTTCCGTGGTTTCGTAAAGAGTATTGGGAACATAGAGCATTTGATATTGATCAAAAATGGGGAACAGCAAATCATGATTATACCTTATTAAGTGAGGTGATTTTATCTCTTGAACCAAAGCGTGTTTTAGATGTTGGCTGTGGAAGTGGTCGACTTTTTCCGTTATATAACGACCTTAAAGTTAGTGAGGTTGTGGGACAAGATATTTCGAATAAAGCACTAAAAATCGCTAGAAACCGATATCAGTTTTCTAATATTAAAACAACCAAAAAGAATATTTTAGACTTGAAGTTTCCCAAGCATTATTTTGACTTAGTAATTTCAAATCGTGTTTTACAGCATGTTCCATATAATAAAATTGAAAAAATCATCAGTAAATTAACAGAATTAGGAAGCAAAATATATATCAATGAAATGTTTAATAGCGATTATTCTAGTGAATCATTCTACTTGTTTAAACACGATTATACAGAATTGTTTGATAAATATGATTTTAAAATGGTTCAAAAAGGATTGCTTGGTAGACAAACGTGGTTTATTTTTGGTAGAAAAGATTTATGACTTAAACACTGTACCGGATTGTTACAATAAACTGTCTATAATAGTCCAAAAGTGATTTTCCTCGCTTTGGGTGAAAGATAATTTCAATAAGAAAAAATTGAGGTAGTGTTAAAGAAATATGGTCAATCATAAAGTAAGCATAATTATTCCTACTTATAATCATGCTTCTTATTTGCCTGATGCAATCAAAAGTGTATTGTCTCAAACTTTCAAAAATTTTGAAATCATTGTTGTCAATGATGGTTCGACTGACAATACCGTTGACGTTCTTCAGCCTTATATGGGTATGATTAAATATATCTACAAGGATAATGGCGGTTTATCTTCTGCTAGGAATGTCGGTATCCGGAACTCAACGGGAGAGTATATAGTTTTTCTCGATGCCGATGATATGTTAATGCCTGATAAGCTTAAAATCCAGAGCGTAATTCTAGACGAAAATCCTGATATTGGAATGGTATATTCCGATGAATATATTATATATGGAGATGATAAAGATAAAAAATATACAGCTAGAGATGGTAGACAACTTCCTAGTGGAAATATCTTCAAAGATTTGTTCCTTGAGAGTTTCATTGCTGTTATGACTGCCATGGTACGAAGAACCTGTTTTGATCGAATCGGTTTTTTTGACGAATCTCTTCTTTGCAATGAAGACGACGATATGTGGCTAAGGATAGCTACTCAATGGAGTATATTATTCTCTGATTATAGAAGTGCTATTCGCAGAATACATTCTAGCAATATGAGTCGTGATAGGCTAAAGATGGAAAGATTTATCGTTATTGTTTTAGAAAGAACTTTGGACAGAAATCCAAACCTAATTAATGAATTAGGAGAAAAAGCTTATGCTCGAATAAGAATGCTTCGATTAAGTTTATTTAAACGATATGTGCGTAAAGGTGATTTGGATAATGCTCGATGTGAATTGGAAAGATGTCGAATAGCTTATAAATTGCCATTTTATAAATACTTTTCCATGTTGTTAATATTGTCCACAGGAAGAAGCTTTGCGGCAGAAATCCTAGTATTTGGGGATTGGTTAGGAAAGTTCATTCGCATACCAAATAGGTTGTTTTCCAAATTATTCTATAATTGACACTATCCTATCAGCCATACAAATAATAGAGGTAAATAAGCTTGAAACCATGCATTGGACATTCAATTGAATATTTATCATTGACTGTCAACTGGGCATATAACCAGATAGTAGGATTGAAAGAGTTTGAGTCTGCTGTTGTCCTCATAAGCAATGCAAATAAGGAATCTTTTCCATTAAAACGAGCTTATTATGCCAATGATTCCAAAATTTTTATGCGTATGATACAGAAAGTCTTTGGAAGATTGGGTTTGATTGACTACCAAGCTTATAAATTCCTGAAAAATAATAATGTTGTTCTTCTTCATTCACACTTTGGACCGCAGGGATATAAAAATTTATCATTGGTATACAAGTTAAAATTACCACATATAACCACGTTTTATGGATATGACGTTGGAATGCTTCCTAATCTTTATCCAAATTGGAGAGATCGTTATAAAAGGCTATTTGATGAATGTAACCTTTTTCTAGCTGAAGGTAATCGTCTAAAAAAAAGCTTAATGAGTCTTGGATGCCCAGAGGAGAAGATCATTGTTCAGCATCTAGGGGTAGATCTAAATCGCATTCCTTATATGCCACGAAAAATAGATGAGGATGGTAGTATAAACATATTAGCTTCGGCAACATTTATTGAAAAAAAAGGATTGCCTTATGCCCTAGAAGCATTTGCATCGGTTCGCAAAAAATATCCAAATATAGTTTTTACACTTATAGGTGGAGTTCCAAACCGTAAGGATAAGCGATATTTAAGAGAAGAAATGAAGATTTTTGAAGTTATTAAGAAATATAAATTAGAAGATTCAGTAAACATGCTCGGTTATCTACCTTATGATGATTATATCAAAGAAGCATTAAAAGCCCATATATTCATACATCCAAGTATCACTGCTTCTGATGGAGATACTGAAGGTGGTGCCCCTGTATCAATCATTGAGATGTCAGCTTCTGGAATGCCAATTCTATCTACTTTTCATTGTGATATATCAGAAGTAGTTATTGATGGTGTAACTGGTTATTTAGTGCCAGAAAGAGGTGTTGAGGCTTTAACCGATAAGCTTGATTATTTGGTTTCCCATCCCGGAGTTTGGCAGGATTTTGGTTATTTAGGAAGGCAACATATTTCAAATGAATTTAATTTAAAGCATCAGATTGATAAACTGGAGAGTATATATACTGATATAATCCAGGCAAAATGAACACAAGGTTATGTTAGTGAATATCAAAAAAATTCGTGGTCCTATTTTAAAATTCCTATATTATATAGCACCAATGTTTACCGCTCTGGTAATCTTGATCTCTGTTGTCAATTATTATCATGTATCAAAAGTGATCATCACTGACAAAATAATTGAATCTAGTAAAAGATTACCACAAGATAGTATGTTATTTGAATTAAGGAATATTGATTTACTCGGTTCAGTGTATACAGATGAAAAACAATTAATCGATGGAGCAAATGGTCTTTTATCTGGGAACATGAAATTTTTGGGTTATCCTAATATGATGGTCAATATGCCTTTCAATTCCAATGATTTAGGCAAAGGTCCCCCCGAGTTTCAATTGACCATAGCTTCTTTATCTGTTCCAAAAATCCTGCTTCAAGCATATCAGATAACGGGTAGAGAAGAATTCTACATAGCTAGTCGTAACATAATTTTAGCTTTTGCAGAATATGATCGCAAAACTTGGATACCAAAAGGTTTATTTTTGAACGATCATGCTATCGCCTCTCGTATTCCAGTATTAGCAGATTTCTGGCGTATATATCGTAAGCGATTAGATTATGAGAAACATACAGCAAAAAACATATTAGAATTTGTTGCACGTAGCGGAAAACTCCTAAGTAAAAGATCCTGTTTCACTTTCTCATCGAACCACGGTATTATGCAAAATCTATCACTTTTACACTTATGTCTTACATTTCCTACTATTCCTGATATTGATTATTATAAACAAATAGCCATTAATAGGTTATATGACCAGATGAAGTTTTACGTGAACAATGAAGGTGTGGTTCTTGAACACTCAGCTGGATATCATCAATGGGGCATACAATTAGTAAGTATAGCTTTTAGATACTTAACATTACTAGATGAAGCTATCCCAAACGAATTGATATGCAAATATGGCAAAATGTTGGATTTTTATGCTTATTTAAGACGTCCTGATGGTTCTTTACCTATGTTTGGAGATACGGGTTCTGGAAGTGATGGTATTGGACCATTTGTAACAAATACAAACAGATATAATATTGGCGAAATATTAGAACATAAAAAAGATTGGAAACCTAAGTTAAAATGTAGTTTATTTCCTATTGCTGGATATTCTATATGGTGGGACGGATTGGACAATTGGTCAGATATTCAAAAGATGAGCCAAACTATTTGCTTATGGTCATATTATCCTGGACATGCACATAAACATGCAGATGAAATGAGTGTGATTCTTTGGGCTGCCGGACAAACATGGTGGACAAATGTAGGTTATCGGTCCTATGGAACAGAAAGATTGGATGCGATATCTTGGGATGGCTCAAATGCTCCTCATATCGAGAGAGAACCTTTCAATAGTCGAAGAGAAACAAATCTCATATATTATGGGTGCTCGGATAATATGAGATTTATTGAACTTTCGCGAACATTAAAACAATGCCATATTTTGGGGAGACAAATACTCTTTTACAAACCAAATATTTGGATAATTGTGGATTACGCCATTGGCAATGGCAAAGATAATATAATCAAAACTTGGACAACTTCGCATAATATAGCCATTAATGAAGGTTATACTAAAAATTCTTATATTCTAAAATCAGAAAAAAGTACGTCTTTAACATCGTTTTTTTTAGGTTCTAATGACATGAGTTTAGAACTCTTGAAAGGAAGTGTTTCACCATCATATTCGATAGTTGTTAAACAACCTTTTGAAGATTCATATTCAATAGTGATATGGTCATTAAACAGTATTGAATCTACGCGATTCATAAATAGTCCTTCTATACTACATTGGGAGAATCCTGAAATATGGGAGATTGCATTTAATGTACCTTTAACACTTGCAACTGGTATTGATAATATTCATATTTGCCGTAATGGCCATTCTGTATACACTAAATCTGATGAAGGAAAAATTAAATCAGAAAAATTGTTGCTTATTAGCTCTCCAAATGTGTCAATGGAAAAAGAATCTATACATAACAGTTATCGGATTATGTCTAAAGAGTTTCCCCAAACTAGAATTCCCCAAATCAAAGAAAGGCTAAAATCAATATATTTATTATTGCTTTTTACTTTTATAATTCAAGAAATTTTTTTCCTCATATATAAGAAAAAAATCAATAAATATTATTTTAAAATACGGATATTGAGCATAATATGCTGGATTAGTTTGGGTTTATTCTGGTTGTTAATCATTTGCTAATATTATGAAAAAATTATTGATAGTAACAAACTTATTTCCTCCAATCAATGCTGCACGTAGCATTAGAATGTGTTATGTGACAAAATATTTAAGTAAATTAGGCTGGAATATTGATGTTATAACCCGATCTAGCAGTTATGCAGATACCTACGATGAAAGTTTATTAAGGCTTCTTCCTAAAGAAATCAATGTTTATAGATCATATTCTGGTATTTTGAATGCGGCTATTTATGCTTCCAAGTTTAATAAGCAATTGGATAAATATATTCCTCATCAAATTCTTAAAGAAACATCAAGAATTATCAAAGGATTCCAACGTCGGATTCTTATACCAGATGAAACATTAAATTGGGTTCCTTTTGCTGTATATAGAGCTTTGCAATTAATTAAGAGAAACAATTATGATATATTATATTCAAATGCGCTCCCGTTTACCTCTCACATAGTCGGATATATTATAAAAAGGATGACAGGTATAACTTGGTTACTTGAGTATGGTGACCCTTTTTCATATAATACTGTACTTAAACTGTCAAAAACTAAATTTAAAATATATAGATTGTTAGAAGAGATTGTCCTTAAAAGTGCTAATGGAATAATATTAATGACTGAGCAAACTCGAAGTATTTACTTGGAGAAATTTCGTTTTTTAGATCCAGAAAGACTTTTTGTTGTGCCTTCTGGTTATGATCAAGATGATTATCCTGATTCAAATTCTAGTATAAATGGTAAGTTCAAAATTCTATACACCGGATCATTGGGTACGAGAGTTAAAAGGTTAGATACGTTTTTCAATGTTATAAAGCGACTTTCAATGACATTAGATGGTTTTTGCGAAAATCACGAAATAATTCTAATGGGTTACATGAAAAAAAATGAAGTTTTTAATATGCAAACAGAACAAACGAAAGTAGTTGGCACCGTTAATTTTCTAGATGCTTTAGGTTATATGAAAAGCGCGAATGTTTTATTGCTTATTGGCAATGAAGGTGGTTTACAAATACCAAGCAAGGCTTATTATTATTTAGGGGCTAAAAAGCCAATATTGGTAATTTTAGGCAATAATGATGATCCTCTAAAACAGCATTTAGCAGATATTGATAGAGTTATAACAGCACAAAATGATGAACAAGAAATTGCGGATGTGTTGAAGAAATTATATGAACTTTGGCAAAAAGGTATTTTAAACAGTGCTTTTGATTATTGTGATATTGATAAATATACTTGGGAAACTTCATTGAAATCTTTGAACAATTTTATTGAAGATCACATAAATAATGTATAACCAAATAACAATTCAATCAAAAATCATTAAGCCTGCTATTATTGGTATATCGCTTATATTAGCGATTGTATTACCGTATTTTCTTAATTCTATTAAGTCATTTATTATGCTATTCAGTGCTGGAATTTTATTTTTGTTCTTTGTTAAACCTGAAAAATTTCTGTTGGGTTATTTAATCATTTCTCCAATCTTAGATCAGTTAATTCCCTTTTTTACAACTATGAATCTTAATATGAGATTAGGTCCTCAAATTATAATTAGAGGAGGGATTACACTATTCTTAGTATTTTATATTATCATCAATCATGAAATTATTTTTTCTAGCCCTATTATTAAACCAGTTTTTGTTATTCTTGTCTGTCTAACTGCTGTAACATTGATTGCAGATCCAAAGAATATAGAAGGATTTACTGAGTTATCCAAGATTTACTTTTGGATGGTTTTAATGATTGTCATAGCAGATATGACAAAAAACAACCAAATATCTATGAAAAGAATTTATCAATTAGTCACTATATCATCAATTATATTCTTAATCTCGTTATTTGTTTCACAGAAATTTGGAATACAAACATCCAAAGGGTATTCAAATTGGGGAGCTAATACAGGCGCGTTTGCTCCACATGCAGTCGCCATTTCATTATGTATGATACTTAACGTAATTGTTTATTTTATTGGTAAACAAAAGAAATTATCTTATTTTTTGCTAGCTATAATTCTCTGTAGTCTGATAGTTTTTTCTATTCTTAATACTTATGTTCGTACCGCTTATTTGGCTTCGGTAATTGCATTAATCAGCTTAATAGTTCTAACTTGGAATTATAACAAAGGTGAAGGAGCGAAAAGACAAAAGCTGACTTTGGTAGTAATATTTCTAGTTATGTCAGGGATAGTAGTTTTTCAAATTTCTACTCATCGCGAAAATTATAATAAACGTTTTACTGATTTATCAAATCTTGATGAAAAATATGCAGCAGGTAGATTAGAGATTTGGAAAGATGCAATTAAAACCTATCAACGTTATACAATATTTGAAAAGATTCTTGGTGGTGGAATTGGTATTTCATATAAAAATCAATTTCTTGGAACAGGTAAAGCTGGAACACACAATGATTATATTTTCATTTTGTTATCGGGAGGATTACTTGGAATAGTCTTATTTGTCTGGTTATTCATTGTAATTATTAGATGCCTTAAGTGCTCAAAATATGGTGATAGAACCCCAATAATTATTGGTTTAAGCACAGTAGTAACATACCTCGTCGCTTCGATGACGAATAATGTTCAGGTGTATCCTTCGGTAATGACATATTTTTGTTTCCTAGTTGGTGGTGCAATAGGGTATTATCAATCCCAAGAAAAAAAAGAATTGTCTCCAAAAGGCACTATATAATGCTTTTTAATTCATATCAATTTATTTTTGTTTTTTTACCGATAACTTTAATCGTCTATTTTATTTTAAATCGTAGAAAACTTATCATTGCAGCTAAAATCTGGATGATCTTGGCAAGTTTATTCTTCTATGGCTATTGGAATGTAAGATATATACCAATACTTCTGTTTTCTATAATAGCTAATTTTTTCATAGGTTTAAGACTAAACAAATACCACAGCGAAAATAAAAATCGGATTTCAAAAAAGTTTATTTTGATCTCTGGAATCATTTTCAATATATCACTTCTTGGATATTTCAAATACGCCAATTTTTTTATCAAAAACTTTGACTTTGCTTTTAATCGAAAGATTGAATTATTGCATGTCGTTTTACCGCTTGGCATAAGTTTCTTTACATTCACACAGATTACATACTTGGTAGACTCATATAAAGGCAAAGCACGAAACTATAATTTGTTAAACTACCTTATATTTGTTACATTTTTTCCGCATCTAATAGCTGGACCTATTTTACACCACAAAGATATAATACCACAATTAAGTAAAATTAGAAACTTAGTTTTAAACTACAGAAACATAGCAACTGGATTATTTATTTTTGGTATAGGCTTATTTAAAAAAGTTATATTTGCCGATACTTTCGCTGTATGGGCAAATAGTGGTTGTGTTTGCTAACATAAAAGTTGACCATTTCCGTGCCAATGATAACCAAAAAG
>CAZTRD010000021.1:0-16701 GCA_964616145.1 uncultured Candidatus Saccharibacteria bacterium | reverse complement strand
ACGTTGACATTACGCTAGACTCTTTTGTTTCAGCTTTTATTGCGTATGAGAATCCGTATTGATTAAGTAGTGCCTTAACTTGCGACACTATCGATTCAATTGGAGCATAGCTATATATTGTTTTTCCTGAGACTTGAACTGATTTTGTTTTAGAGATGATAGGGCAGTTAGCTTGGAACTCAGCCATTGCTCTGTCGTACTCTTCTTTTGCATTCTCAGCTCTTAACTCTCTTCTCATCGCTAGTATTCTTTCCATTGTGTCTACGGGTACTTTTTCCTTTATAGCTTGAGAGATTAGAAGCTCTACTGAATTATCTTGTTTAACAATTCCAGTTTCTTTTACTTCTACGATCTCTTTTGTTTCTTTTTTCTTTGGCATATTTTTGTTTATTTAATGATTTATAATGTGCCGACCGTCTGCTTTAATTATCTCACAACCCAGCAACCTTTGCAAGTGTTTTTTTGTGGATAACTTTGTTGAATTTTCTAGAGTTACATTCTCCGCATAATGCTTGTATATTCTGTTTATCGCCACACTTATATTTTAAATTATTTTCCTTCGACCATTCAGTCCATTTAGAAACTGGAATGACGTGATCTATTGTGAGCTTCTTTTTCAGTCCACAAATTTTACACTTATTATTCTGAGATTTCTTTATTCCTTCCCATTCCGCTTTGGTCAGCGACCCTCCTGACATAATTTCTCGCTCTCTTCTTCTATTATATAAGATGGCTCTTTTGTCTGGGTTGTTTTTCTGCCACTTCATTTTTGATATTCTAACTCTATCTCTGTTCTTGGATTCCCATTCTTTTTTCTTTTCATTGACCTTGTCTTTGTTTTTTATTGCGTATTCTCGATCTGATTTCTTCTTATCATACCCACCTTTCCACATTGGGTTCTTCTTGCCCATTTTTGATAGTGAAATGGATGGACACTTTTTTCCTTTGTTCCAAGGAGATTTACCTTTCATTGATTTATGCTTACATTTTTTCGAACAATAAACACCCCGTCCTTTAGATAATCTACTTGGATATGTATTTATTGTTTTTCTGCATTTTTTACACTTAGTTTTCATTATTCTATTTTATCACACGATTGGACAATTTCCTAATAAAATCACTGAATACAGAAGATGATTGGACTCTCTTTTTATCGCCATCAATTATTTGTCTTATCGTTTTTTCTTTCTCTTGTAGTAATTGAATAATATCCTCTTCTATTGTATCCTTGCAAACATAATAATGGACATTTATCATTCTTGTTTGACCGATTCGATGAGCTCTATCAATTGCTTGGTTGTGAACCTCTGGCGACCAGTCCATATCAGCAAACATTACGATTGAGGCTTTGCTTAGCGTTATTCCAACCCCTGCGGCTTTAATGTTGGCCACGAATGCTTTAATGTTCGGATCTGTTTGGAATCCATCGACTGCTTCTTGTCTGGTATCTTGGTTATCTTGGCCGGTTAGTGTGACTGCTTTTACTTTCTTGGCTCTTATTCCCTCGGCTATATATTTGATGGTGTCTGTATACTGGCTAAAGATGATCACTTTCTGGTTTTGATCTATGGCATTCAAAGCATCTTCTACTATCCTGTCTATCTTTGCTCGACTACAAACCTGCTTCAGTTTGGTCAATTCGACTAACTGCTTGGCACTCAATATATTTTGCATTGTCTCTTCATCTACTGGATTTGATTCTAAATATGCGATGTAATCATCCCATGTATTGTCATACTCTTTGCGTTGCAGTTTGCTCATTTCCACTTCTTGGATATCTATTATTTTAGGTGGAAGATCTAACACCTTATCTTTCTTTCTTCTTATCATGCACTCGGTTAAGTTTTTCCTGAGCAGATCTAGGTTAGTAGCACCCGATTCATCTAGGAATTTTAGTTTTTGTTTGAAATTATTTCTTCCGTAGTAAAATTTTGCATTGTTTTGATTTGTGAAGAATGTTCTTCCCGTTTCAATGTCTTGAAATTGGATCATCCAAAATGCACCACAAAACTTCTCTGAGTATGCTTGTCTGTTAGTTGACATCCAGTGACCGATTGCTTTTAAGATATTAAATAGCTCGATTGGTCGGTTAAGCATTGGGGTGCCTGTTAAGCAATACACTCTTTCTGCTGTCTTGCATAGATCTATGGCTACCCTAGACCTGATTGTCTTTCCTTTGATATAATGAGCCTCGTCTAGGATGATAGTTTCAAAGTTGTTCTTGATCCAATCCTTGTGATACGTTAGAACGTCATAATTGATGATAACCCAAGGGGCTAAGGATGGCTCTGCTGGCTCTTTTCGTCCGAAGATGATGTCTATATCGGTTTCGACTAGCACGCCTCTTATTTCTCTACTCCAGTTTGTTTTAAGCGAAGCCGGACACACAACAAGAGTCCTATCTTTAGGACCATTGGAATCGTTTGTTGCAACGATAGCAATTCTTGTCTTGCCCAATCCCATCTCATGAGCTAGTATTACTTTTTTATTTTTGCTTGCGAACTCTATCCCCTCGATCTGATGCTCGTAAAGGTCTAGTTCTATATTCTTTGAAATGTATTTTTGCATGACTTGATCGACTACTCGTTAATTAAGTCTTCGGTTTTACTACTAATAGGTATTTTATATTCGTCACATACACCCTTAAGCATAGATGCTATATCTAGAAGAGCGGCAACCTTTAATATTTCCCTTTCATCAGAATCTAGACCCTTGATAAAATCATATATGTCTGTTTTCTCTACAATGTTTTTTAATTTATTTTTTTTCATATATTTATATCCTTGATTTCTCTTCGTAGACCTCTGTTCCCGGAATATCCCTACCTTGTTGTAGAACTAGGTTGTTTATAAGCACTAAGTTTGGGAGCAGGTATTCTCTTGGGAGCTTTGATTCGTCTGTTATTCTGACCTTTCTAATCATTCTAGTGGACATTACTCCTGCGACCGACCTAGGAGCTTCGGTGATGTTGTCCATCTTCTCTACGGCTGTTTCTACTTTCATTGTTCCTTTCTCGACTCTATTGGCAATTCTTTCTTTCTCAATTCTTCTTTTCTCTTCTTGTGCATTTTCGTATACTCCTATCTTCTTATCAACTATGTCTTGTGCCGTACTGCAGTTTACCTCGATTGGCTTAAATAGCTCACGAACGCTTTTTAGTGATTCGTTGATTGGTTTAGTAATGGCTTCTTTTCTAGCTTTTACCGATTTACCAATCTTCTTTATAAGGTTGAAGAGTTCGGATGCTTCTTTGTACTCTACTTCATTGGTTACTACGCAGGACTCGGCCGACTTAATTATCTTGCTAACTTGTTGCTTAACAACTGTTAACTCTTTTGTATCCATTTCCATATTTTTATTTTATATTAACTTTATAATGTGAGCACTGATCGATTTGCCATCCAGCGAGGAAGTATCCCTCGAACTGCTCGGCTTCTGCTTTCCACCTAAGGCACTCGGCTTTCTCCTTTCTAGCTAATGCACCGTCTATGGTTGCGAATATAGCGTAGATGATTAGGCAGATTGCTACGAATACTGTTGCTTTTTGTATGAAATCTTGCATATTTTTATTTTTTAATTGATATCTTTTCTATGACCTTTACTCTATTTTATACCTAGCGTCTGGTATTGTCAAGTGTTAATAAGTGAATAACTAAAAACAGGAGTCCCTCCGAAGGCCCCTGTCTTTGTGATCTGTTATTTAAGCGACTGCTTCAGTTGCTTCAACCTCTTCTTCAGAATCTTCTTCTGATTCCTCAGTTTCTTCTTCATCTGCTGGAGCTTCCTCTGTGGAAGTTTCTTCAGTTGGTTCTTCGGTAGCTTCTTCGGTTTCTTCAACCTCTTCTGTTGGAGTAACCTCTTCGGCACCTTCTTCGATTGGATCTATTTCGTTGTAAAAATTCATAAGCATTTGTTGCGAGTTGACCAGTGACTGAGTCCTCCCGCCGAGATAATCCTGTCGGCACATTCTCTTTGGTATGAAGGATTCATTATGTCATCGGGCAATCCGTATTTATTTACACAATAATAATTATAAGTTGACCTTTTAAATTGGAGCAGTCCCCAGCTCGGTGATCCATTATCGTTCCAGTTAATCGCTTCTGGATTGCTGGTGCTTTCGTGTTTGGCCAGACAATCTATCAGCTCTTTGTTTTCTTCTCGATACTCAGTGTATATCGGCTGAGTGTCTTCTAGGAAGCAGGACGACAATGGTACCTCTTGGGGTGAACTAACGTCAGCTTGAACAGGGTGTGTTAGCAATATTATTATCGCTAACGTTGTCACTATTCCAGCTGTTTTTATACTCGGAGGTTCTTCGCTGTTCATTTTATTGCTGCTCTCATTGGTAGCATTCCTACCCCGATAGCAATCATTTCTGGACTCTCGATTATGACCCCTACTACAATAATAATTACTGCAGTTAAGTAGGTCTTTTTTCCCCGTAGAAATAAAATTACTTTCTTCATAGTTTTTGTTTCTCTTTTTGTTAATTTTTTTGCCGACCGCTTGTTATACTATTTTACCACACTTTTGAAATATTTACTTGTGGATAACTATTCTTTATGCTAAAAGATGTAAGCCGACAGGGTTTCCGTTTCTCTGTCGGTTTTTTTTAGAACTCGATTGTATCAGGGATATACTTTCGTCCTCCGAATTTTACCCACCCTTGACCCTTCTCGGCTTTTACTAATAAATCTCCGTCTGGCTCGTAAATGTAAATTTCCCCGTCCACTATTCTTCCGTTGAACAAATGTCTAAACATAAACTTTCCTGACAAGTCAGTCACGTCTCCTACAATAGCAAACTGAGGTATCCCGAAGATCCTTAACGTCCAGTATTTGTGGGTGTATGCTTTATCATCGCAGTCCCATACTTCGGCTTCCCACATTTTCTTAGTGACGTCATAAATATCTTCATCTATCTTCTTCCACTCATCGGCTGAAACCACTTTATATATATTATCCATAAAGACGGGTTTAGCTTCTGGGAAGTATTCTTTCATTATTTCTTTTGCCTCGGAAAGTGTTATTTCTTTTGGTTTAAGGTCTATTGATTTACTTAATGTTTCAATGCCTTGTTTTAATAATACCTTACCAAAGTTTCTTCCTATTTGATTTATATTCATATATTTTTAATTATAGGGAGGCGACACAGTTTCTGGTCTGCCTCCCTTTTACTTAAACGACCTTCTGCTCCAATACTCGGAGCTTAACCTTTCCCTTTCTCCAATTTTTTCGGAGATAAGAATACACCTTGTGAGCAACATACGAGTCGGTCACCTCTTCTTGGTGGGGGTGGATACTATTCATTGTAGTACAAGCGACAATTCTGATTGTCTTATCATTACAATGTGTACCCAGCCATTGATAGGCAGTCATAACCTGAGTCTTGTCCACTATCACTGCATTGAATACTTCTCTTGGTGGTTTCATTTTGTGCCTCCACAATAACGTGAGCAACTTTACCCTCTTGTATTATCTGTCTGATAACGGATTCCACTAAGTGGGCTTGTTCGTTATCAAAACGGATATACTTATCAATACGCTTCTCCACGTGTTTCATTGGACCTCCTTAAAAGAACTACTTTACGAAATTTCCTTTTATGTGTTCTATTATGTAGTCGATTTTAACTCCCATTCCAACAAGTTGAGCACTCATAGAGTCATGCTCATCTGCATTCTTATCCAAATCTTTTTGAATATGAACTAAATGATTATTCTCAATGGTGTTTATTCTCTGAAGAATAACTGCTATGTTTTTTGCATTCTCGACTATTCTATTATCTTGGGAGTTATCTTTGTTTCCGTTATTGTTTTTCTTACCTAAAATCCACTTAATCAAATCGATTAGTTTATCTATTATAATAACAGCTAATGTTAGTCCTACTCCTAATTGCAAAAATTCTTGATTCATTTTCCGTTTTTTTATTTCTTATTACCGAAGTTCGACTTTAATTTTGATTTAGTTATCTGTATTGGGTTCAATACTTTTGCATGTTTTTCTGGCGAAATAATGTTTACAAACACATCATATCCGCTTCCAGATAAGTCAGATTTTTCCAATTTATTACTGACCACGTAGAAATCTATGTCTGATTCTTTGCGTGCCAATCCCTGGGTCCAGCTTCCATGAAGATACACTTTTGCATTTTTATCCATTGAATTTACCTCCTCTAAAACTTCTTTTGCTTTTTCCCGGATTTTGGGGTTAAATTTGACAATATCAGCATCATCGTCCAACCAATAACCAACATCTTCTAATTTTTTTGGAATGTATTCATAATTTCTTATCTGGTTTTCTATTCTTTCTGGTATCTCTACTTTCTTTGGCTTCGGAGCAATCTTCTTTCCAAGCGTAGTTGTTTTGTTGGCTTTGATTGCATCTTCGGATAGAATACGAATTTCTGACTCTGACGGAATACCGAAGCTACTTATATCAATAGCTTTTTTGTTTTTAATTCTTGCAATTTCTCCAATTTCCAAAACTAATTCCTCAAATGGTTTTATGTTTTCATTTTCTAATCCTTTTTTTACACCGTCTATTCTTTCGTCTATAATTGATTTTATGTATTTCTTTGTGCTTGTATCGAGCTCGTTATATCTCAATATGTCTTTATTCTCTACAAAACCATCAATTATTTTTCCTTTATTTCCATAAACTTCTGCTATTTTTTTATCAGTTGTAAATGATTTTCCAATACCAGCACTTTTGCCTTCCATTGTAAACTTCGCACCATCCTATCCTCTATAAACTTTTAATCCTTTTGTAGCAGTATTAGTCTTAGGGATTCCGCCCTTACCTTTTTTTACTATCGGTGCGATTGGTGTCTTCGGTTTCCCAAACACCCCTGTCTTTCCACCTCCTCTTTTCTCGATAGCATCAAGCAAGGCATCTAATGCCTTTATCTTGTTCTGTTGGTTTATCCCTCTGGCGATGTCGATTGTCTTTGTGATAGCTTTTGCTCCAGCACCGAACACGTTACCTCTTCTCAATGCATCTACTGCACCTGCCGTCTCTTGAGCACCCTTGGCAACCCTTTGGGATATGCCTGTCAAGCTAGTTGGAGCTGGTGAGCCGTAAATGTCTTCTAGGATTTTGTTTGCGAAGTAGCTCTGGGATATAATATCTTCGTCTACTACCATTCCATATTTAGTGGCTGTTGATTGGATCTCATCGAACACTCTAAGAACATCGGATTGACTTCCTGCTTGTGAGTGAACTCTTCTTAATAAGTTGGATAGTTTCTTTGGGTTATATACGTCATCTACTATTCTGAATCTCTTTCCTGCTATACTTTGAAGATTGTTGATTTGTCGGATTGTGTCTGCGTAGACAATGTTTGCTTGGTTGTAGGCTGGGATTGCTTCGTCTAGGATAGTGTCTACGTTTCTTCTTAGGCCTTTAATGATGTTTTCTGCTTGACCTGAAAGACCCTCGGCTCTTCGGCCGTAGGTTACTAGGTTATCGATGTATGCTTTTAGTCTATGAGCATCTTGAGCGTTTGGATTCTGGCCGAGTTTCTTTAATCGATTGGCAACTTCTCTTAATGCTTTTTCTGCACCACCAACACCCTCGAAGTTAGAACCTACGAAGTTTAGATCTCCTTTAGGTTTTAATGTAACTCCGGCATCATCTAGTTGAGTAAAGAAGTCTTCTATTGGACTCTGAATGTTTACTGATTTTGATTTCAGTTTACTGGCGACTAGGTTTAAGTTTTTTCCTGCTTCTTTGTTTTTGTCTACAAGGAACTTGGCTGATTTTAAGAATGATTTTCCTGCCACGTCACTTGGTCTGTTTCTTAGTGCGTAGGATTTGTCAGTTTTCGACTTCTTGGCGATATTGACCATTTCTCTATATGCCTGAATATCTTTTGGAGAAGATCCTTTAAGTATGGCCACGTCTGTATCTTCTAGTCCTTGCTTTATGGCTTCTATGGCTTCTCTATCTTTCAATTTCTTGCTACCGTCCATTGTATATTTTACTACTCTTGAGTCTGGCTTATTTCTGGCTAACATATCTACGGCTTCTTCGGTTGCTTTCGATCTTGCTGTTCTGAACTTCTGAATGCCTTGGACTCCTTTTTGAGCACCTCGAACCGCTAATGGGATTGCGCCACCTATTCCTGCACCTATTCCTGCACCGAATGCTGTTGATTTGGCAACGTCTCCAATTCCTGCACCTTCTTGTTGTAAGCCGACTCCTAGTCCACCTAGTCCTCCTCCGATGGCTCCTTGCCTCACACCTGTCTTCACAGCTGTTCCTAGGGTTGACTTTATGGCTTGTGTTCCTGCTGTCTTAGCGGCACCTCCTCCAACGAAGTATGAACCTGCTTCTGCGGCTTCTCCTGCTACTTGTTTGATTCCTGATGTTCCTCCTCGGACTGCTTCTACGTTATATTTTCCTAGTGGGCCGAGGTTTAGCTTTTGACCTCCTTCATCAGCTTGGATTTCGTATCCTTTCTTTGCTTCTTCTCCAAATACTCCAAGACGACCAAGAGCTTCAGTCGCTCTGGCTGCTGGTTTTACTAGCAACGATTCTATCGGTGCTTTTATAAGAGTCTTGAGAAATCCGTCTGGCTTCTCTTTCGGACCCGAGATCTCTGATTTTCCTTGAGCCTTTGCAGAAGCCTGACCGAACCTATAACCGCTAGTTGATTTTGTTTGGGCCTTTTTTGATGCCGATCCAAATTCGTATCCCATATTATTGGTAGATTATTGTATATCCTGATTTTACTGCATCGGCTATTTCCTCTCGACTAAGGTAACCGTTATCCGATTCGCCTGTCTGTGGGTCTATAACTGATACTGATGCATCCATTCCTGAGGCATTGGCGAATACGCCCCTGATGTCTTTTAGGGTCTGAATGAAATCTGCTTGAGATTGCTTGGCTCTATTAAGATTTGTAGCCGCCTTGGCCAATACCTTGCCTTCGTAATCCGAAATCGTTCCTTGTCCTTTTAGCTTCTGCCTACTATCTAGTTGTAGAAGACTCTTAAGTTGGTCGTATTTTGTTGAGATGCCCGCTCCCTCTGTAAATGGGATTAGGCCCATTTGCCATAGACCTGAAATCTTGCCTGCCGCAGGAAGAATCTCATTTACTAAGCTGTAGTTGTTTAATGCTTCTAGACTCTTAGTGTCTTGGGCCACCGTAGCTTCACTGGTCTTTTGGGCTATTTCTCTTTCATTTTGAGCATATTCTAGACCAAATTGACGTTTGTCTTCTTCGAATTTGTCTTGAGAGAGTTGATATTCTAGATCATATCTTCTCTTATCTTCTTCAATCTTTTGTTCCTCGAGAGTTAGCTCTTTATCATACCTTTCTGCTTCAGTTGCCTTATCTTCTTTTCTTAGTGACAAATCTCTTTCAATACCAGCTTCTTTATCAGCTCTGTCTAATGCAAATTTAGAGGCATCAGTTGAAGACTGTCTTGCTGCTTGTAATCTGGCCAGTTTATTCTCTAGTGGCTCAGCTAGTCCTAGAGCTCTTTCTTCTAAACTCTTTAGTTGGCCCGTGACAAATTCCATTGGAATCGCTTGACCTTTAATTTTTTGATATCCTAATTTAGTTGATTCTATTAAGTTATCTATGTCTTCTTGAGTAGTAATCTCTTCTTCACTTAATTTCATTGAATCGGATAGAGCTTTCTCGGCTGCGGTTACGGCCGCTGTAGTTTCTGGCGACACTGGATCTGTTGGGACTTCTGGGCTTTTAGGAACATAGCTTCCTGACTGGTCTTTTATAAGATCATTAGTGTCTTTTACGCCATACTTTGTCATGGCTAGTTGTTGAGCTTGTAGGTCTTGGATGTTTGTTTGTATTCCACCTATTTGGCTTTTTATCTGACCTTGATCTATTTGAGGAGCTACTGGAGTTACTGGAGCTGTTGGTGTCTGCGTTGTAGTCGTTCCTAGTGTCTGTGGTTTTACCTGTGGTGTTGGCTGTAAGCTGAATGGAGTCGTTGCAGATAAACCAACTTTAGAAGGAGTGCTTGGTGTTGGTTGTGGTACTGGAGTTGGTAGGAATGTGTTTGCTTTGAACTTATCTTTAACCACATCTATTCCAGCTAAAAAATCAGATTTAAAACTAGTTTTCTGACTTTTGTTTTTATAATCACCAGATGCTGTTAAAAACTCTCCGAATCCTTTTATTCCCTCTTTTAGATTACTAAAGATTGACATATTATAAGTTTATTGTTAGATTTGGATTTATTATTTGTCTCTCATCGCCTTCTTCTAGCACATAATCTGTGGTAGAAGAGAGAGCTTGTGATAGAAATGTTTTAAGTTTTTCATCGTGCATGTTCTTGAAGTTATCTCCTCTTACGGAGTCTCCTTCATTATACCAATAGGTGCTTGCTGCGTATAGCGGAAGCATGGTGTGATAATCTTCTGGAAGCACTGGCATTTGAGAAATGGTGCAAGCTGCCGTTCCTGCTGCGATTGCTGTTCCTCCGTATTTTCTTACTAGCGTTGCTGTGGTTGCATTGGTTACCGAATCAATTTCATACCAGAGTCCGTCTCCTGTGTTGGCCGTAGTAGCGAATGTTGGGCGAATGTAAAATCCAGCCATTTGGACTGTTAGACCAGCTGAAACTGTTAATGCTGTTGAGGCATTCGCTAGGGTTGTAATAGTTGATGTCGTAATATCGGCTATATTTAGATCTCTTATTTTTAATTTTCCATTTATCGTTATAGTGTTTCCTGCCGTAGCTGGTGTTGGCCATAGTCCTAGTTGGCCGCCATATACGCTCGCATATAGTGGAACATCTGATGTGTATGATGTCAAGTTAAGCATATCCCATTCTTCTTTTGAGTGTTTTATTTTAGGGACATATCTGGTGCTTGATACCGTTACGTAGACGCTTTCTACTTTATAAATATCGTATGGTAGGTTTAGAAATTGAGTGTCGGCCACTGTGGTCAGTGTTCTCGTTTTGTGTAGAAACTGAAAGTCGGCCTTTGCACATAAGGTTCTTTGGTGGTCGTTCATTAACTCGTCTCCGTGAGACAAGTTGGCTGTCGCTGTATTCTTAGTGAACGTTCCGTATAAATTTCTTAAGTTTGTAAATGACTTCATGATTTTTTAATTGTTAATTCTATTAAGACCGTTACATTAGCTACGGCTGTTAATGTTCCAGCGTCCTCCATGCACAATCTGTCTCCTATTGATAGATTACTGTTTGCTGTTGTGGCAGTGATTGTACCCGATTGGACTGTATTTATTGTTGTTTTTAATGATAATGCCGTGCTTAAAACATCATCTCCTGAACCCGGTGCTTCTCCTGACGTTAGCTTTTCAATTCCTAATGTTACGGCTCCTGCATCTGTACCCAATACTTGATGAACTTCTTTTACGTCTGACACATAGCACTTGAATGGTGCAATAAAGAATACACCGTAATTCGCTGCTGTTGCCGCTTGCGTTCCCGGGATTGTATGGCTTACATAGAATTTTCTATCTGATACGTCTATTTGTCTTATGTATTGAGAATCAATGCCAGTATGCTGATGGTCTTCCCATTTCTTCTGCCATTTTTCTGTCTTATTTATTGATAATTCTAATTGTTCTGGGGTCATCATGGAAGTAATCTTATTTGTAATAAATCTGGTATCCCGTCCATTTCGACTTGAATTTGGATGTTCTCTATGTTCTGCAATCCAATAGCTTGAACGTATGAAGTTGAGCCGTCACACGCTATTGTGTGAAGGGTTGTGAATGCCGAAGATGTGTCTGACCTATATCCTATCCTGATGTTTCCCGAAGCGGCTGGTTTTCCTAGTTGAACCTCTAGTGTTGAATAGGTTGCCTTTAATGTTTTAGTTGAAACATTATATAGCTCTGATTGGACCACTGAGGCATAACTAGCCACTCTCGCAGTTGGATCAAAAGCATTAACTACATCACATCCTGAAGCGTATCCTGCAAGGTAATAGTCGCTGTCAGCAAACAAGCAGGTTGCATTTGTTGCACCCGATGCAGGCTCGTTGTCTTTTAGAATTCTTCCGTCTGGGTAGAGTATCCATATTCCCGAACTGGCTGTTGTGCTACATCCTGCACCAATGATAATACCATTTCCCTTGCTGGCTATTCCACCCCACGTCACTATTGGATCTGTGAGAACTTCGCTATTGTTCGAAGCATACTCTGGGATTTTTCTTTCAAATGTTGCCGTTACACCTTGAGTTGAATATATGTTTCCTCTCGTTCCTGCTAGTATGTATATTTTATCTCCTAGGTTTTTAATGAATTTTACTGATGACTCTGGGACCACTATCGGAAGACTAAATGTGTCAGACAATCTATCCCATGGGTAAATTTTGTTAAAGCTATTTCCTGCTATCAGTAAGTTGGTCTCTAGCTCTTCAAGCCAGTTGGCTATTTCTTGCTTGGGCAAATCTAGAGCCGAACTGTTAAATGAATATGTCGCTGCGTTTGCTGGGTCAAGTGGACCCGTTGTTTCTTTTATTGACCCAATATTAAATGTATCACAATAGTATATTATATTGTCTTGTCCTTGGATAGCATAGTGACTATTACCTGTTCCTGCCGGTGTCGTTGTTGTCTGCCAATCGTTAGTCCAAGTTGGAGCTTCTTTTTCGTTATCTCCATATACGTTGACAACATCTATTTTTGCATTCCTAAATACGAATAGCCATAATGTGTCACCCGATGATGGCTTGAGTAATACTAACCCCTTACCCGCACTACCCGTCAATGTGTTTCCGTTTAATAATTGAAACGATCCAGCCGACGTCTTACCATACCAAACTCTGCCGTTTGAGTCTTGAGCGAAGTACTCATTAATACGAACGTCTTTTACTATTGATCTGATTGTTCCCGGATCTACCGTAGTAATCGTATGCACGCCCGTTCCCGTGTCTGTGATATCAATCTGAGTACCTGTTCTTGCGTTGGCTAGCGTGGTTGCTAGTTTAAATGTTGTTGCGTTTATCTTTATTATGAAGTAGTTCGTTCCTGTGGATAGTCCTGCTGGCAATGTTCCAGTAGTCGTTAAGGTTACGGCTGTGTAGGTTCTTGGAATTGTCGCAGTGGATGTGCAGATATCGGTTGCCGCTACTGCCGTGAATACGCTCGTGTAAGTATCGTGAAATAAGCTCCTCATTGCTTTGCTACACTTCAGCGACCCCGGTATCTCTTCTATGTTTACACTCTTCATTAACCCAAAACCACCGATTCCGAGATATGGCGAATCAGCCATTCCTTGTTGCCAGTTATTTATGATTAAGGGTTGTGGTAGCATATTTTTAATAAATCATCATTTTAGGTGTGAATGTATCTGCAGCTGCCGCATCATATTGATATACTGTGTCATTTGTTGGACCTACTACGTAACAGCTATTTCCATCATTTTTGAAGAACATTCCTTGACAGTTATTCTCCTGACTACCAACATCCAAACTTTTACTGTCATACGAACCAGTAGATACATCCCAAGCTGTCGAAAGAGTGTACTGATATATATCTCCTCCTCCATTGACTCCTTGCATGTATAGTGTAGAACCTGAGTTTCCAATAAATACTGCTTGTGGATAATTGTCTTCGCTGACTGATAAGCTCTTGCTAGCATAACTTGCACTGGACACGTCCCAAGCTGTTGATAATGTATACTGATAAACTGTGTCATTTGACTCTCCAACGACGTACATCTTAGTTCCATCCGTACTAAAACACAATCCATTACATGAACCCTCCTCGCTTGAGACATCCTTGCTTTTACTAGCATAACTAGCCGTTGAAATATCATCAGTGGTAGATAAATTATATTGGTAAACTACATCTCCAGCTCCTATGATATAAAATTTGTCTCCACTGTCACCAAGAAATCCATCATGAGGAGATGACTCCTGACTAGATGTATCCAAGGTTTTGCTGGCATAAGTTGATGTTGATGCGTCCCATCCTGTACTTAAAGTATACTGGTATGTGTCTCCACCTCCAGCAGTACCGGTAACATACATTTTTGTTCCATCTGAATTAAAGGTAAGGCCTCTAGGAGTTGTTTCCTCAGAAGATATATCATCGCTCTTATTCGCATATGAAAATGTTGATATGTCCCAAGCTGTCATATTTATGTCATTAGAATTGTTATTGTTACCTTTAGACCTTTTGCTGCTGTTGTATGAATTGCATCGATGTCGAAGGTTAGGATGTCTCCTGCTGCGATTGCTGTTGTCGTTAGATCTGGTTGAGTGGCTGCGGTAGTCGAATCTTTCTCGGTAGTTTCAATGTCTAGCTTGTTGGTTGTCATTATCGTTGTTCCATTTAGGTGAACATCCACTACCATTGTTCCTGTTGTTCCTGCTGTGTCTGTGTAGGCTGCACACCAGTCTGGTGTGCCATCGGCTTGTTGGATTACTCCTGCGAATGGAATTGTGAAGTCTCCTCCAAAGTCAGTATCAACTGTCACGTCTGTCGTACTGTCTACAAGAACAAATGTTATGAATCTTAGATTTCTGTTAGATGCTTGGAATCCGTCAGGGGTTAATGCTCTAGTGGCATCTGTTCCCGTATTTGTTTCGGCTGCGGTGGCTAGTTCTACTTTTCCTGCAGTTGTTAGATTAGCTGCTGATACTACGGCATCAACATTTCCTGTGGTTACTGTTCCTACTGTTGTCAGGTTAGCACAAGTCGTTATGCTTGCTTGTGTGGCTTGCGTAGTGGCTGTGTCAGGGGCTAGACCTGTGATAGTGGATACAGTTGCCGCATTGCCTGTAATTGAGCCTGCGATGGCGTTTGTGACTTCTAGGTCCACGAACCATCCCTTGGTTACTCTGGTGCCAGTTACTCCGATTGATCCTGACATTGTTAGGTTGTTTGTACCTAAGGCTAAATCTCCGCCTGATACTGTAAATCCTCCTGTTGCTGAAGATACTGTGATATTGGCTGTTCCGTCAAAGCTCACTCCTCCAATTGTTCTAGCTGTTGCTAACTTAGGAGCAGATACTATTGTTATAACTGGAGTTGATGTTCCTGTTGCGACAGTGGCGTTTCCGTCTGCCGAAGATACGGCTGTTACTGTTCCAACACCCTTTGCGTTTATCTGAGCTTGGATACCTGAAGTCACTCCTTTTACGTAAGAGAGTTCTGTTAGTGATGGATATGTGGCGACTGCAAGAGAGGTGATACTGCTTGATGAATCAAAATATGCTATTTCGTTTATCGTACCAGAAACTCCTCCCGGGGTATCCCAAGTTGGATTAGCCCCTGCTCCTTGTGTCTTTAGGTATTTTCCTGTTGTTCCTGCGGCTAGATTTACCCAAGCTGAAGCATTTCGGTATAAGATGTCTCCTTGGGCTGCTGAGGTTATGGTTACGTCTGATAGGTCGCCTAACGCCCCAGAAGTCGCTGACACGAGTAACCTGTGGGTTGTGGGGTCAGCATAAAGCACGACTGGTGTTGTACCGTCTGCATTACTTACGGCCATTAGTGTTGGTATTGAATTGTCGTCTCTTGGTGCTGATGTCATAGATTTTTATGTTGATTTTATTAAAAGGTAGCCAGAAGCATCTACATAAATGGGGATTGGTGTCGTTCCATCCGTAGAGCTTGCGGCAATTAAGGTTGTTATATAATTATTATCTCTAGGGGCTGTGGTTCTAGTGTCTGCCTCTGAGCCAGTAGTTCCGTCAGCTGAAACAACGATATGTGTGGTTGGGTCAGCCTTCACTAACGCTGGTGTCACTCCATCTGTTTGGAGCGTTCCTATCATTGTAGGTATGTAGTTGTCATCTCTTTTTGCTTCAGCCATTTTATTTTATATTTAAGTGTTTCTTCGCTTGTTCTAGTGCATTGTAATCGCTCTGTAATCTTAGTCGGCCCTCGGCAACCTTAGAAAACTCTTCTTTGGCTCTTTTGTCAAGTTCCTTTATCGCCATCTCTTTAGCAACTAGCTCTCGCTCTTTTCTTTTTAAAAATGATTCTAACTCAGTAGATAATCTATAATGCTCTCCGACCTCCTTATCAAAATTTACTTCTTTTTCTTTTATAACTCTTTCTCTTTCTTGGGATTTTTCCATTCTTTGATCTGCTTCTCGAGTCTTTTCCATATTATCTTTTTCTGTTTTTCCGATATCTTCCACTCTTTCGGCAAGTCTCTTCTCAAATTCGTTAACTGCAAGATAACGTTTTTCAACGTAGTCTTCTTTTTCTTCTGCTTTTTTAAGCCTAGCATTGGCTTCCGTTTTGATTGCATTGATTGGCTCTAGAGCTTTCTGTTTCCTTTCTTCTAAAAGGAGAACCTCTTGATCTAGGATATTTATTTCATTCCTTATCTCTATTTTTACTTTTTCTGATTCTTCCTTTCTTTGTATTAAAGACACTTGAACTTTTTCTCGTTCTTTTTTCAAGTTAAGTTTCAAGTCGTTGACTGTCTTTATAATTCTGGACTCTTCGTCTTTAAGAGAGCTTATTACTCTGTTCAGTTCAATCAGCCGTGAGTCCTGATCATCCTTTATTGTTTTTTTAGAAAGAAGCTTCATTTTTGTGTTTTTATTTTATTTTTTCAACCTTTATATTATAATCTTTTAATTTCTCATTTAATTTATTAGGCACTTCATCTATTGGAATACCCTCAAAAGTCACTCCAGGAACACCATCAGTAATAATACAATCTGGCTCTATTTCGCAATTAGCATACTTTTCTTCTAATAAAGCATTCCATAAATCTTTTGCTACTTGTA
>CAZTRD010000020.1:0-18534 GCA_964616145.1 uncultured Candidatus Saccharibacteria bacterium | reverse complement strand
AGAACTGGGAGAAGTTTAACGCCCTGATGATGGCGAGGCGTGAGATGAGAAGGCATATTGAAGAGTTACAGGAATTTAAGAAGCAGAATAAAATGATTGCAAAAACATAGGAGGGGACATGGATAAACTTTATCAGGAATATGGTAAAGCAATGGTGCAGTTAGAAATATGGCAGAATATTGTTAACGACATAAAGATTAGGATACAAAAGGAAATAAATAGAAGTACTACAAGCATAGCAGTAAAAGAAGAACCAAAACCAGAAATAGCAAAAGAAGAACCAAAGTCAGAGGTAGTGCAGTAATAAAAAAAAATAGATAATCAATGAATTTCTGGAGTCACGCAGGTGCCCATGCGATGCGGGGAGTTAATTCCCCCTAATTGCTCCCCGCGACTCCTATTGGGGGAATGATGGAAAAAGATATAAGACCCAGGATACTTTTCTGCTCGGATTCGGCGGCCTTGGACACAGGGATGGGTGTTGCTCATAGAGAAATATGTAGCCGTTTGTATAACACGCATAAATGGAATCTGGCTTCTTTTGGTTGGTTTTGGAAGTCTGGAATAAGAAGTGGATGCAAGTGGAGTTTTCCCTGGAAACAATATAGCACCGATGATAATAGAAATCCTTATGGTCATCCACCAAACTGGAATTATAATTATAATGAACCTAATGGGGACTGGAAAGAAAGTGCTCTTTATAAAGTAATTGAAGAGTTTAAACCAGATGTTGTTATAGCTATAGGGGATATCTGGATGTGCGATTATATTTATTTTCTTCCGAATAGACACACATTTAAGCTTATACACGAGGTTCCGATAGATGGCGAACCTATACCTACTAGTTGGGTTAGTTTATTGCGCAAGGCTGATGTCCCTATAGTAATGAGTAGATACGCAGAAAAGGTATGTAAGAGTATAGACCCATTTATACCATTAGAATACATACCGCGTGGGGTAAGTACAAACCTATTTAAGCCATACCCAAACAGAAATGAATTAAGAAAACAACATTTACCAAGTACTGAAAATAGATTTGTTGTTGGTGTATTTGATAGATTCCAAGACAGAAAACAGATACCTAGGGCAGTTGAAGGATTCGCAAAGTTTAAACGATTGCATAAAAACGATAAATGCGACCTTTATCTACACATGTGCATAAATGATTCATTTTCTACGCAGCAAAAGAAAACCCTGCTAGGGGATAACGGAATAATAAACCGTTATGGTATAGTAAACAATGTATTAGTAAATAATAATTTAACGGTTGAAAAAGGTGTTGATGTTAAAGATTTAGTAGCTCTTCATAATTGTTGTGACGTGCATCTATCATCGACACAGGGTGAAGGTTTCGGGCTAGGGATTATGGAGTCTATGGCTTGCGGCATACCTTGCATTGCGACAAACTATACAACCCCTCAAGAATTTCTGTCTAATGGCAGAGGGTTATTAGCAAGCGTGGCTACATTTATTACCGGTATGTATAATATCGAGAGAGCTCTGGTAGACACAGATAGTATAGCGTCATGCCTTGAAATGCTATATAGGTCAGATGGTCTTAGGAAAGAAATGTCAGAACGCTCTAGGGCGTTTGCTTTAAATTTTGATTGGTCTAATATAATCCCTAAATGGGAAATGCTCATTGACAAATTAACAGAAAAACCAAAATATTCTCTTATCGGTAAGCCAAAGGATGTTAGAATAGAAAAAGACAAGCATGAGATAAATATATGCGGTGCTTTGTATGAAAATACTGGGTTTAGTATAGTTACGGCTGGACTAGCCAGGGGGTTGTCTAGCTTGGGTGAGTCTGTGTCTATCGAACCAAGGAAATCATCAAAACCAAGCGGTATGGTGATATCGGAAGATATAGACAAAATGGCTTCAAGTACTCCTTTTAATGATGTGTCTATCATAAATCATATGCCTGATGAGTGCCTAAAAAGAATAAAAAACTCAAGCGCAAGGATTAAGATAACTTATTTCCCGTGGGAACTAACCGAGGTCAAGAGCGAATGGATAGACCTTATTAATAGAGAATCTGATGCCTATATATGTAACTCAAATTTCGTAGCCAACATATTCAAATCTAATGGAGTATGCAACGAGAAGGTTCATGTAGTGCCTAATGGAGTTTGTATAAGCGTATCAGTTGAGCCGTATAAGTTTAAAACATTAAAAAAATACAAGTTCTTAATGGTTGGAAATCTGGGAGATAACAGAAAAAATATTATCACGCTTATGCAGGCATATTTTAATGAGTTTACCAGTAAGGATGATGTGTGTTTGGTTTTAAAGTCTCAACCTGGACATTATGGTTCAGACCCTACCGAACTGTATGATAATCTACGAAGAAGTTATGATAATCCAGCAGAGGTTGAAATTATACACGAAGACCTACAAGACCTATCTGGATTATATGTTGGTTCTGACTGTTTCGTTACCACAACTAGGGTTGAAGGATTTTGTCAACCTATATTAGACTCTTTATCTGTAGGGTTACCAGTAATAGCGCCTGACTATGGTGGTTATAAGGATTTTGTTAGGAATGCGTATAATGATGGTAGGGTTAAGTTGGTTGATGGCAAATTAATCAGTGCCCATGCTTCTCCTGTTTGTTTAGATGGCTCACTATGGTTCGATGTAAATATAGACTCTTTTTCTAAAGAAATGCGTCTAGTATACGATTCTGGTCTAAAAAGAAATGGTATTAATTATGTTCCAAACCATACATGGGAAAACACCGCTAAGGGTTTTGTTGACATAATAAAATCTATAGAAAAAAGAAATTCTAATATAAAGATTTATTATAATAACTTTAGCCGTAATATGTGGAACGATGATAACAGAACAAATATAATGCGTTACGCTCCACACAATATTGAGTTTGTAGATTCTCCAGATAGTGCAGATTTTCAAATTCTTGATATAGCAAAATTAAGTGATTTTAACAACGTAAAATGTAAAAGATATATAGTAAACTTCCATTGCAGGGGTGTTGCGTCAGAAGAAGACATAAATGATTATGCTCCATTTTTCAAGAAAGCTATTGCTGTATATTCTCACCTAGACCTCAAGCGTGAATTGCCTAAACTTTGCAATGTTGTAACTGGGCCATGGGGAGTTGACCATAGATTATTTTATCATGAAAGAGAAAATACACATAAATATATAATATTAAATACTGGTGCTATACCTCAGACAGAAGGAATATTTGAATCTGTTGTCGCAGCCGATGCTGTAGGAAAAGAAATTATACACACCGGTCCTAATCTTGGAATTAAAAACAAATCATATAACGCTTGTAAGGAATTTTTAACTACAGAACAATTACGACATGTATACCAAACCTGTAGTTATACAAGTGGTATGAGACGCAAAGAAGGATTTGAGAAGACGGTGCTAGAGGGTCTATTGTGTGGCTCTAGACCAATATGTTTTGATACCCCACTATATCGTGGGTGGTACGGAAATCTAGTAGAATATGTTACAGAAGAAACAATGAAAGAAACAACAAAATGTCTTATAGACATTTTCTCTAGTCCATATAGACATGTAACTGATGAAGAGCGGGCTATGGTAAAAAAGATATTTTCTTGGAAAAACGTTGCTACAAATTACTGGAAAAATGTTACTAAACTTATGGGGGTTACAGTATGAGTTCATCGGGTGATAGCTTTAGTGACTTTTTCTATAGCCAGTTTGAGGATAAGAAGTTTGCGTTTTTATCTCCATACCATAGAGAATTTGGTAGCAAACACGCTGATTTGGTTAATGGCATTACTGGTGTTCCACTTACATTCAAAAGAGATGGTGCTGATTTCTATTATTTCCATCATCTGAGAGACTTAGACGATGCTAAGTTGGCTTTGGCAATAAGTTCTTACGATTACTTTATTTATCCAGTTTATCCCGAATATTTTAAGTTGCTAGAACGTATACGTAGTATATTCAATGGTATTATTATAGGCGTGACAGATATACAGACACATGTTATAGCAAGTTGGTCAATGGAAGACTTGGGTCTGTTTACTCGTTCTTTGAAATTATATGATTATATTATGTGTACAAATATTGATGAAGTCTCAACGTTTAGAGTTGCTCTAGATGATGAACACTATAAGAAGTGCGCTTATACTGGTTGGTCTATGTACCCAGAACGGCTACACTCACCATACTTCAAGAAGACCAGAAACAACCTATTAATAAGTGTAGGTATAAATAATCCTGGTGATTTTAATAGGGACATCTTAACGAACATGGCGGTGTATAACGGCATAAAAAAGAGATTTCCTAATGTGAGTGGTTTCATGTATTACATGACACCAAATAAGAAAGAAAAAACTAGAGAATTACTAGATTATCTGGGAGTAAAAGATTTCACTCTCGTAGATGAATTGCCTTATGATGAAGCTATGGAATATTTATCAAACGCTTATATGGCAATACATATGTACACATTCAAGGTTGTTGGTAGGTTGACGCAAGATTGTGCTGCATTGGGTATACCAATGGTTGGCACAATAGCAAATTTTCCTAATAGATTATGTTTTCCAGACACAAGCGTGAAGGATTACTACGTAGAAGAAGCGATGGATATAGCAAGTAGACTTATACTTGATAAATATTTTTATGAAAAAGTTGTAAATCACGCTATGAATAATGCATTATTTTATAATCTTGAAAATACACAAAAAAGAATATGGGCATTGCTAAGCGGAGAAGTTGTATGAAGATTTTATATTTTGGCGAGGTAGGAGACAACCAATCGTGGGGCATAACAACAATAGGTAATGTAACTGGCCTTGTGGGCGCAGGTCATAGAGTTTGGCTCAGAGCTAAAAACACATATGGAAATGTGCCCACCTTAGTTGCTAATTGCATGGCTTACTCATTCCAACCAGATGTTTTTATCAATGTTGGTTTGGCTAATATGATGGGTGATTTATCTGCCCTAGATAGAAAGATTAAAAGGGTAGGGCAGTGTTGTTGGGATTCTAGTTTAGTACCAGAAAATGGTTGTGACTATCTGAATAAAGAAGCTGATGGTGTTATTGCTCTTTCTCAATTTACGAAAAAAGCTTTTCTAGATGGTGGTCTTAAAATACCAATACATGTTGGCGGAATAGGTGTAGATACAGATTTATTCCAACATATTCATAGAAACCCATTTAGAAAACCATATACCTTTGTATTTACCGGTGTCGCTCAGGGTAGAAAGGGCACTCAAGGGCTTATAACGGCATTTGAGTCTGTCTTGGGCGACAATAAAGATGCCCAGTTGATAATAAAGTCTAATTCTTGGGGTAAACTCGATGACTATACCGTTAAATGCTCAAACGTTAAAAGAATTAAAGAAGAGTACTCAAGGGACCAGATAGCTAAACTATATCACGATTCTGATTGCTTTGTATGCCCATCGCATGGAGATAGCTTTTTAATGCCGGGGCTTGAAGCTATGTCTACCGGATTACCTTTGATAATAACGGATTTTGGTGGACCTAGAGATTATTGCACTAAAGAAACGGGATATCCAGTAAAGTATATGCTTAAAGATGCTGGATATATACCTGGTCATCAAGCTGAACCAGACATTGATGATTTAGCCCAGAAGATGCTTTACGTCTTTGAACACCCACATGACGGTATAGAGAAGGGGAATAAGGGTGCAGATATAGCTAGAGAGAGATGGACATGGCAACACGATGCAAACAACATAAGTAAATTTTTAGGGGGACTTATATGATAAAGCTTTATTTGGGTTGTGGTACTATTGACAAACACGATGATGGATATATCAATATAGATATAAGAGAAGGAAAGCATATAGATGTGGTTGCTGATTTGAACAAACCCCTACCATACGACAATGATAGCGTAGATGAGATTTTAGCAGAAAGTATTCTTGAACATATACCACATAATCTTGAAAATGTACCATCTTGGTTTAAAATGTCAAAAACGATACTGGTTCTATCTAATTGGAGAAATGTTTTAAAGGTTGGTGGTAAGTTATTAATAAAAGTTCCAAACTTTGAGGCCATAGCAAACTACTATGTAGAGAAAAAAATAAGTCCACTAGACTTAATCGGATACGTGTGCGGTAACGGAGAACATAAATATAATTATCACTTTGCACTTTTTGATGTTGGTATAATGGGTGCATGCCTTAGGGGGGCAGGGTTTAAAGATTTCAAGTTTGTTGACCCTCAAAAATATATTGAGGAATTGAACAGAAAGAATAGTTGGGAAATGGGTGTAGTAGCGACTAAATAGGGGGATACAAATGCGTATATTGATAACTGGGATTAGTGGATTTGTTGGTAGCCATCTTGCCGATTATATATTGGCACTAGATGAAGGACACGAAATATATGGTATGTGTAGGTGGAGAAGTTCAAAAGATAATATTTATCATATACTAAATAAAATACAATTATACGATGCCGATTTATGTGATGCTACATCAACATTAAGATGTATTGATACAATACGACCAGATATAATATTTCATTTAGCTGCCCAATCATTTGTACCTGTAAGTTTTGATTCTCCAGCGTCTACGCTTAACACCAATGGCGTTGGAACAATCAATCTATTGGAAGCCGTAAGGCTAAGTAATATAAATCCAGTTATCCACATATGCTCGTCAAGCGAGGTATATGGTCAAGTTCTTGAACACGAATTGCCAATAACAGAAAAGCAACCATTTAGACCAGCGTCTCCATATGCGGTAAGTAAGTGCACCGAAGATTTAATAGGATACCAGTATTTTTTATCGCATGGATTAAAGACAATAAGAACTAGAAGCTTTACACATACTGGCCCAAGGAGGGGAGAAACTTTTGTTATGTCTCACTTCGCTAAGCAGATAGTTATGGCAGAACTTCGCATATCTGCTCCAGTTATTACGGTTGGAAATCTACATTCTATTAGAACATTTTTAGACGTTAGAGATATAGTGAAGGCATATTGGATGCTTATTACTAAGTGCGAGCATGGAGAAGTATACAATATAGCTGGAAAAGAAACAATGAGTATCAAGAAGGCTCTTGAACTTATGTTATCATTTTCAAAGATTGAGGTTTCGGTTGAGATTGATAAGTCTTTGCTCAGACCATCTGATGTGACATTACAGGTACCATCAATAGCCAAGTTTATAAAAGCTACTGGGTGGGAGGCATCAATACCATTAGAAAAAACGTTTAAAGATATGCTAGATTATTGGAGAGTCAAAATAAAGTCAGATAATGGTGGATATAAAGCATGAGACAAGCGCTAGAACACGCCAGGATATTACTTCCTAAAGAAATCGATATTGTTGGTGCTGAAATAGGTGTTCTTAGAGGTGAGAATTCGCTAGAGATATTAAGCCAATGGAAAGAAGTTACTGAATTAAATCTAATTGATAACTATATATGTGGATTAAGCGAAAAGGAAGATGCTGATAATA
This sequence comes from uncultured Candidatus Saccharibacteria bacterium, assembly GCA_964616145.1. GTDB lineage: Bacteria > Patescibacteriota > Minisyncoccia > Minisyncoccales > PEYH01 > JAQTNP01. Next base: position 11,081 of record CAZTRD010000020.1, on the reverse strand, counting down.
GATTAAAAGATTATGCCAACAGGATAAAATGGCATATTGGTGATTCTAAAATTCTATTTTCTGATTTTAGAGATGAAAGTTTGGACTTTATATATATAGATGGCGACCATACGTATGATGGGGTAATGGCTGATATGGCCAACTGGTGGCCTAAGATAAAGGTTAAGGGTGTGATGTGTGGACACGACTATAATCCGTCTTGGGAATCAACTATGGAAGTCGTAAAAGCAGTTCAACATTTTTCACTATATACATCGTATAACTTAAACGCAACTAACCTTGGGAGCAATAGCGACTGGTGGATGATAAAATATTAAATAGATGGAAGTTGCCGTGTGAACCCTTTAAAGGACCTGGACCAGAGTGGTATGCCCAGTCAGAAAGAGTTGTTGAAATACCGTGGACATTATCATTGATAGACAACTCTAAAATAGTCCTAGATGTTGGGTATGCCTATTCAGAAGAAAGATATATAAAACCGTTATGTGATATGGGTATACAGGAACTATATGGTAGCGATTGGGCTGAACCAAAGCAACACGTTACAGATGCCATAAATGGTAGAATGAAAACAATTAAGCACGACTTACGGGATAGATACCCAGAAGAATTTCAAAACTTCTTTGATATTATACTATGCGTGTCTACGCTAGAGCATGTTGGAGAGAACAATAGTTACTGGTATTTTAAAGATGACAAGTACGGATTAGATAAAAATGCTGACATACTGGCTATGGTTAATATGCGAGATGCCTTAAAACCTGGTGGTATGTTAATAGTTACTATTCCATATGGAGAATATATGGAATTAGACTGCTTTAAGCAATATGATAAGAATACGTTTGATAGATTGATTGAAAAAGTTGGTATGGAAGTATTAGTTAAGGATTATTTTATAAATAATAAAGATGGTTGGCATAATTCAACCGAGGATGGAGTCAAACATAAAAGATACGGGGCTTATGGCATAGTTGGTTCTACTGGTTTATTGTGTATTGTACTCAGAAAAAATGGGAACTAAAATGGCTAAGGAAGTAATAAGAACAAATATATGGCAAGAAGCAGTGTACGATGAGGTATATATAAGAGACGTATATAATGTTAAAGCTATAGCCAAAGATTTCGATTTGATAATAGATGTTGGTGGATATATAGGTGACTTTTCTAGGTTATGTCTAGATAATGGTGCAAAAGAAGTGGTATCTATGGAGTTAGACAATGAGAGTTTTGAGCTTTCTAAGGAAAACTGCAAAGAGTATAGCAACTGGACTGGGTATCATTGTTTTGTTGCTCCAGAAAATATAAGTATAGATTTTGTAATAGGTAACACATTTTCTAGAGAAAAGTTTAGTCTATCTGATTTCATAGAAAAGAATTCCAATAGGGATATACTATTAAAAATGGATATAGAGGGTTGGGAATATCATGCTCTACGAGAGATGCAAATTAAAAACACTATAAATATACCAAGACATATTATAGGTGAATACCATGGAGCAGAAAAGAAGTATTGGAATAATAGCATATATAAAGACAGGGAAGACCCAGATAAACTTACCAATAATATAGTAAAAGAGTTTTTTGGTAGTTTAGGCAGAGAATTTACATTTCCAGTTATGGAGGATGACAAGCATTATGTGTTGGGGCATTTCACTTCTACGAGAGTTACATAGGTCTGGTGGATATACAAAAATAGGGGGTATATGTGGAACTTGAAGATAGGCACAAACCTGAATACCATGATGCTGAATATTTTGAGGGTAACAGTAAATCTGGATATGATAAATCTTCGTTTATTTTAGAAAATGATATATTTAAGCACCAAGCAGAAGCTTTAAATAAGTATTATGAACTGGCTGGAAAGGTTGTACTAGACATAGGATGCGCTAGGGGGAATCTAATATATTATATGCGAGCAATCGGTATTCACGCTTGGGGTATTGATATATCTGAGTGGTGCAAAAGAAATTCACACTGTAAACCATTCCATATGTGTTTTGACGCATCAAAAGGCATACCATTTAAGGATAATTTATTTGATGTTGTTGTGTCTTTTGAAACATTAGAGCATATACAAAACATAGACTTTGTTATAGAAGAAATAAAGCGGGTTATGAAACCTGACGGTAAATTCTTTTCCACAATAGGGATTGTTGGTCATGAAAAAGATACATCAGTTGGTGAACTTCATGGTATTGAATGGTGGGATAAAAAAATATCTAATTTATTAACAGCAGAGTGCAATATGAAACAGTTGCTAGACCAAGATAAACTTGTAATAGATTACGGTTGGTCTACATTCTGTTATAAAAAATGAATACTTTTTGTGATATATGCGATATGTTGAAATTTGTGCCTAACACGGTAAAACGTTTAGTAAAACACCAAGATGATATTTGTGTTATACTAGATACCTTAAAAGATAATCAATGGATTATATATTTTAAACCGCATAGAAAACCAAAAGACTGGGAGTTTGACCACATGATGGATATGGTTAACAAGAAGTTTGATATGACCAAATACGCATTTGCGTTTCCGCCCAAGAGTAGAAACCATTTCTTTTTCTATGTAAAACAATTTGGTGAATAAAATTCGTATTCTTATACTAGCTGGTGGAGAAGGAACGAGATTAAAACCACTCACAAATCATATGCCTAAAGTTATGGTGCCAATACATGGTAAACCATTCTTGTATTATATGCTAAAGTGGTTAAAGAACCATGACATTGTGATGTCTGTTGGATATAAGAGTGAGTCAATTAGGTCTTGGTGCAAAGAGAATAAGATTGCAATAGAGCTTGTACGGGAACCTGAACCGCTTGGTACTGGTGGTGCTTTAAGAATATGCAAACCATTTGTTGAAAATTGTAAGAAATTTGCAGTAATAAACGGAGATACATACGTAGATTGTTCTATTGAAAAAATAGTTAAGAAATACTCAGGTAAACCACTGGTTGTTAACGCCAAATCAGTGTTAGATGGTATAGTAAGACCAGCAGGAATATATATTTTAGATAAATCAGTGTTTAAGTATTTGGGTAGACCAAAGATGTTTAACTTAGATGAAAGAATGCAGTGCGTTGATAGGGATACCTATACTATATCAAAAAAGTATCTTGATATAGGGACTCATGAAGGTTTAAAATACGCTAAGTGTTCCAACATCTTTATGGGGAAAATATGGAACGAAGAATAATACGCTCAGTGGCACCACTAAGGCTTGGTATAGCTGGGGGCTCAAGTGACCTACCAAACTTTGTAGAATTATATGGTGGTTATGTTTTAAATGCAACCATTAACAAGTACGTATACGCTTCTTTGACTCCCAGGCTAGATGATATGGTAAGCATAAAATCTCATGATTACAACATAGTGGTACATGGGACTACAAAAAATCTGCCATATGATGGAAATCTGGACTTAATAAAAGCCGTAATAAACAGAGTTAAATTGTTGTATGAGGGTCCTATACCTGGATTTGATATCATAGTATCATCAGATGCCCCACCAGGGGCAGGGCTAGGAACATCTTCTACGGTTGTTGTGGCTATACTTGGGCTGTTTAGGGAGTGGTTAGATTTTCACCTAAATAACTATGAAATGGCAAAGCTTGCGTGGGAAATAGAGCGAGTAGATTTAGCTATGGCAGGTGGTTATCAGGACCAATTTTCTAGTGTATTTGGCGGTTTTAATTTTATGGAGTTCCATAAGGATGGAGAGGTAATAATAAACCCGCTTAAGATACGCAAATGGGTATTAAAAGAATTACAACATAACTTACTACTTGTGTACACAGGGCTTACGCATGTATCATCAGAACTTATAAAAGAACAAGAAAAACAAACAGATTGTAATATAGAGTATATAAAACATATAAAGAATGCTGCTGTTGTGGCAAAAGAAGCTCTTCTTACTGAAAATTTAAAAGATTTTGGACAGATACTATCATTGGAGTGGGATTATAAAAAGAAACTATCATCAAAAGTATCAAATGAAGTTATTGATGCAATGGAACAAACAGCATTAGATAATGGAGCTGAAGGATTAAAGTTAACTGGTGCTGGTGGTGGTGGTATGATGATAGTGTATTCAGATTGGTCTAAAAAACAAGATATAGCTAAAGCATTAATGGAATTGGGTTGTCAACCCTGGGATTTTTCTTGGGAACATAAGGGGGTATACACATGGAGCATCAGGTAAAAGAATTTAAAAATAATATTTTATTAAAGAAGAAAAGAAAGATAAGAACATGCGCACATATTTGTGTTTGCACGTTTAAGAACTCGTGGCTCAATCCTGATAGGTGTAACGCAGAGTTCATAGTCTGGCACACCTGCCGTCATAGAGGTGAGGAACGAAAGTTCTAGGAAGGAATAAATAAATGTCTCGCGAAAATAATTACTGTTTGGCAGATACCGACGTTAGAACACTATTAAAGAAGGTAACTGATGCAATAATAAGTGATTCTGATGTTGAATATTTTATAGAAAGAACCGATGACTACATAGATGCTAGGTTATATCAGTTACATAGCGTACCGTTTACGTCTACCCCACCAATCATAAAGACCATATCGTCACATCTGTCTGCGTATTATGCATTAAGAACTCTTTATGTACAATCTCGAACAACAGATAATGACGCTTGGATGACAAGCTTTAAAAATTACGCTATGGAATTACTTGATGATATAGTTAACGGTAAAATTATACTGCTAGATAGCTCTGGTAACAAGATATCTAGAAAAAGTAACAGAGGTATTAAATCGTCTACAGAAGATTTTGAACCAACCTTCACTGAAGGCGAACCAACTAATTGGCAAACGGATGGTAACAAATAATGGCTGAAGGACTACTTAGTATACAGATAACCAGAAACGATACTGGCAAACTATTAAGCGCTACAAAAGACATAAGAGACAATCTTCACCTTGCCTTAAATGAGATTGGAAAAATGTGGATTAGGAATGCTCAACTTGCCATGGATAGACAAGGTCCTGGTTGGAAAAGACATGCCCAGTCTACTATTGATAAGTATGGTTCATATAAACTTTTGCATAGTAGACCTGGTAAAGTAAAGGGTGGCAAACATCACCTAAACAAAATCAAATTACATTATGATTACGAAGTAAAAAAGGTTGGTAGGTCGGCAGAGTTAAATATAGTGCCAAAAAGTAGCTTTGCTGCTGAAATGCTATTTATACATAATAGACCAAAAGGCGATTACACTATTAATAATATACCTGGTAGACCTTATTTCCAATGGCGTACAGGTCATTTCAAAGAATCTGAAGAAAACCAATCCAGGGCAATATTAACAAGATATGTTTCAGAAAGTTTAAAGAAAAGAGGTATTTTTGGTAAAACTATAGGATTTACTGAATCACAAGCAATGTATAGTTGGTATGATTGGGGAGGATTAGAATAATGGGAAGTCCAGATTATGTAACACTAATTACAACTGTAGTAAATGCCCTTAAAGGGTATACTGATTTGACTGCTCTAGTGTCAGCCGATAATATGTATTATGGAGGACCAGAGCAACAGGCATTCTTAACATTTCCATCCATAACAGTAGAGTTGCTGGAAGCGGTAGAGAATGATATTGGAATGCCAAAGCGTAAGGAAATGTCAGCAAATTTTGTTATAACAGCGTACGAATCCTCACCGGATTACTTAACTGGTATACAAAACGTACAAAATATTGTACGGCAAATAGACAATGCACTGCAAGCTAGTTACACTATAGGCGGGCAGGCAATATATAGTCAGGTTTTAAATAGAAGATTTTTTCCTGGCGAATATGAAACAACACCTATAATGGCTTGTAGGTTAAACTATAATGCCAGAGTAAGGTTTGTAAGGGCTACATAGCAAAGGAGTCAAAAATGGCCGGAGTTGGAAGCAATGCGCAGGTCGGTTTTGTAGAAGAAACGGTATGGGCTAGTGGTTCGCCAACGATAAATAAGTTCATACCATTTACGTCCGAATCGATAGTCTTAGAGAAAAACGTTGTCGCAACAGATGCGATAAGAGGAAACGCCTCTAGAAGTGTGTGGAGAGAGGGAGCCTATAGAGCTGGTGGTGATTTAAACGCCGAAATACAGCCTACAGGAGAGTTTAGCACCCTATTAAAGCATGCTCTTGGAAGAGCACAAACAGCTGGACCCAGTGGTTCTCCGGAAGTGGTATATACACATGATATATTCCCATCTGGGGTTCTGCCTGAAGGCTTAAGAGTAGAGGTATGGAGAGATGCTGGTTGCTTTACATACAACGGCATGAAGGTTAACCAAGTCACACTAAACTGTGCTGTTGGTGAACCATTATCGTCTACATTTAGTTTCTTAGGCAAAGAAGAGTCTACTTCAGCATCACAGACAGCAGCTACATCGATATCAACATTAAATCCGTTGACATTTGATGAGGGTGTACTATCTGTAGATGGTACTGAAGGCGATATAACAAGTTGCTCAATTACAATTAATAACAACCTAGCAGAAGATAAGGGCAAACTTGGTTCTAAATATCGCGCGGCTATACCTCGAAGTGGATTTAGAGATGTTACTGGAACGTTAAACATGGAATTCGATGATTTAACAATGTACAATAAGTACGTAAACGGTGACGAAGCTTTCTTGTCCTTGCAGTTTACATCTGATGATGTAATAAAAGGAGCGGCTTCTAGTGAATATTATAGATTATTCATAGATTGTCCAAGAATAGTCTTTACTGGCACTACACCTACGGTTACTGGTCCTGATATAATCTATCACGACATGCCATTCACGGCGTTCGCGACAGATAGCCCATCGGAAGATTGGCACAGATATGAAATAAGAATCAGGATGTTTAACGAAACAGATGTAATATAGTAATTAACCGGGGAGGGGGTTTATTCTCCCTCCCCAACAACTAAGGGGCATAAAGATGTCAATTTTTGCAGAAGATTATACTAAAGAATTAAAGTTAGAAGAAGTAACTATAACAATTAAAAAACTTTCGCTTAAAGACCAGTTAGAAGCAGCTAAAAAGTTTAACTCAGGCGAAGAATCAACAGGCAGTTTAAGTTTATTAGCACATTCCATAATATCTTGGGACGCTAAAGACAAAGATGGTAAAGATGTTGAGCTATCACCTGATAATATTGGAAGATTACGTGGTGATTTGGTATCGAAAATTATAGAAGAGATAAGCAATTTTAATAACTTGAATGCGACTGAAATAAAAAACTAAGACGGGCGGTAGTTGCAACCTATAGTGGTGCTTCTACTAAAGAGCCGCCCCCGATATTACATATATTTACATTGTGCAAGACCTTTGGTTGGACTATAGAGGAGTGCTATAACCAGCCATCAAAGGACTTAATGGCTTTTTCTGTTCTTCTGGACGAAATGAATAAGCAAGAAAAAATAGCCAACGAAAGGGCTATGGCCAAGACTAGAAACATTCGGAGAAAATAATGGCTGGACCATTTGGAGATGTAGGCGTTAATTTAACAGTGTCTGCCAGTACCAAGGGCATTGAGCAAGTAAATAGGCAGGTTCTTGCCCTAGCTAAAAACGTTACTGGTTTAGCTGGTAAAGCAACTGGTCCTCAGGGCTTGCGTGGCGGAGCTTTGCAAGGTTGGATGAAGGGTCTTGGCTTTTCTGAAGAAAATCTTAAAAAGATAAAGTCTTTCCAAAATGATTTGAATATTGCCATGAGACCTGGACCAAATGCAGCTCTTACATCAGCAATGGTTCCTAAAATATATGCAAAACACGCAGAGGCCGTTGCTCTTCTTGGAGCAGAATCACAGAAAACTGCTAGGTCTTTAGAGCTTACAGGAAGACAGTCATACTATGTTGGTATGATGGTAACGAGGCTAGGATACGCGTTTGTAGCCGCTTCCGCCGCCCTCACAGCCTATGGTGTAGCTAGTTTTAGGGTATATGCAGACTTTCAGAGTAGTATGAAGGATGTTGAGGCTCAAGGAAGGCTTACAGCAGAGCAAACAGATGAAATAGGCAAGACTTTTAGGCAATTATCTAAAGAAACGATGTTTTCGGCAGTTGAATTATCAAAGGCTGGTGTAACCCTAGCGAGAACAGGTATAATACTTACTCATGGTATGGAAGGATATAACAACACCATGATGGCGGCTGTATCACTTACTACAATATTTGCTAGGAGTGGGCTTACTCTAGATACATCCCTAGAATCAATTGTAAAGACTTTAAACCAATTCAATTTAAGTGCCACTGAAACGGGTAGGGTTGTGGCCGGCTTAGCAACTACAACAGCCCTGACAATAGCCGATGTAAATGATTTGACTCAAGCGCTAGCACAAGCTGGTCCTATTGCCAATCAAACTAATATTTCTCTAGAAAAAACTTTAGCTATACTTGGTGTTTTAGCTAATGCTGGGATAAAGGCAGGTAATGCTGGCAGGCATTTTCGTATAGCAATGACTATGCTTGAAAGACACCAGAAACGCGCCACTAAGCCAATGCGAGAATTGCTTAATGAATTGGAAGGTCAAGGGATATCATTATCTGAATTAAATATTAAGACTAGAGGCGTAACTTATGTGTTGGAACAGTTAAGAAAAGCTAATCTTGGCGTAGCTGAGACTACTGACATGTTTAGAATGAGAGCTGCATCTTCAGTTCTCGTATTAATGCAACAGACTGGTTTAATAGATGAACTTGCTAGCAAAATAGGCGATGTTAAAGAATTTACTGATATGTTTGGAACAGCCTCAGAAAGACTTGATGTAAGATTAAAGATATTGAGAAACAATGTTCAAGCTTTTAGTATAAGTTTAGGAGAGGTTTTAGCCCCCCACATCTCTAAGATTATAGATAAACTTACAGATATGTTTCGAAAAATGGATGACATGTCACCAGCGGTTAAACGACTTGTTGTTTTGTTTGGTGCCCTAGCTGCTGCACTTCTTTTTGTAATGGGTGTTGCTTTAATTATGAAAGGTTTTATGATATCGGCTACGATTAGTTGGGGAGTACTTTCTGGGGCGATAGGTGGAGCTGTTTCGGCAGCAATAACGATTATCCCATGGATTCTTGGTATCGCAGCGGTCTTAGCTATATTGGTTATAATCGTAGCTAGCGTAAGAGTGGCCTGGAAAGAATTAGATGATTCAATCAAGAATGTTATCAAAACACTGCCAAAGTTGGCGCTTCGTTTCACTCCGATAATAGGTGGTCTTTTAACTATGGGAACAGCTATTTGGAATAATAGAAAAGCTATTTTAGAATGGGCTGAAGGAATAGCTAAAGCAACCATGCTTCTCAAGGATTTGCCATGGATGCTAGCAAAGGCTGAATTTCAATATTGGAAATTTGGTAAGGCTATGGGTGAAACGACATGGTCTTTGTTAGGCAAAGAGATAGAGAAACGGTGGGGTAAAGGTTTATTTGAAACTGCTTTTATACCAGACACAACATTTGTTGACAAGGTAAAAAAAGAAATGGCCGATATGGCGAAAGAGATATTCGGTGCTTTTGCTATACCAATTGGATTGATGGATAAGTTTATGGCTGATATACTTTCTAAATTTATTACTGGAACTGAAAAAATTAAGGGTACTGCAATTGACTTTGCTAAAGAAGAAGCAGAAAGATTGGCTGGAATATTAGATAAGATGGTTGGCGCTACGGATGACGTTATAAGCGATATGTCTACTAAGTGGTCAGACCACATATTTAACCTAGTAAAGGGTACTAAGACATTCAGCGAAGTTTGGCAGGATGTTATGGACGATGCTTTAAGAAACTTTATAGGTGGTTTTGTAAGGGGTATGTTAGAAGCTCATAGCCAAATGCTTGGTAAGATGGTAGCACAGTGGTGGACAGCACAGACAACTATGGGCTTTGGAGCTGGTAGTGGCGGATGGTGGTCAGCCATAAGTGGAGTACTTGGTTTATTTGGTGGTGCTGCTGGCGGTGCGGCATCATTTGCAGGAGAAGCTTTTAACTTAGGAAGTTCACCACTACATCCAGGAAATATACCAATGTTCGCAGAGGGTGCCATTGTTAGAAGACCCACGCTCGGTATGATTGGCGAATCTGGTCCAGAGGCTATTGTTCCTCTTGATGAATATAGGGGTGGCGATTCACTCACCATAATAAACGTTGTAGACCCTAACTTTGTAAATGCCCAAATAGCAAACGAACCCAATACTGTAATAAACGTTATTAATGCAGACCTTATAAAGGGTGGTTCAACCAGAAGAACTCTAAAGAGGGTTAGATAATGTCTGGCATATTCCATTGGGAAGCTGATTACGCCCTAGAAGAAGCTACTGGTTCTCCAGTAGATATCCATGTATTTGAATCTGGCAAGGAACAGAGAAGGTTAAAACAAACAAATCTTCGTCGCTCATGGAATCTTGTATTTAATAATATTTCATTAACACAGATTAATGATATGAAAGCGTTTTTTCAACTTCAACTAGGTTCTTATGGCACGTTTAGTTGGGATAATCCAATAGATTCGGTAACTTATACTGTAAGATTTATTGATGATGGTTTTTCATACCAAAGAATAATTGACAATGTTTATAATTTGAATATTGGATTAATGGAGATAATAGAATAATGCCTGACACAATCACAACAAGACCAGACGCTGTTTATGAAAGTTCTATAAATTATAATACAATAACAACAAATACAACGTACGGTAAGGAACGCAGGCGCAATAAGTGGGGTACTCCTAGGAATAGATTTTCGTTGCAATTTAATAACATAACCTATATCCAGGCTACTGAAATAAGGGAATTATTCAATTCTAAAATGAATCTTATAACGTTCAATTGGTATAACTATCAGGATGAGCAAACCTATACGGTGCGATTTGATGAGAAAGCTTTTGTTCTGACATATGTTGGATATGATAGTTATGATGTAAAAGTAAACCTGTTAGAGGTGATATAATGGCTGATATACAACATAGCGTTTTAACTGGAACGGAACTACACGAACCTAAAACGCATTCGCATGCTCAATATGCGTTGACAAACCAGACAATGTATATAGGCACAACAGGAGTCGCTATCAATAGAGCTTCTGCCGC
>CAZTRD010000019.1:0-19085 GCA_964616145.1 uncultured Candidatus Saccharibacteria bacterium | reverse complement strand
CCATTTAATGTCATATGTCTTTCCTGTATTCCATGTTTCTCCTCCGTTGGGAGAGTTAAGGGTGATGGATTTAGAGGAATCTGTATGGCTAAACGTAGCATATCTTACATTATCTGTTTCATCTAGCTCGTTTACGGTATTATCCGCATCTGTCACCATTTTTACTACATAGAATGCGCCAGACCTAAGGGGCGTCACATACTGACAGGTATAGGTTTTTTGTGCTCCAGGCAGGAAAGCCTGACCACTTGAAGATATAAAGTCTGAGAAGCTGCATTGTTGGGTATAGCTTAACGATAATCCTGGGATTTCATCCATTGTCCTACTAGCTCCAATCTCGGCCAGATACACTTTTGTTGTAAAGTTGTATGCAGAAGTATTGCCATTGTTCCCAATCATGAATTTAGCCATCGTAGAATCAACAGTCATTGATTGATAGATAAAGAGATTGGGCTTAACACCAGTTCCGATGATGCTAAATGAATTGTCGCTCTTGTCTGAGATACCATTGATACTTTTTGCTTCATCGATGAGAATCGTGTATTGACCTAGAGTATAACTATTCGGCACAGTCCAGTAGTATTTACCAGAGGAAGCAAGAATATCTCCAGCTATCTTGGTATATCCGCAAGGAGCGCAGTATTGACCATCTTGGCAAGCGCACCCCATTGTTGGATCAATTGCATCTTCATTCCTAACATATATATTAACATTGCTGATACCTGCAGATTTCCAAGTGATAGGATAATTGTATCCCCTCATCCATTGTTCTCCTCCGTTTGGAGAGAGAACGGTGATGGATTTATCTGCCTCTTCAACGCATTTGCCATTTATACATTTATTAATAACGCCATAGCATTTTCCTTCACTTCCGCATTTGAGTTGAGGACAATCGCTATCTGTTTGACATTCTACATTGCATCCAAAGATTTTATTCAATTTTGCTCTCGTTAATTTCCCAACAAAACCATTCCCATGTTTAAGCCCAACTGGAGTTAAAATCTCGGATATATATTTTTCTTGAAATTCAACTACAGCTGAGGATGTAAATTCTCCGAAAGTGAAGGTTTGTAACTCATTTTCGTTTATTATTGTTGATAATCCTTCTTTCCCTAATGCCGTTTGAAGATATCCAACATCTCCAAATCTGTCTCCATATTTTAAATTTGTATTAAACGTATGGCACCAGGCAGCAGTCGCTGTTGTTGATGATGCTTGAGCCTGCAACTGAGCTATTTGTTGCTGCAAAACAGCAATTTGCTGGTTCAGTTCCTCAATAGTTAAACCAATGACAGGTTTACTAGTGAAAACAACAAAACCCGCCACTATCAAAAGGCAAACGAAAATCTTTTTTGGATTCATATTAAAATGTTAATTATATTATTATAGCAAAACCATACCTATAATCAACAAAGATATTCACAGGAGTACAATTATTCTGCTTTTGTTTCTGGAGTAACTTCTGCTGGCCGAACCTCTTCTTTTAGAATCTCTGAAACGGGAACTGCCTTAGCCGGTTCTTCAACCTTCTTTGACGGCTTATCCTTGGCAACTTTCTTACCCTTGATAATCCCGTTTTTAATTAATAGATTGTGAACCGTATCAGAAACGCCTGATCCTTTGGAAATCCAATAAAGAATCCTTTCTTTTTTCAGATTTGATTTGTTCAATAAAGGATTGAAAAATCCCAAATCTTCCAAGAATGTTCCTGATCTGGCTGACTTCTCTTTTTGTATGACAACAATCTTAAAAGACGGCTGATGTATTTTTCCTGTTCTTAATAGTCTGATTGTTAACATATTTTTAATTATATATTAATGCCATTTTCTTTCTTCCAATGCATTTTTAGCTGCATTCTCTTCCGCTTCCTGCTTGGAATATCCTTCTCCTTTGGCAACCAAATCATCGTTAAGATATATCCCTACAATGAAATGCTTGTCATGGTCCGGCCCTGATTCCGCAGTTACTTTATATGTTGGCGTAATTCTTTCTCTTTCTTGGGCTATTTCTTGAAATCGACTTTTAGCATCTTTAAATAAATTCTCTTTAATAATGGTTTTTAATTCAGACAATAAATGTTTAATTAATAGTTTCTTACATACATCATATCCCGAGTCAAGATACAAAGCTCCGATAAAGGCCTCAAAGGTATTAGCTAATATTTCTTTATATGCCTTTCCTTTTTTATTAGCTTCTTTTTTCTCTCCTCTGGAAAGTAATATATATTGTCCAAAATGCAACTCCTCTGCTTTAGAAGATAGCATTCTGCTATTAACTAAAGCTGCTCTCCATGATGTTAATACGCCTTCTTCCGTATCTGGGAAACGCTTGAAAATATATTCTGTCACCACCAGCTCTATTACCGCATCTCCAAGAAATTCCAATCTTTCATTATGATGAACAACAAATTTTTGATGTTCATTCAAATATGATCTGTGGCAGAATGATTGAATCAAGAGATTTTTGTCTTTGAAATCTATCCCGAACTTCTTTTCCAAGACAGAAAACTCTTGATTCTGCTTATTCTCCTTTGTTTTCTTTTTCAATATGCTTGTTATCATTTTCTTTTGAACACTTTTCTTCTTTTTCTTGCAACTGGCTGTAAACAGTTCCCATGACTCCATTGATGAATCTTCCTGATGATTCTCCTCCAAATACCTTGGCTAATTCTATGGCTTCATTGATAGCAACCTTTGGTGGAACCTCTTCTTTATTGGCATAGAGCAATTCGTACAGTCCTAGACGCAAGACATTCCTATCAAGCATGTTTATCTGCTCTAAAGGCCATTCTGGGGCTGTTTTGACTATCAATTCGTCTATACAGTCAATTGACTTCTCTACCCCTTTAGCAAGGCTTCTAATGAATTCCAGGTCATCCAATCCTACGGCAAATTCCTTTATATTCTTTTCCACTATCTTATCCAAAGTATCGGGCTTCTTTTGATAGAAATCCCATTCGTATAGAGATTGCAAAGCTATGCTTCTTGATAAATGACGGCTGGCCATATTATTTTTTAGACAATTCTTCCATGTTTAATTCCTTTCCTGCCTGCTCTTTGGATTCTTTCAATTCTTTTGCTTTTTTCTTCTTTTCTTTTTTGTCTAATTTAGCAAATACATCCACTACCATCTTGCCTTTATAATATCCGCACTCCTCGCAAACCCTGTGAGACAAGATAGGTTTCCCGCATCTTGGACATTTTAAAACGCCCGGACTTTTAATGAATATGTGCATCCGGCGCTGATTTCTACTTCCTTTTGTATGATGTTTTTTCGGTACAGCCATATATTTAAATTAAGGAAACTGGTTTCCAATATACCAGACCATTAAAAAGAAATCAATAGTTTTGTATTATTCCGGAGGAATCTCTATCCAGTCAGGCAAAGGCAAGGTAGCAGTTATTGTCCTGATTTCAGTACAAGAACCATTTGAATCGCTGATAGTCAAAGTAACGCTTTTATCCCCTCCTGTAGTAAATCTGACTAAAGGATTTTCTAAAGATGATATATTCGGAACAGCATCAGCGCTAAATTGCCAGGAATATGCCGGGAAATTTCCATATGTAGTGCTTGAAGAAGAATCAAAAGTTGTTGTTGCATTTATCAATGGAGCTGGCGGGTCCCAAGTAAATTCCACCCACGGATATGGACCAGAAGCAGTTGTGAATGTTCCTATATTTCCTGGAGCCTGCATCCAACCAGAAATACTTTCTGTGCTATGGACTTGAACCTCCCAATTATATGTTTGATCGTACGCCAATTGTCCTGCTTTATCGCCAACATAAGCACTCCAGGTATTGGTGCATAGTATCGGGGGTTCTGTATCTGAACATGTAGCGCTAATAGTTTTCTCTATCACATAATTTGACGGCTCTCCCACAGGACTTATCCTTATATCAAATTCTGTTTCTAAGTTTTCTTCATCGCTGTATTGCCATTCAAAGGATACCATCCCTTGCCCATCAACCGCTCCGCAGTAATTGTCATTATTATCCGGATCTATGGTAAAGATTACTGTTGGACGGCCCTCTAATGCCACATTGGTATATACAGCATAATTAGATATGGCATCTTCATTTTTATGATTCAAACTGACCCATCCGATATTCATATTTCCCCACATATATTCTCTAAATTCTGCGGGAGAGACACTGAAATCTATATATGCCTTGTTAGCAAGATTATCATAGAATTTAAGCCATCCATCCCATCCACCTAATCCAGATGATTTTAATGAGCCGCTGCAACCGGATGCAAACACAGAACAAGCCCTTGCCCATCCATTTAATGTTCCAACTGAAGTATCAACCCAAGAATAGCATCCTGTACCACTGGGGCAACCGCTTAATTGCGATCTGTTAAATGTTATCCATCCGATATTATCGGACCAAGCATAGCCAGATAATTCCCATTGATCTGCCATTAAATCGCTATTATCTATATCAACGCCATAGTCAGCTACCGCATCTTCATTTTTGCAACTAAAACTTATCCATCCGATATTATCAGACCAAGCATATCCCCAGACGTTATGTTCTTGGCATGCAGGAACTGTAAATCCGTTTCCAGTTAAAAAGATATTAGCTCCCCCTCCGCCACTTAAAACCAGCGTATCTGAAAACGATCCTTCAGATTCTGGCTTGAAACGAAGCGAGATAGTTATATTGCTTCCCCCTGGAATCGTATAGTTACAATTAGCAGTACAACTGAAAGGATTTGCTAATCCGGAAACGCTACCAGTCAAATCCCCTGTTCCAGTATTACCAATTGTCAAAATAATATTATTAGATGAATCAACCAAGACATCTCCGAAATCAATTGGGGTTGTATCTACGGAAATAGTTCCTCCCAATATTTGCTGGCCTCCCCACGTCCCCCAACTTGGTTCAGTTGCAAACCATTGCCTGATAAAAACATCGTCCATATAGAGAACATCGTTGACTGCATCGCTATTCCAATAGAAATATGTGAAACTTGTCCAGGTGCTTACATCAGAATCAGCAGCTATTGTTGTTCCGTTCTTTTTCCAGATAAGAGTATCTGTGTCTCCATTCCCGAAAAGTTCATATAAATCCCAACTGGTAGAATAATCATAGGTCGTATCTACATATGCTGGTCCGTTATTATAATAAGCCAAAGCTGAACCAGTTGGACTATATCCCCAGCTATGATTAGCTACGCGCAGTATTCCTCCGGGTTCGATTAGATAATACCTGAATGAATTATTAATCGCTCCTTGCCTTGCTCTCATTGAAATACTGAAATTCGGAGTTGCGCTGATTGCATTTTGGCTAACACTCCCGTTATTAGAAGTGCTGTTATGAGTAACAGAAATACATTTACTTCCAGCATATGGGGATACTGATGAGTATGATGAAACCAAATTAACAGAATTATCTGTCCATTTGGAAGTAACTACTCCGCTTTCAGCATCATCAAAGAAAAGGAATGTATTGGTCCCGTTACTATAGGAAACAGCTGAGGGATTTCCATAATACATATAGAAAGTAGTAGCGCTTGTCCCTATACTATTAAACTCAATCCAAACGGTAGCCAACCTATTAGGACTAGTTCCTGTAATACTTTCTATCCAATAATCTAGAAGTGTTGCTCCATCAGTGGTCGTAAATCTTAAATCATCAAAATCAGATTGGACATATCCTCCGCAATCTACATTCTCTCCGGTAGCTCCGCTACTCTCTCCAACCAAAAGTTTCATCTGATAATTAGTCACAGCTCCAGAAGAACGGCTTAATGTAAATTCTTTTCTGTAACTCCAGCCAGTAAGCGTAGCAGCAAAAACTTTCTGTTTAAACATTCCAGTCATTTCTAAAACCATTGCTCCGGCAAACAAAAGACAGATAAGAGTATAAACAGTTATGTTCAGAGATTTTTTCTGTTTCTTTTTCATTTCAATTAAAATGCCTTTATTATGCTAGCCCATCCTTTTTGGAAGAATTTTCCGGACTCAAGGGCGAACAAGCAAACATACATGATGATTGCTGCTAAGAATGCCCAATGTATCCAAACCCTCTTTTTCATTTTATTTAATTATTAATGTGAATGTTGCTGTTTTACTCCCAGTGCTATTGGTGGCTTTGATACCAACAGTATATGTCCCTTTGGTGGCAGACGAACTTACCGCTACTTTTATCGCTGGACCGCAACTTGAAGTGCAAGATGACGGAGTGATTGTGATGGTTACGCCGCTTGGAACATTAGTAGACGTCCAGGAAACAGTTCTGTCACCGCCAGCAGTCCAAGCCATATCAGCGCCAGAGTATGCTTCTTTAGTGCCAGACGATGGCTTGGTTACTGTAATAGTCGCATCATATACCGAAACTATGAAATTAGCTGAACCGCCTCCGCTCTCAACTGGATTGAATGTAGCTGTCTGCGTTCTGTTCGCATCCATTGGTATGTTGCAAGTGGTTGAATATGTTAGACAATCCCCTGCTGACCATCCTGACCAGCCTCCAAAAGCATATCCGCTTGCAGGAACAGCAGTTAACTTTACTATCGTTCCTAAATTATATGTATGAGAACAATCAGACCCGCAAGAAATTCCAGTTGGAGAGCTCGTTACTGTTCCAGATCCTGATTTGTAAACATTCAAGGTATACGTGCTTGTATTTAATGCAAATTCTGCATAGACGGTTTTTGCAGCGCTCATTGTTACCGTACAAACCGCTGAACCAACACAGGCTCCTGACCATCTAACAAATGCTGACCCTGTTGATGCTGTAGCTGTTAGGCTTACAGTTGCATTAGGATCATAATCTGCCCAACAAGTAGATCCGCAATTTATCTTTCCGTCAGAAGTTTTTATCGTACCAGAACCACTTCCTGATTTAGAAACTGTTAGCTTGTAGGAAGTCGGAGTAGTTGGAGGGGTTGACGTACCATTACCAGACCCTGAAGTGCTAGTTCCAGAAGTTACCACACAATAACTACAATTTCCAAATCCGCAATATGCTGCATAATACCCTTGATAGGTTTTTAATGCATGGACTAGACTACAGACCTTAGAGCAAGCTGTGTTAAGCTCACACTTATAATCCCAACTGCAACTTTCATCTTTTGCATATACTGTTCCAATAACTCCTGTAAATGAGCACGCTGGAAGATACGTTAGCGTGCTGCCAGATCCTTGTCCGAGACATAGTTCTGTCCCAGCAGGATAAATTGTGAATAGGCTTGGTATGCATAATCCTGTTAATGTATTCGCAAAATATGTTTCCGAATAAGCTGTCCCGCTCGCGCCAGTTTTAACAGAGTGAACAAACCCTAACAGCTGACAGGGCGTACTCTTAGAACAAGATGTATTCATCTTGCACATATAGCTTGATGATGGCGTATTATTCAGATTCTTTGCCCAAACACCAGCCCCTACGCTAACAGAGCAATCTGGTAATTTGATTGTTCCGCTGCCAGATACTGTAGCCGATGTATTGCTGGTAAATAGAGCTTCAACACCTTTGATACTATCCATGGTTAACGTACAGCTTGTACTGCTGCCTGTACAATCTCCTGACCATTCTGTAAACGTAGAACCCGAATCAGGAGTAGCTTTAAGTGTAATGCTTGTTCCTGAAACCCATTCGCTTTCGCAATCAGTACCGCAATCTATCCCAGGGCCAGTTACTTTTCCAGATCCTGTTTTGCTGACAGTAACCTTATATATATCACTCATATCAAAGTTAGCTGTTACTGTTTTCGCACTATCAACAGATACTGTACAAGTAGTTTCAGTTCCTGTGCAAGCCCCAGTCCAACCAACGAAAATTGATCCTACTCCTTTTGTGGCAGTAAGAGTTACAGAAGTAGTAGTCTCGTATGTTTTCGTGCAATTAGTTTTGTCCCCCCACCAGATATCTTTTCCGCATTCAATATCGCCTGTAGAACTCTTTACAACTCCATAGCCATCACCTTCTGTTATAATGGTTAATGTTTTCACAGCTGATGTAAATTCTCCGGCAACATCTTTCGGGCCATCCATGATAAGAGAGCATGAAGGCGTTGTGGTATTGCAAGCTCCTGACCAACCAACAAATGTAGAGTTTTCTAAAGGAGTAGCAAACAAAGTAACAGCGATATTTTTTGCCAGCAGCTTGGTTTGTCCGCAACTGACACAGCTCATGTTTATAGCACCGGCTGGAACTGAGCTTATTATCGATCCAGCCCCTTCTCCTGTCTTTGTTACGGTTAAACTGTATGAGGCAGTACTGAATCTGGCAGTCACTCCCTTATTCCCATCCATTACAAAAGTACAATTCCCTGTTCCAGAACAATCATCATCCCAACCGCCAAATGCAGCTGCTGTATCAGGAGTAGCTGTAAGAGTTACGGATGTGCCAGCCGGGAATGTCTGATGACATACCGTGCTATAGCAAGTTAATCCTGCTGGAGAACTGGTTACTGTTCCGGATCCGGAAACACCTACTGATAAAGTATATGCAGTGGATGACTGACTATTGAATGTGGCCATAACTGTTTTTGCTTCATTCATGACTACAGTACAGGTTGATCCCGATCCAGTACAGGCTCCGGTCCAACCTGCAAATACGGAGTTCTGATCTGTGGTATATGTTAATGTTACTATTGCTCCGCTAGCATATGCTTCTATACAATCTGCTCCACAAATAATTCCTGCTGCAGTAGGACTGTTGCTAGCCACGGTCCCTGTACCGGTTCCTGATTTAGTGACATTCAATTGATATTGAGAAACACTAGAAGCAAATGCAGCGTTAACTACTTTGGAATTATCCATTGTGATATTGCAAGTGGTAGTTCCAGTGCAAGCTCCTGACCAACCGGAAAACACATATCCTGTGTTCGGAGAGGCAGTCAAAGTAATAACTGAATTAGGTGACAAATTTGCACTGCAAACAGATCCACAATCTATTGTTCCGGAAGGAGTGCTTGTCACTCTTCCATTGCCGGAATTTGAAACTACTAAGGTATAGTTTGTAGGTATTGTTGTTGAAAATATAGCTGTAATATTCTTTCCTGAAGTAACATTAAAGGTACAAGAAGTATTGGTAGTACAACTATCTATACCTGCCCATCCAACAAAACTTGATCCAACCATTGAGGATGCATTAAGAGAAATCAAAGTATTAGTTAAATATGTTTCAGCACAATCTGATCCGCAATTTATCTTTCCATCAGTACTGGTAACGGTCCCTGTTCCGTTTCCTGTTTTCTGTATATTAATAGCATTGCCAGCTGGAGCAAATGTAGCCTTAACTGTTCTTGGAGAAGTCATCAATACTTTGCAAGTATTTCCAGAAAGGTTTGTACATCCCTCCCATCCTGCAAAAACATTATTAGCATCCACTGAAGGCGTTAAAGTGACCTCCAATCCAGAAATATATTCATTAGTGCAATCCGGTCCGCAATTAATTCCAGCCGGATAACTAGTAACGCTCCCAATTCCCGATCCTAATCTTTCCACATTCAAAGCATATACTGTTGAAGCGGAAAAATTAGCAGTAGCGGTTTTTGCTGCGCTCATTGTTACTGAACAAGTTGTATTAAGTCCGGTGGATGCGCAGGCATCAGCCCATCCTAGGAATGTTGCTCCTGCCGATGGAGTTGCTATCAGTTTTACCACAGCGTTCGGAGAATAATAGTTAATGCAGTCAGATCCGCAATCTATGCCTGCAATATTATCGCTTTTTACTTCTCCCGAACCAGTCTTATTAACTGTCAGCTTGTAGCTGGTGGTTCCTCCTAAATTAAATTTGGCTTCCACTTCCTTATTCCCTTGAATATTTAAACTGCAAACTCCTGTTCCGGTACAATCATTATACCAACCGGCAAAAGATGATCCCGAATCAGGAGTAGCTGTCAATTTTACGGTATTATTTAAAGGAAATGAGACCTCACAAATTGATCCGCAAGAAATGCCTGTCGGATCGCTGGTAACTTTTCCAGTCCCTGTTCCGCTTTTGATAACTTCCACCATGCCGGATGTTCTGTCAAAAGAAGCTTTTACTTCTTTGTTCCCATTCATATCAACTACGCAATCTTCAACATTACCTGTCCCTTGTATTATATTCTTACAATCCCCTGTCCAACCAACAAAACTAGAAGTTGAATCCTTTTCCGCTTTTAATGTTACTGTCGTTCCTGCATCAAAGCTTACATCGCAAACCGATCCGCAAGAAACTCCCAAAGAAGGATAGATGCTGGTAATGGTTCCATTTCCGCTTCCTAATTTAGTAACCTTTAAATTAAATGAAGATCCGGTACAGGCAGGAGCTGTTCCTGCATTCTGATCATCTGGCTCTGGATAATATTCCAAATCAGCTACCCTTTTGTATCCAGTCCCCCATCCTGCATCCGGAACATTCGCACTCTGATTGTATTTTAAAGTTGATACATCAAAACATTTATCGTTATCGCTATCTTTCGCCCAAAGATAACCAGAATACACATTAGCTTTCCCATCTTGAGCAACAGCCAGATATCCTCCATTCTGTTTTAACATTTGGTATCCTGGATTGATGAAAAAATATGTATTGGCTTTTAATTCTAAAGTTTTCCCGTAAGGAATGATAACATTTCCTCCGTCAACTCCCGTAACGTATGGAGTATTCCCTATTCCTGGGCCAAAGGCAACACTGGAGTTTATCGTAATGTCTCCGCTGTGCGGAAATTGATTGCTGTTTATCGTTCCCGATTGAGTATTAATGAATTCAGCCTTGGCAGTCTGAATAGAAAATATGTTTTTTATCCTTTCTAAAATACCAGGGGTTTTTACAGATACTGGCATAGAAGATTGCCCTGTCCAGAAAATATCAATCTGCTTGGAATTGCCGCTTTTATCTACAGCAACAAAAGTTATGGGATAATCTCTGGTTGAAATAGCTCTGATTGTCCATTCTCCCTGCCAAGTAACTAGATTATCCACCCTTGAAGCCAATGATAGGTTTATCGTCTGCGATCCATTGTCATCCAAAACGCTGGCATAGGCAGAAGCAATAAAATTCTCCATTTCTTGAGCAGTAATAGATATTCTTTGAGTATTCCCGGCCATACCATAGAATGGATCTATTGTAATGCCTCTGAACAAAGGATATTCTTCTTCGTTTCCGCTGATATCAAAACTATGAGCCATGTCAGAAAAAACATATGGCTGTACTTGCACTATTGGCTTTGGTTCCATTTTGTCTTTATTTCTAAAGATAAAAATCAAGACAATTATTAGGATGACGAGTAATAATAGAATTATTAATCCTAATATTATTCCTTTTTTTGATTTTCGCTGTGAAGATGTTTGGTTCATATGTTTTTTTAATTTATTAATAATTAATTATGGGCAATCATACCTTCCCGCACAATATATACACTTCATTGCACCTTCTACGCACTCATAATATGGTCTCTGTTTTTTAGTACATATTAGTTTAGGAGAACATACTCCTCCACAAGAACCGTAATAAGCATATGTTGTAACCCTCAATTCTAAACAAGGATCTGAATCATAATTTCCGCATGTTCGTAGATTACCCAAAAAGCAGTCCTTAACTCCCGATGGGGAACAATCATTAGAACAAGTACAACTAGAACTTGGATTACATCTAGAAGTTATATCGCAACCAGAAGGAGTACAAGTTCTTGTTTGGTACATACATCCTGAACTCCAATTGCAAAAACTATTTTGCCAAGAAGTACAATTACACTCACAAGAATCATCACTATAACAACCACCCGAAGGATCACACATCATATCATCATCACATTCGAATTCCGTAACATAACTGCCCCAGGGTCCGGTTGAACCACTACAGGTAGCACTGGTTCCTGAGCAATATTTAGTTGCATATCTTACTTGTGAATTTCCCCCGCAGCCAGAAGGAGAACATCTCCATTGTTGAAGGGTATCACAGTTACTGGTAGTTGGACTAAAATTGCATCCATCACAACAAACACCAGAAGTACATTGGCAAACTCGTAGAGTAATTGTTTTAGTTTTAACTAACCCACCGCTGGCAGTACCAGTAACTGTAATAGTATACGTTCCTAATGAAACAGTTGTACCAACAGTGAATGTTAAGGTTTGATTAGAACATGTTAGCGAACAACTATTTAAAGTGCTAGCAGTTATTCCTGTTGGCAAGCCGGAAACGGTAAATCCAACAGTTTGAGTCGTACCAGATAATAATGTGGCAGTTATTGTTGAAGATGTTGTAACAGAACCAGATGTCGGCTTGGTTACTGATGCTGGTGTTGTAGCTGAAAGAGAATAATCAAAAGGTGCTGCGTTTACGGTGATAACAGCAGTGCCTGTAGCAGTTAATCCTCCTCTTGTGACTTCTACTTTGGCTGTATATGTGCCAGCGCTAGTATAGGTGCAAATATCTGCTTTGGTAAATGGATTAGTGGTAACAGTATCAGTGGTATCATATCCATCACTGGCACAATCAAATCTGTAGGTAATGCTTCCTGTGGCTGTGCCGCCTACAGTGGCAGTGAGATCAACCCCAGGCAGAGGGGCTGTGCCAGAGCTTGGAGAAGCGCTTAATGTAACATTCAAGGTTGGGGCTGCGTTTACGGTGATAACAGCAGTGCCTGTAGCAGTTAATCCTCCTCTTGTGACTTCTACTTTGGCTGTATATGTGCCAGCGCTAGTATAGGTGCAAATATCTGCTTTGGTAAATGGGGTAAATGGATTAATGGTAACAGTATTGTTGGACTCATAATATCCATCACTGGTGCAATCAAATCTGTAGGTAATGCTTCCTGTGGCTGTACCGCCTACAGTAGCAGTGAGATCAACCCCAGATAGAGGGGCTGTGCCAGAGCTTGGAGAAGCGCTTAATGTAACATTCAAGGTTGCGGTACATCCAGGGGGGGGACCATATATACTATCATCTGCTGTTGTTGGTTCTGTATATGATAGATTTTTCACTCTTCTATATCCAGATCCCCATTCTGTATTTGCCGTTGTGGCACTATTATTATATTTTACTGGACCTATAAAGCATCCGTCTACGTCAAAATCTTTGGCCCAAAGATATCCATGAACTATTTGGGTATCCGAATCAGAAATAATATTCCCACCTTGGTTTATAATTTGATTACCAGGATTAATAACAAACACACTATATCGATTCAGTTGCAATGATCCTGATGTAAGCGTTAGATTACCATTATCAACACCACTAATATTCGGGCTAGAAATTGTACCGCTGCTTATTGAAATGGTACCGCTAGTTATTGTTGCGTTACCATTATGAGGCAACTGATTTGAGCTAGTAACATTTGGACCAGTTATATTAATATTGGCAAAACTATTATTAACAAAAACAAAAACTCCCAAAAAGACTATTAAGGATAAAAAGATTTTTGTTCTTAAATAATATCTCATTTTATTTCATCTACATTGATAAATGTAGATATATTTTGATCATCAGATAAATTTTCTGTTATGGTATTATCTATTCTCTCTCCTATTAATCTATATGATAATTTTACATTTCCAGAATATTCTCCAATGGTTTTGATAACAAAATTTTCTCCTTCAATATATCCGTACAATCCTACTGGCGATTGAGAGCTGACAAAAGGAATAATAGTATCCTTTTTTACTATATTGTAAAAAAGCCACAAATCAGATTCTTCTTCTACTTTAGATAAATTGACAGTCAGGCTGTTTCCATAAAATTCAAATTCCCCTACTGTTTCGGCCTTTAAGCCAGTCATGTCGCTAACATATGTTGCATATTTTTTCCCTTTTATCTGATATATGGGGTCTAATATGTTGAAATATCCTTTATCAAAATATATCTTAGACCACCATTGACTATCGGAACCAAGATCACTACTCTTATTTGATTCCGGTACGATATCTCCAGCTGTTATAATATTTCCATTTCCTGTAATAATTGTTCCTATAGTTTCACCATCTAATGTTGTTATGATGTCGCCGGCAACCGCTAAACCAACCCCTGCGCCATCGCCAACTCCAAGGTTGCCTGATTTTATTTGAGTATCAGTTCCAACATTAATAGGGGCTTCAACATTATCATTTGGCGGACCAGATGAAGGAGCGTCTGTCCATGCAAATATTCCGCTTAATACTATTAATGAGAAGAAAACCACTACTACTGACACTTTAACAATAATGCTTTTTATTTCCATATTATTTATTTATTTTTTTGGTTTAATAAATTTAAAATCGCTTGCTGATTAACCTCAACGTTTGATTTTCTATTTTGAGTAGTCAAGATTTTTTCCATTGCTTCCCGGTCAATTTTTTCAGGATCTCTGAATTTGGTATTCAAGAGATCAGCAATCTTTTCCTGCAAAGTTTTTTCTTCTGGAGCAGCTTTATGGTTTTCAATAAAAACTAGCAAAAGAATAACCCCTATGGCGATAAGGAAAATTACCGCTATTACTATTAGGAATACGATTTTCTTCCTAACCAGACTCAGTTTTTTCATGTTTATATATTTTATCAGAATAAGAATACAATGCAAATGATTATCCACAATTAAAGCTTTTCCTATGCACAGGGCTTAATCCTCTTTTTTTAATTGACGCGTAATGTTTTTTTGTAGGATATCCCTTATGTTTTTTAAATCCATATGCAGGATATTTTTTATCCAATCTTTCCATTAATTTATCCCTATAAACCTTGGCTATTATAGAAGCGCAGCTGCATAGAAATATTTTTTGATCTCCTTTGACAACAGCGAGCTGATCGCAACCAATATTTATTCTCTGATTGCCGTCAATGATTAAAATTGTATTTCTTAAATCCTTTTTTAGATTTAAAACCGCTTTTTTCATTGCCAGCTTGGTGGCATTCAAAATATTTACCCTGTCAATTATCAAATGGCTCGCTTTCCCTATCCCCCATTTTAATGTTTTCTCTTTTAAAATAATTTCAAAAACTTTTTCTCTTTGCTTGGCAGTCATTTTTTTTGAATCCTTGGCAAGAGAAATAATTTCCTTTAAATTCTTGTCTTTAAAATTACAAGAAGAATTTAAAAGAACAGCTGCGGCAACAACAGGCCCGGCCAATGGCCCCCTTCCAGCTTCATCTATTCCGATTATTGTTGTATATTGCTTTAATAGCTTTTTTTCAAAAATCAGGTTTGCCATATATATATTTTACACTTCTTTTTTGTTTGGTATATAATGAAGGAATTTAAGACTATGGATGAACCATTGCAAAGATTAACATTTGACGATATTCTTTTTGAGATTCGCCAGGCGGAAAAAGAAAAACGCGAGGCTGATTTGAGTAACAAGCTGCTGCCGGAGTTTTCTTTAACAAGCAGAACAATCAATACAACTCTTAATCTTGATAATTCCACAATCCAGGGAGCCCTATACCTTAATAGCTGCATTATCAACGGAGATTTAAAATTGAATAACTCTCTGATATATACCACTATATATATAAATGAAAGCGAGATTGATAATTTCATTGGAAAGAATATGAGAATCCGGGAAGTTATCAACTTCCTGGCTTCAAAGATCAAGGGGAATGTGGATTTGGAAAAAAGCCAGATAAAAGGATTCATCAGTTTGAATAGAACAGAGGTTGGAAAAGATCTCATATTAAATGAAGTTCTTACCAAGGATATTGTAACTAAAAGCGGAAACATGGAAGGAGACCTATATGTAAGGAATACAAAGGTCTTAGGAAACATATTCATTAAAAATGCATTCTTTGATGGTTTGGGAAGCTTTGAATCATCTTCTGTTGAAAAGGATCTTGATTTTACCGATAGCAAATTCAAAGAAGTTGTTGATTTAAGCGGATTAATTATCAACGGCCAGGTTATCGCCAAAACATTAGAGTGTAAAAACTTAATCGCCAATATATAACAGTCACATGAAAGAATTCACCCACCTACATGTTCATAGCCATTACTCTCTCCTGGATGGCTTGCCAAAAATAGATGGGCTTTTGGATTACGCCAAGGAATTGGGAATGAAAAGCTTGGCCTTGACTGATCATGGAGTAATGTATGGAGCAGTTGAATTCTACAAAAAGGCAAAAGCTATGGGCATCAAGCCAATTATTGGATGCGAGGTATATATTTCCAATGAGAGAATGTTTCAGAAAAGGCCCAATATTGATAACAAAAGATATCATTTGATTCTTTTGGTAAAAAACGAGGTTGGATACAAAAATTTAGTAAAGCTTGTAACCAAGGCCCACCTTGAGGGCTACTATTACAAACCAAGAATAGATGAAGAGTTGCTTTTTGAGCATACAGAAGGATTAATCGCTCTTTCTGCCTGCTTGCAAGGCAAGCTTCCCAGATTGATCCTTTCCGGAAAACAAGATGAAGCGGAAAAACTGGCAATAAAATATCGGGAATATTTCGGAAAAGACAATTTCTATCTTGAATTGCAGCATCATCCTCATATTCCTGAGCAAGGCAGGGTAAATAAGGGCCTGATAGAGATTTCAAAGAAAAACAATATTCCATTGGTAGCTACCAATGATTCCCATTATCTAAAACCGGAAGATTCTGAGGCTCAGGATATCTTAATGTTAATCAATACCGGATCAAGACCCGATGATCCGGAAAGATTAACAATGAAGGAAGATGATTTTTCTTTAACAACTCCTCAGGAAATGATTGATGCTTTTAAAGATATTCCCGAAGCGATAGAAAACACCCAGAAAATTGCAGATGCTTGCAATTTTGAATTCCAATTGGGTTCTGTAAAATTACCAACCTTTGATTTGGAGGACAAAAAAGATCCGACAGATTTCTTAAAAGAAATGTGCTTGAATGGATTAAAAGAAAAATCTTTAGAAAAAGACAAAGAAGCAATCAAGAGATTGGATTACGAGATAGAGGTGATAAGGAAAACAGGATTTGCTCCATACTTTCTAATCGTTGCTGATTTTGTTAACTGGGCAAAGAGCCAAAAAATCGTAGTCGGTCCAGGAAGAGGAAGCGTTGGAGGATCTTTGGTAGCATATTTAGCCAATATCACAAATATCAATCCCCTTTCCTACGATTTGCTGTTTGAAAGATTTCTGAATCCTGAAAGAATATCAATGCCTGATATTGATTTGGATTTTACAGACACAAGAAGAGATGAAGTTATTAAATATGTTTCAGAAAAATATGGAAAAGATAGGGTCGCTCAGATCATCACCTTTGGAACAATGGCTGCCAGGGCTGTCATCAGAGATGTTGGGAGAGTTTTGAATTATCCATATTTGTTCTGCGATAAGATTGCAAAACTGATTCCCATGGGTTTTGATTTAAAAACATCTTTGAAGCAGATTGATGAATTCAGAGAAATGTATGAATCAGATGAAAAAGTGAAAACATTGATAGAATATGCAATCAAGCTTGAAGGAGTGGCCAGGCATGCCTCTACTCATGCTTGCGGAGTAGTGATTGCCGCAGAACCATTAGTTAATTTAGTTCCTCTGCAACATCCTACTCAAAATGATGAAGGGATAGTCAGCCAATATGAAATGTATTCAATTGAAGATCTGGGATTGTTAAAAATGGATTTCTTGGGATTAAAGAACTTAACAATTATTGAAAAAACATTAAAGCTGATTGATGTCATTAAGCATGAGAAGATAGATATTGATAAGATACCGCAAGAGGATAAAAAAACATTTCGCCTTCTGCAAGACGCGGAAACCAATTGCGTATTTCAATTGGAAAGTTCTGGGATGAGAAAATGGCTTAAGGAATTAAAACCTTCTAATTTTAATGATATTGCCACCCTGCTTGCCCTTTATCGTCCCGGACCAATGCAATTCATTCCGGAATACGTGGCCAGAAAGAATAAAAAGAAAAACATTGAATATCTGCATCCTAAATTAAAGGAGATTCTGGAAGTTACATACGGATTGCCGGTATTTCAGGAACAAATGATGCAGATAGCTCAGGCGATAGCTGGATTTACTTTAAGCGAGGCAGATGTTTTAAGAAAAGCCATTGGTAAAAAGATTGCAAAACTATTAAACGAACAAGAGGAGAAATTCATATCTGGGGCTACTAAACAAAAAGTAGACAGAAAGATAGCAGACAAGATATGGAAATGGTTCTTGCCGTTTGCCCAATACGGATTTAATAAAAGCCATAGTTGCGGGTACGCAATCATTGCCTACCAGACAGCCTATCTTAAAGCTAATTACCCCGTTGAATTTATGGCCGCTGTCTTTGCTTCCGAGAAACAGGATATTGAAAGAATTTCATTTCTCTTGCAGGAATGCAAAAGAATGGGAATTAAAGTTCTGCCTCCGGATATAAATGAAAGCTTCAAGAATTTTACAGTTGTCGGACCAAAAGAAATTAGATTCGGGATAATGGCTATTAAAAATGTTGGGGAGAATATTGCTGAAGTAATAGTGCAGGAAAGACAAGAAAATGGAAAGTATGCATCAATTCTTGATTTCACAACAAGAATCTCATGCAAAGATTTGAATAAAAAATCAATGGAGGCTTTGATTAAAACCGGAGCTTTTGATAGCCTGGAAGAAAGGAATAAATTATTGAATAATCTGGAACAGCTTCTTGTTTGCGCCAGAGAGAATAAGAAAAACAAAGCTAACGGGCAAACTGATTTATTCGGAGGAATGAAATCAGCTCCCTCTATACATTTAAAACCAACTGAATGCGCCAAAGATAAAGAAAAGCTTTTATGGGAAAAAGAATTACTGGGAGTATATGTATCCGGACATCCTCTAAAGGACTATGAAAAAATCTTTTCTAAAAAAGCTGTTCCCATATCAAGAATATACCAACAATTAAATGGAACAGCGGATCCTAATCAAAAAAGGATTGTTCCTGGAGCAAAGCTTACTATCGGAGGAATGATTAATAAGATTAAAAGAATCATTACCAAGAGTGGAAAGCCGATGCTTTTCGTGGAAATTGAGGATTTAACAGAAAAAATAGAGGCAATAGTATTTCCTTCTACAATAGATAAGAATCCTGCAGCATTCCAGGAGAATAAAATTGTCTTTATGGCAGGAAGAGTTGATTTTAAAGACGGCTCTCCTAAATTCATTGCCGAAGAAATACAAGAATTAATAGAAAGCGAATAAATATGGAAAATTATCCTTGGTCAAAACC
>CAZTRD010000018.1:0-19154 GCA_964616145.1 uncultured Candidatus Saccharibacteria bacterium | reverse complement strand
GTGCCCCCGCAAGTAGCTCTGGGCCCCTGGACCTCTTGAGGTACCATGGGGATGACCCCCTCTCTATCTGGCAGTTACGGATGGAGAGGGGGTTCGATTCTTGTATCCAAATTTTGTATCCAAATCTTGAAAAATCCTACATTTCGGGTATAAAGATATAATATGGATAATTTAAATGAAATACGCGAGCAGAGAAAGGCCAAACTCGTTTCTTTAAGGAATGAGGGAATAAATCCCTATCCTGTTTCAGTTAAAAGAACGCATACAATAGAAGAAGCTCTGGATGATTTTTCTTCTTTATCAAAGAAAGCCAAAGAAATATTTATTGCTGGAAGGATTAGGGCTATTAGATGGCATGGGGGATCTACTTTCTTTGATGTTGAAGATGGAAATGCAAAGATGCAGGCATTTCTCAAAAAAGATCATATAGGGCAGGGGAAATACAAAGAATTTTTGGATGTTTTTGATATTGGCGATTTTATTGAATTGAGAGGGACATTGTTTAAAACAAAACAGAATGAAAAAACTCTTTTAATAAATGGATTTAAGATGCTTAGCAAATCCATTCTTCCTTTGCCAGAGAAATGGCATGGTTTGCAGGATGTGGAAGAAAGATTCAGAAAAAGATATGTTGATTTGATATTTAATAAAGAAGCAAAAGAAAAGATAATCATTAGATCAGAGATAATAAAGGAAATAAGGAAGTTTTTTGATAAAAAAGGATTCATGGAAGTTGAAACTCCAATATTGCAGTTGATATACGGAGGAGCTAAGGCCTGTCCATTCACTACTCATTTAAATGTATTAGATTTGGATTTGTATTTAAGAATAGCTCCAGAATTATTCTTAAAGGAATTATTAGTTGGAGGGTATGAAAAAGTATTTGAGATAGGAAGGGTATTTAGAAACGAAGGAGCTGACAGATTCCATAATCCTGATTTTACCAGCTGTGAGTTTTATTGGGCCTATGCTGATTACAAACAATTGATGAAATTATGCGAGGAATTATTCGCCCATATTCTAAAGAATGTGTTTGGAAAGATGAAAATTGAATATCAGGGGAAAGTGATTGATTTTACCCCTCCTTTTAAGAGAGTTGATTTCTACGATTTGGTCAAAAAAGATGCTGGGATTGATTTAGATTCAATAGGGCTAGAGGCATTAAAGAAGAAAGCAGAGAAAATGGATATTAAGATAGAAAAAGGAGAGGGTTTTGCTGAAATAGCTGACAAAATATACAAGAAGTATTCAAGACCAAATATCTGGGAACCTACCTTTATCATCCATCATCCATATGGAGCATTTCCCCTGGCTAAACCAAATGCAGATAATCCAAAGAAATTAGCTAATTTCCAATTAGTGATTGCTGGATGGGAATTAGTTAATGCATTTTCTGAATTAAATGATCCTTTGGAGCAAAGAAAGAGATTTGAAGAGCAGGAAAGCATGTTTAAAGCAGGATATGGAGAAGCGCAGAGGATTGATAGGAACTTTTTAGAGGCCTTGGAATATGGGATGCCTCCAGCTGCCGGATATGGAATGGGAGTTGATAGATTGGCTGCTTTATTAACTAATTCTCATAGCATCAGGGAAGTAATATTATTCCCGATGATGAGACCAAAAGGATGATAGATATTAAATTATTGTTAAAAAATCCTGAGAAAGTAAAAACTGCTATAAAGAATAGGGGAGTGAATATTGATGTTGATAAACTGATATCTTTGGAAGAAGAAAGAAAAAAGCTTTTACAAGAAGTTGAGAGCTTGAGAAAAGAGCAGAATGATATTTCTCCAAAAGTTAAAGATAATCCAGAATTGCTATCTAAAGCTAAAGAATTAAAAGCATCTTTGAAAGAAAAAGAAGATATTTTAGATAAACTACAAGAAGAATTTAAGAAACAATCTTCTCTTTTGCCCAATATTCCTTTAGATGATGTTCCTGTAGGGATAGATGAGACAGGGAATAAGGTAATCAGGGAATGGGGAAAGGTTCCAAAATTCAAATTTGAAGCAAAAGATCATGCAGAATTAGGAAAAACATTAGATTTAATTGATATTGAGAGAGCGGCCAAGATATCTGGAGCCAGGTTTACATACTTAAAGAATGAATTGGCTTTGCTTGAATTTGCTTTGGTCCAATTGGCTTTTGATACACTGTTAAAAGAAGGATTTATTCCTATTATCCCCCCTATTTTAATCAGAGACGAAATGATGAAAGCAATGGGATATGTAGATACAGAAGCCGACTTATCTGAAAGATACTTTTTAGAAAAGGACAAATTATTCTTAATAGGAACTGCGGAACAATCAATTGGGCCAATGCATCAAGGTGAAATATTAGATGATTTACCAAAGAGATATGTGGCATTTTCTACTTGTTTAAGAGAAGAATCTGGATCATATGGAAAGGATACAAAAGGAATATTCAGATTGCACCAATTCGATAAATTGGAGATGTTTAGTTTTACTAAGCCGGAAGATTCAGAAAAAGAGCATTTATTCTTGCTATCTTTGGAAGAAAAGATGATGCAGGCATTAAAACTGCCATACAGAGTAGTTCATCTTTGCACTAGTGATATGTCCAGGCCATCTGCTTCTACATATGATATTGAGGCATGGTTCCCGTCTCAGAATAGATACAGAGAAACCCATTCTGTTTCCAATTGTACTGATTTTCAATCAAGAAGATTGAATATCAGATTTAAGGGTAAAGACGGGAAAACGGAATTCGTCCATATGCTTAATGGAACAGCCTTTGCTATGGTTAGAATGCTTATTGCTATCATTGAAAACTACCAAAGAAAGGATGGCAAAATAGATGTACCTAAAGTTTTACAAAAATATTTAGGATTTAAAATTATTCCTAAGAAATAAATGCCCGAGAGAGTAATACAAATTAATGGTTTAAATATTAGCTTACGAGAAGAAGGGCAGGGAACCCCTTTTTTGATTTTGCACGGATGGGGGAGCGGTAAAAAGCCATGGGAAGAAGTGCAAAATATTATTGCCCAGAAATTCAGAGTTATAATGTTTGATTTTCCCGGATTTGGACAGAGTAACTCCATGCCAAAAGCTTGGTGCATTGATGATTTTGTTGATTTTTTCGTTTCTCTATTAAAAGAAATAGGGATAAATGAACAATTCTATCTTGCTAGTCAATCTTTTGGCTGCAGGGTAGCGATTAAATATTCTGTAAAACATCCGGAAAGAATAAAAGAGATGTTTTTGATTGATGCCGCGGGGATAAAGCACAAAAAAACGCTATTTAAGATAATATTGCATCTTATTTCCAGTGTTTTAAATAAATTTTCATGGATTCCCGGATACGAATTGATTAGAAAGATTTTCTATAAATTTATAGTAAGAAAAACTGATTATATCCAGGCCATTGGTACAAAAAAGGATACTCACGTAAAAGTGATCAAAGAAGATTTAACGCCATTATTGGATAAAATCAATGTCAAAACTCACATTATTTGGGGAAAATATGATAAAATTACTTCAGTTAAAGATGCATATGTGATGCATGATAGAATTAAAGGTTCGGATTTGAAAATGATGCCTTGGGGCCACATACCTTATAGGGAGAATCCTCAGTTACTGGCCAATACAATTTTGGAAATATTAAAAATATGACAATATCTGCCTTAATATTTATCTTACTTTTGATTTTTTGGTTTATCGTTATTGTAAAAAGAGTTTTATTCTGGTCATATCTCTGGCAATTGAAAGAATATCATCTTAAAAGATTTGTTGATCACTTTAGAACCAGGCAGGGGAAAAGAATATTTTTAAATGTATTTTTTGGTTTAAAAATATTAGTCCTGATATCTTTATTCTTTGAATCAAGATTATCAATCATTGCTTACTATTTCACCTTCCTGATCTATCTGGCAGAATTCTTAAAAACCGGAATGGAAATTGTCAGAAAAAGGTTGTTAAAGCCTGTGGTAACAGTTAAATCATTGTTGGTAATGATTTTATCTTTAGCTTGCATAGTAGGACTTGTGGCTTTTATCCCATTAAAGATAAATCTTGGTAGGGCCTTGATCATCATCTTAATTTTAGATGTATTTTCCTTTATTGTAATCAGCTTTTTTGTAATGTGTTTTTGGCCAATTACCAAAATGTTTCAAAAAAGATTATTATCCAAGGCAAAAAAGATAATTGAGGGTAAAAGGGATTTAACCATCATTGCTATTACCGGAAGTTATGGAAAAACTACCACTAAAGAAATCCTTTATTCCATTCTTTCTGAGAAATTTAAGACATTAAAAACGAAAGAGCATGTTAATGCGGAAGTTGGGATAGCGAAAACCATTATCAATGAATTAGATAATCAGGAAATATTCATTGTTGAAGCAGGGGCATATGAAAAGGGGAAGATAAGGCAAGTATGCGAAATGATAAAACCCAAAATGGGGATTTTAACCGGTATTAATCAACAGCATTTGGCTACTTTTGGAAGCCAAGAAAATATTATTAAAGCAAAATTTGAATTAATACAATCTTTGCCTCCGGAAGGAATGGGGTTTGTTAATATTGATAATGAATTTATCAGAAAGAAAGTAGGGGAGGATAATTTTGCTGTTCAGAGAGTGATCTTTATCGGTAATAATAAAAAAGAATTGGCTCATGTTTGGGCTGAGAATGTAACTGCTGAAAAAGATAGATTTCTATTCACACTAAAGGACAAAGAGGGAACAGCTGTTGATTTTGCTATCAATATGCCAGGAAGCCATAATGTTATCAATGCTTTACTGGCAATAGTAGCCAGTCATCATTTAGGGATTGATTATCCAGAAATTGCAAGGATTTTAGGAAGAAACCAGTTTTTGCAGAAAGCTATAGAGGTTAAAAACGGCAGAAATGGATTGATGATAATTGATTCATCATATTCCGCTAATCCTGATGGGGTAATGAGTGCTTTGGAATATCTGTCTTTATGGCATAACAAAAGAATTTTGGTTATGCCTTCTTTGATAGAATTAGGAGCAGCATCCAAAGATATTCATTTTCTGATTGGCCAAAAAATTGCTCAAATATGCGATTTAGCGATAATCGTTAAAGATGATCAATTTAAGGCTATTCAAGACGGAGCTGTATCTGCAGGGATGGATGTAAATCGGATAATGTACATTTCCAATTTAAAGGAAGTTTATAAGAAGATATTGGAATTCGGATCTTCGGGGGATGCGATATTATTGGAAGGAAGAATTCCAGAATCATTTAAGAAATTATTATTAAATGAATAGCAAAGAAAAAAAATCAATATTTATTTCTTTATCTCCAAATGTCTCAAAAGATGATTTGAATTTGGCGAAATCTTTGTTTTTTTCTTCTAAAAAGAATACAAGAAAGGAAGGTTTGGAGATTTTGAGGGATAAAATGAGAGAAATTACAGGAATTACTAATTGTTTTCTGTTCAATAGCGGAAGATCTGCTTTTTACACTATCTTAAAATCTTTAAATTATTCTTTGGGAGATGAAATAATTGTTCCGGGATTTACCTGCAATGTGTTGATAAATCCAATAATTTCTCTTGGGTTAAGGCCGGTGTATGTTGATATTGATGAAAATACTTTAAATGTTAATTTAGAGGACTTAAAAGAAAAAATTACTTCCAATACAAAAGCTGTTGTAATACAGCATACCTTCGGTCTGCCGGATAATGTTTTAGAGATATCAAAAATCTGTAAAGAGAATAATATTGATTTGATAGAAGATTGCGCTCATTGTTTAGGCGCAAAGATTGAAAACAAATCAGTTGGGAGCTTTTCAAAAGCATCATTTTTCAGTTTTGGAAGGGATAAGATAGCATCTTCTGTGTTTGGAGGAGTTTTAATGACAAATGATGATGTTTTAGCTGAAAAAATAGAGCAAATATATAATAAATTGCCGGAATGTTCTTGGTTTTGGATCAAGCAACAGTTATTACATCCGATTTTAACTGAGAAATTGATAAAACCATTGTATGGGATTGGAGGTTTTGGAAAATATCCCTTAATTGTATTGCAAAAACTCCATATTATCTCCAAGGGAGTGAGCGATAAAGAGAAAAGAGGGGAGTTTGATATTAATTTTGTCAAAAAGATGCCAATTTCTTTATCCTTGCTTGCTTTAAATCAGTTGGAGAAATTGGAAGAATCAAATAATCATAGAAGAAAGATTGCAGAAATATATTATCAGGAATTAAAAGGAAAAGCTGTTTTAACTTCTAATAATCCTGGTAGGGTGTTTATGCGTTTCCCAATCATTGTTGAGAAAGAAACCGATAATATCCTTTTATCCTTAAGAAAACAACAGATATTTCTAGATGATGGCTGGAGAAAAAGAAATATTGTTCCTCCTGATACTGATTCTAGTAAGTTAGGGTATGTTAAAGGGACTTGTCCCAAAGCAGAATATGTTGCTAAGCATATTATCAATCTTCCCACTAGCATTAATATTGATTTGGAGGATGCAAAAACTATATCCTCGGAATTAAAGAAATTAATATGATAACATCCGAAGATTTTTCAAAGATTGAATTAAAAACCGCAAAGGTTTTAGAAGCTAACAGAGTGGAAGGATCGGAAAAATTGATTGTTCTCATTTTGGATTTAGCAGGAGAAAAAAGACAGATTGTTGTAGGGATAGGGAAAACATATAATCCAGAAGATTTGATTGGTAAAACCATTGTTATCGTTGCTAATTTGGAACCAAGAATATTAATGGGGCTAGAAAGCAATGGAATGCTCCTTGCTGCACATGATTCTGAGGGAAATCCTGTGATTTTAATTCCGGAAAAGGAGGTGAATTCC
The DNA here is from genome assembly GCA_964616145.1 of uncultured Candidatus Saccharibacteria bacterium. GTDB lineage: Bacteria > Patescibacteriota > Minisyncoccia > Minisyncoccales > PEYH01 > JAQTNP01. The sequence goes on along the minus strand of CAZTRD010000018.1, from coordinate 12,352 downwards.
GGAGAGGGGATAAGCTAGAAAAAAAGACAATCCAAAAGGGTGGTGATAAGGCCCAGTAATATCGGGCCTTTACACTTTAAAATTTCCTTAAATAGTATAGAATAGAGTATTAAAACCATTAAAAGGTCGGAATATATTATTAACATATTAAAAACCATGGAAAATAACAAATATTGTTGCGATGATTTTCACAAGAAACCAATAATGATAATAGTCAGCTTGTTCTTAATCGTATTAGTTGTATTCTTCGGAGTAAAAGTTGCAAATGAGATAAAGACAGGAAAATATATCGGAATGACTGCCGGACAGAATATAATTTCAGTTTCTGGGGAAGGGGAAGTATATGTAAAGCCAGATTTGGGAATCATTGTCTTTACTGTTGCAAATGAAGCTAAAACAGTAGATACTGCTATGTCTGAGAATACGGCTAAGATGAATAACGTCATAGCTGCTATTAAAGGACAGGGAGTGGAAGAAAAAGATATTAAAACAACCAATTTTAATATCAATCCTAGATATGAATATCCAAAAACAGATCTTTCTGCGTCATATTACTATTCCGGGAAAAGAGTTTTAGTTGGATATGAGATCACTCAATCAGTTCAGGTTAAAATCAGGGATTTGACCAAAACAGGAACTTTAATCACTAAAGTTACTGAAGCAGGAGCTAATGATGTCGGGGACTTAACATTTACAGTAGATGATGAAGACGCAGCTAAAAAGGAAGCCAGGGATCAAGCAATAGCCAAGGCGAAGGAGAAAGCCCAACAATTAGCTGAGAAATTAGGAGTCAGGTTAACAAGAATTGTAAACTTCTATGAGAATAGCTACCCAGTATACAATTACGACACTATGTATAAGAGTGCTATTTCATCAGAAGGCATGGGTGGTATAACTCCTTCTCCCAGCATAGAAACAGGAGAGAATAGGATAACTGCTACTGTTACCATTTCTTACGAAATTAATTAATAAGGTATGATGAGATACACTGATTTGAAAAGAGGTGTCGTTTTCTCGTTTGAAAATAATGTATGGGTTGTTTTGGAGTCATCTTTAGTAAAGATGCAAAGTCAAAAACCTACTCTTAAAACCAAGATTAGAAATTTAAAAACAGGAGCTGTTGTTATCAAGGCCTTTACCCAGGCCCAAACATTTGAAGAGGTGGAAACAGAAACTAAAAGACTGCTTTTTGTGTATGGCCACAGAGGAAAATTTGTATTTTCAGAAATTAATGATCCTTCCAAGAGAATGGAATTCTCTGAAGAATTTTTGGGAGATATTATTAAATATCTTAAACCGAAATCTGAGGTAGATGCCTTAACTATTGATGGAGAGATAGCAGAGATTAATGTGCCGATAAAGATGTCATTTAAAGTAACGGAATGCCCTCCCGGATTTAAGGGTAATACCGTGTCTGGAGGGACAAAAGTTGCTACAATAGAAACAGGAGCTCAAATTACAGTTCCAATGTTTATCAAAGAAGGAGATGAGATTTTGATAAACACAGAAGAAGGGAACTATATCGAAAGAGTTTCTAAAAATTAATATTCATTAATGGAAATTAAAGAAATTTCCAATAAAGAAAAGTGGGAAACCTTTCTTCTTGATAGATATCCAAAGACATTTCTTCAATCGTTTAACTGGGGAGAGTTTTGTCTTTTGATGAAGGAAAAGATATGGAGATTTGGGATATATGAAAGCCAGAAATTAATTGGTGTATGCCTAGTTAGTTTAGTTAAAGCCAAGAGAGGAACCTTTCTTTTTGTAGAACACGGGCCAATTGCTGATTTAAAAGAAGGGGCAATGGAAATTCTTTTAAGCAGATTGAAAGAATTAGCTAAGCAGGAACAAGCCAGCTTTATCAGATTCTGCCCGATATGGTTTAAAGAAGATATCCGTATTTTTAAAAAGCTTGAATTTAGAAATTCTCCGATTCATTCCAGGCCTGAAACTGGCTGGGTTCTTGATTTAAACAAATCAGAAGATGAACTATTGGCAGAAATGAGAAAAACTACTAGATATTTGATAAGGCAGGCAAAAAAGAATAGTCAGATCAAGATATATCAGGATAATTCTTTGGAAGGAGTGAAAAAATTCTTTGAACTATATCAAGAAACGGCTAAAAGGCAAGATTTTTCCATTTTTTCCTTGAAATTCTTGGAAAATGAATTCAATACTTTTGTTAAGGATAATCAGATAAGCATATTTATCGGAGAATATATGGGAAAACCCGTATCAGGAGCCATGATTGTCTATTGGCAGGAATTTGGGTTCTATCATCAAGGAGCTTCCTCTGGTCTGGATCAAAAAATTCCTGTTAGTTATCTTTTACAATGGGAAGCAATCAAAGAAGCTAAAAAAAGGGGAGCCATGTATTATAGTTTCTGGGGAATTGCGCCAGAGGGTAAGCCAAATCATCCATGGAGGGGTTTAACTTTATTTAAGAAAGGATTCGGAGGGCATATAGAAGAATATATTCCTTCCCAGGATTATGTTATTTCTTTTAAATATTGGTTTAATTTTGTAATTGAAACAATTAGAAAAATTAAGAGAGGTTTTGCATAATGACAAAGTACAAAAAGATTAAAAAAAAGAAATCAATTTTTAAAAGTAAGATCTTTTGGTCGATTTTAGTTTCTGTTATCTTAATTTCAGGTATTTGCTATCTTTTGTTTTTCTCTCCGGCATTCAGAATCAAAGATATTAAGATGGCCGGAACCTTAAAATATTTGAATATTTCAGAGATAAAAGCAAAAGCTTGGCAACTGATTCCTAAAAACATTTTGTTTTTAAATAAAGGAAGTATTATTGACAGCTTGCTCAAAGAATATATTGTTTTAGATGATATCAGGATTGCAAAACAATTCCCTGATGAGATAGAGATATCATTAGAAGAAAGAAAACCTGTTGCTAATTTTTGTAATGATAAATGCTATTACTTGGATAGAAAAGGGATTGCTTTTAGGGAATTAGAAACGAAAGACAATAGTTTTATTATTCTTACTGCTGCAAAATTAGAAGATAATATATTTCCCAATGTAATTTCTGAAGAATTATTAAACTCCATTCTTTTATCAAAAGATGAAATTAAGAAATTAATGGGATTAAATATTTTAGAATGCAATTTTTCTGCTTTGAGATTAGAGATGAAAACAGAACAGGGATGGTTAGCTATTCTTGATCCTAAAGGAAATATTAAAAACCAGGTCAGTAATCTAAATTTAGTTTTTAAGAATAGAATAGGGGAGGAGAATGCTTTAAATATTGATTATATTGATGTGAGATTGGATAAGATATTCTATATGATGAAGTAAGTTTAGAATAATCAGAAAAACACCGGAAAAAGGTGTTTTTGTATTACTATTTACTTATAGTCGATAATATGATATGATATAGGTGAGGTGATGATTCATGAAGTACGTTTGTACTGTTCTGTCTTCGTTGGCCTTCGGGATCCTGTTTTACATCGTAACTGGAAATCCAAACGCTGTACCAGTTAGTTTCATCGCTTTCGGATTCGGTTTCGGTGCCATCATCAAGGCGATCGAGAACGCGAGGAATAGCTAGGTCGGAATTAGAAGGAGTACGATGTGAAGCGCAAGGAAGAAAAGGACAAGAGATACGCCGATGCTATCGAGCAGTATCTCAAGGAACGAGGATTGGGAACCCTTTCAGGGTTACGGCGCGAAGGACCGGAAGATGTGGAACCGGTGCTGATTCGTCGGGCTGAGCCGGTTTGGCGGAGAACGATTGCGTTCAGGGCGGGGATCGAGCATTTCGGGTATCCCTTCCGCAGAGCCCTAACCATCGTTAGTTTGGACCAGCCTGCCCCTGATCCGAATTCCCCTCCAAGCTGTAAAGGCGAGGAAGGGTGGACGATCAGCGGGATTTCCATCGAGGAGTAGTGGCTCATTGTAGGCGCCGACTGCCTTAAGTCGGGAAAGGAGGTGAGGGGTTACCCATGTGGTGCCCCTCGTTGTCTTTTAGCAGTCAAACCTCTTGACTGCTAATTTTGTCTTGGTATAATATCCCTATGATATTAAATGAACGCCAAAAATTGATATTAGATACCATTATTGATGACTATATCGAAACAGGCTCTCCGATAAGCTCTTTGCAGCTTTTAGAGAAGCATGATTTAGGAGTTTGTTCAGCAACAATTAGAAATGATATGATTTTTTTGACAGAACAGGGATTTTTAAGAAAATCATACAGTTCATCAGGAAGAGTCCCGACAAGCAAGGGCTACAGATATTTCATTCAATCTATAAGAGAAGAGAAAAAACCAAAAAGCAAAAATCAGTATTTAAAAGAGATTGATTTTGAAGGAATGGGCGATTTGTATCTTTTTTCAAATGAGCTGTTGAATGAACTTTCAAATTTGTCTTCCGGTTTACTTTTCAACTATGTTCTTGATAAAGGAATACTTTGGGAAAGCGGATGGGAAAATGTGATTTTACAGCCGGAAATGGAAAACAGAAAGACAAGAGATGAATTCCTTAAATTAGTTGATTTAACAAAGGAAAAAATACAAGAATTTGCCAAACAAAGGTCAGAGAATAATATAGAGGTGTTTGTTGGAAAAGAAAATCCGATAATTAAAAGCGATGAATTCAGTATGATAACTTGTAAATCAAGTTTTCCCAATACAGAAAAAGGATGCATCTTTGTTTTATTAGGCCCGAAGAGGATGCCCTATAGGGAAAACATTGATCTATTCCAAGACGTATTGAATTTTCTACAAAATATATGAGCACAAAAAAGGAAATATCCGAATTAGACAAATTGAAAAAGGAATTAGAGGCAGTTATTAAAGAAAAAGATCAATACCTGGCAGGATGGCAGAGAGCAAGAGCAGATCATTTAAACTATATCAAAGACGAACAGGAAAGATTAAAACTTCTGATAGAATACGCTAATCAGGGATTGATAATGGAGCTTCTGCCGATACTGGATAGTTTTGAAACAGCGGAGATGTCTGTTCCCCAGGGCTATGCAGACAACCAGATCATTAAAGGATTCTTGCAGATTGCAGAACAAATCAAAACAATATTAAAGAATCAGGGATTAGAAGAATTAAAGGTTGGCCAGAACTTTGATCCCTTAACCCAAGAAATTGTAAGCGTTGAGCCGAATCCTGAGCTGGAAAACGATACAATAGTTGAGATATCTCTAAAAGGATACTTGTTTAAGGGGAAAATAATCAGGCCCGCTAAAGTAAAGGTAGTTAAAAATTAATTTTATACAAATATATGGCAAAAATATTAGGAATTGATTTAGGAACAACAAATTCAGCCATGGCTATGGTGATAGATGGCCAAGCCCAGATTATTGAGAATAGGGAAGGAGCAAGGACAACTCCATCTGTTGTTGCTTTGGCAAAGAATAACGAGATCTTGGTAGGAATTACTGCCAAAAGACAACAGATTACCAATCCCCATAATACGATATTTTCTGCAAAAAGATTGGTTGGAAGAAGATATACTGATCCAACAGTTCAAAGAGATGTTAAATTAATGCCTTTTGAGATTAAAGAAGCGAGTGATGGTAGCGTTGATGTTAAAATGGGAGAAAAATGGTACAAACCGTTTGAGATTCAGGCAATGATTCTACAGAAATTAAAACATGATGCAGAAGCTAAGCTTGGCTTTGAAATCAAAGAAGCTATTATCACTTGTCCTGCATATTTTGATGACGATCAAAGAAAAGCAACAAAACTTGCGGGAGAAATAGCTGGTTTTGAAGTAAAAAGAGTTATCAATGAACCAACAGCTGCTGCTTTGGCCTATGGTCTGACTAAAAGAGACAATCAAACAATTGTTGTATATGACTTTGGAGGTGGAACATTTGACATCTCTATCCTTGAGATAGGGGATGATACGGTAGAAGTAAAAGCAACCAATGGAGACACGCATTTAGGGGGAGATGATTTTGACCAAAGAATAATTGATTGGCTAGTAGGTCAGTTTAAAAAAGACGATGGAATAGACTTAACTAAAGATCCGTTAGCCTTGCAGAGGTTAAAAGAAGCCGGAGAAAAAGCTAAAATTGAGCTTTCTACGACTCTTGAAACAGAAATCAATCTGCCGTTCATTACTTCTGATGCATCCGGACCAAAACATTTGTTCTACAAGATGAATAGATCTCAATTGGAAGATATGGTAAAGGATTACATTGATAAGTCAATTGAATTGGTAAAACAAACGCTACAGGATGCAAAATTGCAAGCTTCTGATATTGATGAGATAATTTTAGTTGGAGGACAGACCAGAATGCCAAGAATGCAAGAAGAGGTCAGAAAGATATTTAATAAAGAGCCAAGAAAAGATGTAAATCCTGATGAAGTGGTAGCAATTGGGGCTGCAGTACAAGGAGGAATATTGCAAGGGGAAGTAAGAGACGTATTATTGCTTGATGTTACTCCATTGTCTTTAGGGATTGAGACTCTTGGAGGAGTAAATACGATATTAATTACTAAAAATACCACGGTTCCTACTTCTAAAAACCAGATATTCTCTACTGCTGCTGATAGCCAGACATCAGTGGAGATACATGTATTGCAAGGAGAAAGACCAATGGCAGTAGATAACAAGTCTCTTGGAAGATTCATTCTTGATGGAATTCCCCCAGCTCCGAGAGGCATCCCTCAAGTAGAAGTGTCTTTCAGTATTGATGCCAATGGGATTATGGATGTTACTGCCAAGGATAAAGGAACTTCAAAGACTCAATCAATCAGAATTGAAGGATCCTGCGGAGTTTCTAGGGAAGAGGTAGAGAAAATGAAACAAGCGGCCCAAATGTATGCCCAAGAAGATCAGAAGAAAAAGGATTTGATTGAGGCAAAGAATAATGCTGACGCATTAATATATAGCGCTCAAAAAACCTTAACTGATTTTAAGGATAAAGTAGGGGAGAATGATAAAAAAGAGGTGGAAACAAAGATAGATGAATTGAAGAAGGCCAAAGATGGTGATAATATAGATGCTATTAAACAATCTTTAAATTCATTAACGACGGTTCTTCAAAGAATCGGATCTCAATTCTATTCTAATCAGAATCCTAATGAGCCCAAAAAAGAAGAAGGAAATGATTCTGGCAATGTATCAGATGGGGAATTTAAAGAAAAATAGATTGTTTGAGTAAAATTTCATGGATTACTATAAAGTTCTAGAAGTTTCTTCTTCTGCAACAGAAGAAGAAATTAAAAAAGCATATCGTAAATTAGCTCACAAGTATCATCCTGACAAAGGAGGGGATGAAAAGAAATTCAGAGAGATAAATGAAGCCTATCAGATCTTGTCTGATAAGAATAAGAGGGCTCAATACGATCAATATGGAAGAGTATTTGATGGAAATCAGCAGAATGGTTTTGAAGGTTTTGATTTTGGATTCTGGAATGATAAATTCAGCCAGGGAGGAGTTAATTTTGATGGAGATATCAGCGACTTATTCTCCAGCATGTTTGGGTTTGGAGGGGGACAAGGGAAAACCCAAGACTTAAAGAGAGGAAGTGATCTGGAAATTGAGATTAAATTAGAATTAAAGGATATTTTAAAAGAACAAACTAGAAAGATTAATATTGATAAATATGTAGAATGTCAGAGATGCAAAGGGAGCGGAGCTGAGGCCGGAAGTAAAATTAATGAATGTACTACATGTAGGGGATCTGGAAGATTGCAGGAAGTAAAAAGAACAATTTTAGGATCAATAAGCCACTATACAGTTTGCCCTAATTGTAAAGGAGAAGGATATATTCCAGAAAAGCCTTGCAATGTCTGCAAGGGAGAAGGAAGGATTAGAAAGAGTGAAGATATTGAGATTAAAATTCCTGCAGGAGTTGATACTGATCAAACTCTTAAATATAAAGGCATGGGAGATGCAGGAAGGAAGAATGGGAAAGCAGGGGATTTATACATTCACATTGCAGTAAAACCAAATGCTGAATTTGTGAGGAGGGGAGACGATATATTCACTTCTGCTGATATTTCTATCTCCCAAGCAGCGCTTGGAGATGAGATAAACATCAAAACATTAGAAAAAGATATTGTATTGAAAGTTCCAGCAGGAACAGATTCTGGAAAAACATTCAGACTTGTCAAGCATGGTATTCCCAGGTTTGGAGGTCTTGGCAAGGGTGATTTTTATGTTAGAATACAAGTAAGGATACCTAGGAATTTGACAAGAAAGCAAAAAGAGTTATTAAATGAATTGAAGAAGGAGGGGATATAGTTTTTTCCTCTTTTCTTTTCTGCCCCCATAGCTCAATTGGTAGAGCAATTCCCTTTTAAGGAAGAGGTTCTGCGTTCGAGTCGCAGTGGGGGCACCCATTAGGGCATGTTCGAGTGACCGAGAGGGGTACCCCATTAGGGCGACTGAATGGGGTTAGGTATGTCACAGTTTGAAACATGATATTATTTCATGGGCGATATTGTGATAAAATAGATTTATAGGAAGAAAACAAATATCGGCATTAAATTTAAAATTAAAAAATTATGTTATACATTCTTGAACAATATCTTATTACTTTCGGTTGGGCATTAACGGGGGCAATTTCAATGGCGATTGCTTTGAGTGTTTTGATTAAGATATTCTCTCGGATTACACCGATTGATGAGTGGGAAGAAATCAAAAAGGGTAATATAGGAGTAGCGATTATAATGGCAAGTATAATTATTGGCACAGCATTGGTTATAGGGCTTACCATAATGCCATAAAGATAATAATGCACAAAAATTTTAAAGTAACAATTTTAATATTTGCTTTATTCCTAGTTTTACCATTGAGTGTTTTTGCTCATCCAGGGAGAACTGATGCAAATGGTTGTCATACTGATAAGAAAACAGGAGCATACCATTGTCATAACACGCCAACGACGATTGAGAATAAAGATGCTCGTACAGAGGCTAGACAATCGGCAAATGTACAAGCAAGAAATGAAAATTCTATTTCCGGAACTATTTTAACAGAAACAATTCAACAGGTTGCTGTTGAAGAGAAATATCTAGTGAGTCGAGTTATAGATGGGGATACTATCGAACTTTCGAATGGTACAAAAGTTCGTTATATTGGTATAGATACTCCAGAGACTGTAGATCCCAGGAAGACAGTTCAATGTTTTGGCGTAGAAGCTAATAATCGTAATAAGCAATTAGTTGAAGGCAAAGAAGTACGTTTAGAAAAGGATGTGAGCGATATCGATAAGTATGGTCGTCTTTTGCGCTATGTGTATGTGAACGGAGTTTTTGTTAATTTAGTTATAGTCCAAGAGGGATTTGCTTATTCTTACACCTATCCGCCTGATGTAAAATACCAAAGCAAATTTGTGGAAGCAGAAAAATTAGCACGAGAGCAAAAGAAAGGCCTTTGGGGGTCGTGTTCAACATCAACTCAATCATCGATAACCTTAATAACGCCTAAAACATCTACAACTACAACACAGTTGCAAGGTACTTGTAATATTAAGGGGAATATTAACTCTACGAAAGAAAAAATCTATCATTTAATTGGTTGTGGGTCTTATAATCAAACCAAAATTGATGAAGTAAGAGGTGAACGCTGGTTTTGCACCGAAGAAGAGGCGATAACGGCAGGCTGGAGAAAGGCTAAAAATTGTCCGTAATATTAACTTTAGAAAACCTAGAAACGAAAAATACCCATTGCCGAGTATTTTTTTATTATATTGATTTATTTTGAACTTTTGGCTTTTTTATAGTTTTGCTCTTTTGCTAATTTCTGCCCCATAGGACTATCTATTGGTATCATTGTTGAATGTCCGCACTTCGGGCAAACAGATTGTTTAGAAGTTGTTCTCCATATGGAATAAATTAGTCCTGGAATTATGAATGCTATCCAAAGAACTAGTTCGATCCAAAAGCTACCCTTTGTTTTTTTAATATGCTTTCCAATTGAACCGCACTGAGTACATATACGCTCTATATTCATATCTTTCTTGTTTTGATAATATCTATATCCAGCTATAATAATTGCTACAAGTAATATAATTCCTAATATTGTCATGTTTTTAATTTTCTTTTAATTTAAAATTAACTGAATAAGTCATAAGTCCTATATTCTCTGTTGCTTTCAGGGAATATTTTAATTTATCATCCAGCCCCTGAGTTATTATTAATCCCTTAACCTTGTCTTCTGATTCCGCCTCATTTTCTTTGACCCAGGCAATATATCTTAAGATCTGACCCACTACCTGGTCGCTACTTTTGCCTTTCTTTAACTCAATAATAAGCCATTCTTTGTTATCATGGCTTTTGGCTAAAATATCTATTCTGCCAACAGGAGTAATATATTGTTGGCCGATTATCTCTCCATTCTCTTTTAATATTGAATACTTTTTATGCAGATCTAACTTATCCCAGTTTTCTACTATGAAATCTTCAAGATGAGATTCTAATCCAAAATTTTCCAAATCTTCAATATCATTTCTTGCTATGTCTTCGTTTAATAGTAATTCAATCTCTTGGGCGTGATTGCCAAGGCTAAAAATAGTCATCATTGTTCCCATTGATTTACGCAGTTCTTGAGATATATCTTCCATATTTATAATCCTAGACCACTTTACTTTTCTTCTATGGCAATAATTACATTCGCCATTAGTTTCTTGTTGATAGAAGTAATCACCATCAATAATTCCTGCATAAATTTTACCCTCCTGAGTTTTTGGTACTAAAACCACGTCGCCAATTTCCATTAAACTATGAAAACGGAATAATTGTCCGATTATCGCTGAACGGGTATTTTTCGGTTTATCCTTATACCTTTCGGCCATATCTGGTTCTAACTTAACAAGAAAATCTTTCCTACTCAGTTTTTTAGATCTATCTAAGTCTTTGCCAATTTCATTCCACCCAATTGCAATCAGGTTATTCTCATATGCAAAATCAGCATATTTGTTTGCTTCGCCAATGTGGATTCCCCAATAGTTTTTATCCATGTCTTTGATGTTTTAATATTCATTTGGCGGTAAACACAAAGCTCGCCGCCAGCGGTGATCTTTCGACCACCCATACCCCTTTCGAGATATGACCCATCCCTGAGTGCTCTGACGACGAGCTTAATATCAGGGATAGGTTTTTATGCCATGCCTCTTTCGAGGTTTAGGCAACATAAATTGTTAATACTGCTATTATATCGGATTTCTACCTATTTTTCCAGCTCTATATGGCCATCCTTAAGAGTCAGTCTGCTCTGCAGACAAGACAACAATTCTCGTTTTTCCATCAGTGATCCCTCTCTTAGAATATATTTAGCATAATTTCTAGCATTAAGCTCAGTATTCAGTTTCTGTTTATTATCTATTCCCAGCACACCTTTTCTAAATCTGTTATATCTTTCTATCTCATTATCTATTTTTGCTTTTATACCTAATTCATCTAAGTCTATTCTATCCATTAAATTTACAAGTTCTTTAATGAGATTTTCTTCTTTGATATAACGATTTGTGCAATTAAGATCTTGAGATTTAGTACAGAAATAATAGACATGACGATTTGTTCCGCCGTTTTCCAGTTTCCTGAATTTTTCATCAGCAGTTATACCAGATCCGCAATGGCCGCATTTTATCATTTTAGTAAAGGCGAATTCTTTGCTTTCTGTTTTTGGTACGTATTTATCATTCAAAGTTTCCTGTACTTTATCAAACAGCTCTTTATTGATAATGGGCGTATGCTTGCCGGCGTACCAATTACCACTGTTTTTAGGATATTCAAATTCTCCGTAGTAAAAACTGTTGCGGAGAATCATAAATATATTACCTATAGTTAAGGGCTTACCATATCTTGTTTTGAACTCGATCTCGTTTAGCCAACGATAAAGCTTTCTTCCGCTCCATTGCTCATATGCCACCCTCTCAAATGTCTGCTTAATAACTACAGATCTTATCGGATCTAACCTAACTTGTCCTCGCTTTTCAATATGTGTTTCTGGAAGATAGCCAGTAGGTGCAACGCTCGGTCTCCAACCCAATTCACATTTCGTTTTCATGCCTCGTTTAACATTAACCGACTTATTGTCGTTCTCTAGCTTTGCTTGGCTGCCTAAAATCATTAGCAGAAACTTCTGATTTGGATCATTGGTAAAATTCTGGCTAAAAGTTCTAATTTCTATAAGAGTCTTTTGATCCATTAGATCTACAATAGTTCCAAGATCTCCGGCATTTCTACTTAAGCGGTCAGGAGCCCAAGTAAGTAAGGCATTAAATTTACCTTCTTTTACTTCTTTGATCATCTGATTGAAGACAGGTCTTTGGCCAACTGCTTTAGAAGAATGAGATTCACGTTTGATATCTACTATACTCAGGTTCTCTTTTTGGTCGATAACCGTCATCTCTTTTATCAGC
>CAZTRD010000017.1:0-19325 GCA_964616145.1 uncultured Candidatus Saccharibacteria bacterium | reverse complement strand
GCCGCTACCGCCGCCGCTATTGCTGATGAGGTTGCTTCTAAATTTCTTGGGGGATACGTTAGCATATTCTTAATTCCTTTAAGGATTATAATGTCTTGTCGCCAACCAGGATACTGTCACTCCACCATAAGCAGCTCCATTCCTAGTATCCAATGTTATGATATCGAAACCATCTGCTGCAATATTTTTTTTATAAGCAATACATCCGAACTTAGAACCGAAAGATTGGAACTGAACCGAAAGAGCTACAGAGTATTCTATGTTTATAAAAGGAGTTACAAAAGTTACGTGATATAAACCCGCAGCATCCGTAGTTATAAGTCCAGATTTAGTGGCTTTAATAAAGGATAAGCCAGTATCCATAAACTCCCATTCCCCATTAATTCTCGTATAAGAATCTCCGGTATCTAATTCTTTGAATATGTGTCCATTCCTAGCCCCTTCAGCTTCTCCGGGCTTTACGTCTAAACTTGTACCTTCCCAAACCCACGAGCCTAAAACAATCACTTTATTATCTCCTCGATAACAACTGTTTCCTTGATAATACCCAATTGTACAAGTCTATTTCGGATAGCATCTACAATTTCAGTAGAATCTCCAATTCCTGTAGGCTTAGCTACTGCTAAAGCAGTCACCGAAACAGAGGGCGGAGCTGAAGGCCATTCCACTTCCACTGCCTCCAATTCTTCTTTAGTTTTAGCAGCTTTTACAGCAGCTAAAGCATTCGTTTTAATATCTAAATGTGTTTTTACATCTAAAGCCAAATCGGGCTCATTCTTCAAAGGAACATAAAGTCCTTTAGCTAACTGCTCTACTAGAGGCCATCTTTTGTATAAGCTCGAATCGCACTCGCTAGCAATCTTATCCGTAGCGGATGTTTTTAAAGCTTCTAATGTAGGTTCTACGGGGATATGTATGCTCCAACCCTTAGCAAACAAAAATTCATCCGAAGGATTACAAGTAACTTTACCTTCAACTACTATACTTAAAGGTTTACTTTTTATTCTTCCCTTAGGATCTTTATATAACATAATCTACCTCTTAGTTAATACTTACTTCCAAAATTCCCCATTCCTAAACAGATCCGTTATCGTCCCCATTTCCGTCCACTGCGGAGTCTGTTTGCTAGTCTCTAATTCTTTAAGCAGTGCGTAATATGCTGCTAAACGTCCTAATCCCGGTTTTAACACTTTTATTAAAGCCTGTGTACCCGTACCCCCGAAAGGACCCCCTTGCGATGTTCCTCCTTCCCTACACATGGCTATCTGAATAAGTCCGCCATCTATAGGTACTTCCGCTGCGCCAGTATCTCTTAAAACATTTAATACGAAGGGAGGAGACATGGTAATCCAGGACCAAAATGTACGGAAATTTCCTTGACTGAAACATGTATCGGTGATAAGAAATATATCTAGTCCGGGATGCTCCAGCCACAAAGGCTTTAGTAACTCAGATATCACTCTATCATCTCTAATTATATCTACAGGATCCCCCCAAAGAACTAGGGCCTCATCTATTCCATCTACCTCATCCCCGTTATCGTCACTCAACTGCGTCCCGTGTCCAGCTAAAGTAAATACGAACATATCTCCTCTTTCCATCCCTCTAGTTAAAGTGAAGGCCTGTTCTTTAATATTTTCCCAAGTACAATCCGCATTGAAAAGAGAAACTACTCTAACTCCGGCATCTTTAGCTGAGGATGATAGAGTCATACAATCAATATCGCATCCAGGAGCGGGATAATCTCCGGAAGGACTAGTATACGTTAGTCCGCAACAGAGAGCCCTTACCCAGGGATGTGTCTCAGTATTTACTGCCGGAGAAGGGGTGGGATCCGGAGGATTGGTTTTAGGACATCCGGTAAAAACAAATAGTATTCCTAAACACACTAGACTCTTAGAAAGAAACTTCAACATCTTAAATTCTCCTTAACTGTAAAATGCAATAGAGACGCTAGCAGCTGATGGACTAATTAATGAAATTATAGAACCTTCGGTAACCATCCTAACTAGAGGATTGAGTTCGGGGTTAGAAGATGTGTGTGTGGTATCCGTGGCTGCAGGGACTGTAATAGCAGCAATAGCATTTATCTTAACCCAGAAATCCGAAGTTGCTGTAAATATAGCATATGTAGCATGTTCGGGAATCGTAACTTCCGCTTCTACATTGGGGGCTAAAACCACATTGAATATTGTATTACTCTGTGATATGGCGTCTGTAACATCGTTAACATTAAATCTCGTCATCTATCAACTCCTTAGTTATAATATGGATTGTACGTGGAACCGTACAAGTTTTCCAAATTCAAAGCCGACTTGGTGTTTAAGCACCAAAGTTTATATCTATCTCTGTAATCTTTAGATAACGCTAAATACACTTCGGCTCTAGCTTTATCATCTATAACAATCCCACCGGCCTGGGCAGGCATTCTATTACGAACCAAATTCATAGCCTTAGTGTGGAGGATCTCTCCTAAAATTCCTTCCATCCAATTTGATTTGAATGGGAAGGATATCTGTGTATATGTATAATTACTTTCGGGAACACTTTCATTCCAAATTTCGACAGCTCTAATTATCCCTAAGGATATTTGGGCATCACTCCATTCCTCAGCATCTAACAAAACATTATCTTCATCCCCTCTATCCATAACATACATTCGCACATCACTAATAACTACAGGATCAAACTCCTGGCCTACTACACTTAAAGCCGGTTCCGTATTTATGAAGCACTTAATTCTCTGTGTTACAACTTCCGGAGAAGCTACAGTAGATATAGCAAATTCTCCGTACCAAACTCCAGGATAAGGAATATCGGAAGCTGTAAAAGATAATCCCACATTTCCATCCGAATCTATAACCCCAATCTTACTAAATGCCAATGTACTATCCTTAGGAAATTCCTTAGCATTCAAGACAACGTAATCAACTCCTAAAACTAAATTCAAAGTAATTCCTAACCTATCCTTAAGTTCTACAGTAATAGTTTCTACAGTAGACTGATTAGTATGCAGAACACTGTAATCGTAAGGTATTACCGCCGCTTGTAGAGATAGATCGGGGAGTGACATGAATATCCTTAAGCACTTTTCTTACGTCTGCGTTTAGCAGGCTTGACTTCTTCAGTAAATACTTTTCCAGAATCGGATTTAACAGGCTCAACTTCTTCGGGAGTAAACACTGTTTCAGGATTAACTTTAATATTTAAATTTTTAGCATCTTTAAATATAGGCTGCTCTTCTGTACCCGCCCTCTTCTCCGGAGGAATTCCAGCTTCTCCATCTAAAGCTATAACTTCGTTTTCCGGGAAAGATTTTTTAAAGAAGGCATCCATAGGTCCCTGCATAAATACCGGATCTTCTATAGACTTCCTAACTTCTTCCGGGGTTTCGGATATGAAGAGAACATCGGAAACATTAGGCTTTTTAACTTCTTCAACTTTAGGAGTTTCAGTTTTAACTTCTTCAACTTTAGGAGTTTCAGTTTTAACAGCTTTAGTTACTATAATCTTTTCTGTATTCATATCGGTTTGGATAGTAACTTCTATAAGTCCGGTATCCATTTCTGATTTAAACTGTTTCTTACACTGTTCGTTCCTACAAGCTGTGGGATATCCACCCTCAATTTCTAAAACTTCTTCTGGAGCAATACTTATTCCCTTAACTCCAGCCCATCTCAGGTTACGTGTTACATTCGTCTTATTTTTTACTTTAGTCTTTAAAATCATACCCAAACTCCAGTTTTTTCGCATAACTATATTTTAATAAATATATACATTAAATATACATTGATAATGTTTAATTTAAAGGAAACTAACTCCAGCAATTATTTACATTAGTTTATCACCTACTTACACATATTTCAACTTATGCAAATTTAAACATCAATTTACTATTTCATCTTTGAAATAAGGATAAAGCTCAGAAATATTTGGATGAGAGTGTTATAGAAGAAAAGAAATCCAGGATTTAACTCCTGGATTTCTTAAAAAACTAAACTACGAAAAATTATAAATGCTTACGCACTACCAAATTCCGCAGCCGTCCACCCTTGGTACGATCCGCTGAACAGCGTTTTACACACTGCTGCGGAGTTCTTCAGGGTTGCTCCAATCATCTCGTACGCAAACATTTCGAACATATAGTTCTCGTGCTTGGTAGAAACGGTAACATCTTCTAGAGTGAAGAAATCACCCAGGAACTTAGGAGCCGCGAATTGATACATTACATTAAGAGGAACGAGGTCCGTCTTAATGGTTACCATCCACGTAAGTCCCATGATTTGTCGTTCTGCAAAACCGTTTATAAACAGTTCCTCAGATAGGTCACCACCAACGTCCGTTCTGTCTAGTGCAACAACATCCCAGATGGTGATGTTATTGATTAGAGCTCTCGAAGGGCTCAGATGACGGTTTGTTGAAGGGAGACCCTTCATCGCATCGGTCAAGCTAGTACGAGTTAACGCACCCACTTGAACATAGCCCAAAGCTCCAACATCGGTTACCCGAGTCGAAGCAGTATCGTTGAGGGTTCCAACTGCGGCATCAGCTACTGCAATATACTTACGATCCTCTTCAGCGAGCATGTCTTTCAACATTAGATCGTTAAAGATTTGACGGATGTCAAGATCGTATGTAAGCAGATTAGCGACGTCTGCGGTGAAACGGTGTGTCAGAATTCTGTCAAACATTACCCGATATCTCGGGGCATCCATAGTTCTATCCATCGGGACAGTCCCGAAGGGGACGCTATATGCTGCCGGAGAATTCGGTTCCATGTCCTTCACGATAACTGGTTTAACAGTATCAACCTGTCTATCCAGATCTGCGGGGGTCACATTTACCGGCGGTTGAATTCTACGTGTGAATCCGTCTTCCCGAGCTCTTAGTCTCAGGTAGTCGTTTACGCCATTTTGTGCTTCCTTCTGCAGATAGGGATCAGAACTAGTCAATCCATTAAGCACAGCTTCGTTGATTGCTTTAACTTTGGGATCTACAAACATTATTTATATCTCCTTAAGTAGTCTGTGTTACTGGGATGAACATAGGCCAGAAATACAGAACCGATTGGTTATATACATCTGTCTGAACACCCTTGGATACACAGCCCACGACTACCGCATTGCTGTAAGCAGCTGCGGAAGCCATAACATAACCGGCTGTACTCGTATCTGCAGTCAAAAGTTGATTGGGGTTGTATGTATCTGTTGCTTTGTATTCAGTTGTGAAGATTTCGTATCCGCCAGTTGCGACGAATGCCGAAACCACACCGCCGGAAATATTCCCGACGTCAGAATTTGCATCCAGATCATCCACACCAGTAATCGCCCACATCGGCATCGCATGAGCCGCACCACCTGCTACAAGATTTCCGGAAGCATCGAGGTATAGCAACGATCCCTTAACGAATGATTCACCACTCGCCGGGGCAGCGTAATACTGCAAATCATGCATACGTCCGTGTGAACCGGAAACTACATTTAACACGTGATCGAAGTTTTGTGATGGGGTAAGGTTACCAGCCATTTTATCTTCTCCTTATAACTTCTGACCTAGGCTTATGAAAGTATTTTCAAATTGCCTATCGGATTCTCTTTCAGGTGTACTATTTGCAGTTTTTACTAGAGTTCCAAGTTTGCGCGGCACACTGGTGATAGCATCAGCTGCCATCTTATCTAATGTCAGAAGCAGTCCGGAAGGATCTTTTACGATACTTTCGGTAGCAGCGTCCACATCTTTAATCTTACCGGCTTTAGCCAGTTTCTGCATAACAGGTCTAACCTGCTCTTCCGTAAAAACTGGGACTTCTTTTGTAGAAGCTTCTTTCTCTTCTAAAGCTTTCTTTCCAGCAGTTAGCTTTACAGATAACTGTTTCTTTTCTTTTTCAAGAGAAGCAACTTTTTCCTGCATTTCTGTAAGAAGACCGCTGCTTTCCTTAACATATTCTAAGATTTGTTTAGGATCCAAATTCATAATTAGTCTCCTTATCGCTTCAGAAATTCTTTGATCATATCAACCCGACGATTGTCTGAAGCGGCTTTTTCTTCTACAGGAGCTTCTTCAGGAACTTCTTCAGGAACTTCTTCTTCTGGAGGAAGTTCACCGGGAGCTTCTTCAGTTCCGGCTTCTCCACCTTCGGCATTAAGCTGCTCTATAGCTTGAGCAAGCTCGTCCGGTTGTACACCGGCTTCCTGTAAGGACTGAATATCTTCGAAGGCTTGCTGCAGATCTTCTGGAGATACTCCAGCCTGATCCAGCTCATCAGCCAACTGACTCAATTCCTCTTCGCTGATATCATCTCCTTCAGCGCCTTCTACGGGAGCTTCCGCACCCATTTCCGGAGGCATTTCTCCAGCAGCTTCTGGGGGCATTTCTCCAGCAGCTTCTGGGGGTAATCCGGCTAAAGCTTCCGGGGGCAGTCCGCCCATCCCTTCCGGGAGAACTGCTTCAGGCATTTCGGCAGCTACTTTATCCAGAAGACCACTAACCCCGCCTACTTTATTAAGTACTTGTGGATCCAGTTTAGCTTCTTTAAGCTCCATCTCATCTCTAAGCCGCGTAATCTGACCTAGAATATGACTTTCAAAATAATCCTGTGCAGCAGCTTCGGCTTCCTTAGCCATCTTTTCCAATAACATATCTTCCAAATTGGGTTTAACAGTTTTAGCCGCCGGTTTTTGGGCAGCTTCTTTAGTGATTTCTTTTTCAATTACAGAAATTATAGCTGAAGCCATTCCTTCGGCTCTCGCTAACTTCTGCTCCATATTGATTTCCTGTTTCTTGACAGTACCTAAAGCTTCCGAATTCCCCCGTGCTGGTTGATCTATATCCAGTTTCTTCGGGGTATCTTCGTCTACAGGATCTCTACCATCCGCATCCGTATTTTCAGGAGTTTCGTCGGCAGTGCTCCCACTAGCTCTAGCAGCAGCAACCTGTTCTTTACCCAAATTAGTTTGGGAGTCGGTAATACCGTCATCTTCGCTTTCCAGCTTCTTGAGATCTTCCTTCTTCGTATTCGAAGAATCTCCGGGCTGAGTAGCGTCAGGATCAGTAGGAGCAACAGCTTCCTTTTCAATTTCTCCTAGAAACTCATCTAGAAGTGCCATCGAGTCTTTAACATTCATCTGTTTTATTCCTTATACCTGATTCTGCAAAACTGCCAACATCATATTATCTTTCTTTGAGTTGGCTAGAAACGTCAGCTGATATTTAGCATATTCTTTAGCTAGATATTTAGCTGCCGAAGTTGGTTCATCCATCATTGACTCTTTGTCCATCTTAGGAATACCTGTAACTGTTATCTTTATTATTCTATGTCTTACAGGTTCCTCGTTTAGTGACAATGATTCGGACAACCCTTTAACCTTATCTTCTATCTCTCTATCCGGGAAGCTTATTCCCGGCATGTAGGAACCATCCTCAGTTAAATCCTTAAAATCTCCGTTTTCTAGTAAATCACTAAAAATTGATTTAAGTGCTTTAGGAAATCCTTCGGCTCCTTCAACCTCACTAGGCTTCTTTTTTAATACTATACTGACAAAAGTATTAGGTGTCAACATACTATTGTTATTTATTAAAGAAGAAAATAGTTTTTCTTGTGGAAAATCTTTTAACTCCTTAACAATCTTATCTTCTTCCTCAGCAGTTTTGATAAAAGATTCGGTTAGTGTACGTAATTCTGCGTTGCTATTTTTAGCAACATTCTCTTCCAACTTAGCTAACTTTTGCAATATTTCATATCTATCCGCTTCCTTCTTAGAACTTATAGCTCTAACTAATGAAGTCGGAAGATACAAACCTGCTTCATCTTCAACAAATTTAGTTGCGGAAGCTACCTTCTGTAAACCGAAGGCAATCCTATCGGCTGGCTTAGCTACTAAAGAAATATCGTGGAAATGCGGTTTATCATTATATGCGAACACCATACTCCCGTCTTCTAAAATCGCTAATTTTTGGAAACGCAAATGTTGACAATAGGAACTACGGTTAGCAGCCCTATTGCTACAAATGCTACAAATGTCTTCGGGAACTCCACACCCCATACTAAAATAAACGGGTTCTTCCTTAGCTAGTTTCTCTAACTCCGGTTCCCACTTCTCTTCCTTGACCTTTATAACAAGTTCCCCTCTGTGCATATCCCTATTATACTTCTCCCAAACAATCTCTCCTTCCGGAGTTCCTCCCTTCTTAGAATTGAAGTGATCTCTGTACACAGCCCCATATTTTAGGAAGGTGGAGTGGTATTCCTCCAGACCTCCCCCCAACATAGCTTCCTTAACAAAGCCTTCCGGAAACTTAACTTTTCGGGAAGATTCATTAAAGTAATCCGCATTGTGATTTGCCGAATAATACTCCCCCGCTCCAGTGGTTATTAGGTGAATGGATGCCGAACCTTTTTCAGGTTTAATGTTAAAAGCTGTTAGAGCATCCGAAGCAGCTATCTTCTCCAACTGTACAGAATCGAAACCTCTAGAAAAGATATTAAGTAGATGAGCCGCCGGCTTATCATTTTCCCAATATGCTGCACGTAATCTTTTTGTTATCATTCTTTTCCCCTCGGGCCTAATCCCAACATATCTTTAACAGCTATCAGATAATCTAACTGTCCCTGATTTAGAGATGGGACACCTTCAACATTCCTATTTGCATACTGTGCTTCAAAACCAGCTGCTATTTGCAGATCCCCAACATTTATCTGTCTCAGTATGTCAGCATCTACCAATTTCTTCCAAGTTGTAGCTATATCTCTAGCTTCCTGTGTTAAGAACTTTCCAGTTTCCTTATCCGCTTCCTCATCTTCTTTCTCCACAAAATTTTCGGTAATATCCTTAGCCCCACTCCCCAAAATACTCCCCAATCTCTTAGACCACGAATCTCCTATCTTATTTTTAGGAGGTTCAAAGTAATCGATTTTCTTCTCCGGAGAAAGTTCTTTAGTCTTGGCTTTAGTTTCCGCAGTTAACTTAGCTATATCGGCTTTATTCTTAACCCTGTCCTGCAGAGCTTTCCCAATATCGAGTTCCGTCTTAATTGCAAACGGATCCTTAATTCCTCCGGTCTCCAAATTATGTAACATCATGTTCCTAAGAATCACTCTATTATTTACACCTTCAGTCCCAACAGTCTGCGCGGATTCGTTATATGCTTTAATTAGAGCTGGAAAATCGTATTTGTTTATATCGTTATCATACAGAGCTAAATTTGCAAAGTTACGGCGAGCATCTATTTCCTTGAGCTGATTATAGAAATCAGGATCCAGATCCTCTTTTAAGCTCTTCGGATCGGATTTTTTTTTTAAAATGTTTTCTAAACCTTTACTATTCCCACCTAAGCCGTATACTGAGGAAGCTCCTAAGTTGGCAACGAAGTCTTCTAACAAAGAATCCGTAGCCGATTTTTCAAATATTGTTAGAGCGTTCCTAGCCTTAACAGTATCTACAGCCTTATCCATCAATCTACTAATAGCTAAAAAAGGTTCTCTAGCGGGGAAGACTGCTGCTTTAGCTGTCTTCTGTAGTTCGGGAACTGACTGTCTACTACGTACTGCCAATAAAGCCGCCATCTTCTGTCCGTACTTAGGGTAACTGTTAATTACTAGTTGAGCAACCTTATTGAATTCTTTTGAATTCATATGTATTAGATGTTCTGAAGCAGTATCCAGAGCTCTATCTAGAGCCGCGTAGGACTGTCTAACATCTCCCTCCAACTTCTCCTTAGCAGCTTTCTGTAGAGATAGATATTTATCTACAATATTATATTTGGATTCCTCCGACATATCTTTATAAAATCTATCCGTATAGTTTTCTTTTTGAACTATCCTCTCTTCCGCAACTTTCTGCAGTTTGGGGAAGTCTACGTTAGATAAATCTTTAGGGAGTTCGAAAGCTATCTTTTCGTGTTCGGCAGATGTTGAGTAAATAGATTTAATAATTATTCCAGCATCCGCTAGTTCAAACTTATCTCCTCTATCTACGGAAGAAGCTGTCTTGAATACGTGAACTGACTTGCTCTTATTATACGCACTCACCATCAGTCTAATGTAAGGAGGAGTGTAATTATTCTCTCTAGCAACTTTTTCTATAGCTTCGTTCGGAGACATTCCGGTATTAGATAAACGAATAGCTTTTTCCGTAGCCCCAATCAGCTTCGCTTCTTCTTTAGAATCTAAATTCTTCATTCTACTTCCTTATACTACTTAGTTTACTGTACTCTTTGATTCATCCACTTCAAGAAAAGAATACTTGTAATCCGGACGCTTCTCTACAGGATCTCTTTCCTTCGCGTTCATCAAACACATATCTATGTGTCCGCTTAAAGAGCTTACGAAATCCGTATCGGCCAACCCCTGTGCTTTAGCCATATCTTGATCTGTTATATTCCAGTAATCCTTAGCTATCTTAAGTATTTCTAAAGTTTCTAAATTATATGTCTTCTTTAAATCGCTAGCAAGTTGGAAAGCATTGATAGTAAGTCTTTCCTTGGCTAAATCTCTAAACCATCTGCTGTATCTACTCTCTATAAGTTGTTTATTAGCTGAAAACTCTTCGATAAAAGGATCAGCCCCCCAACTATATGCGAAGAGCTTCCAAGTGTAATCGCAGTCCTGTTTCCCCTTAAGATTTAGACGGGCAGTACTTAAAATATTAGCACCTACAGCAACTTCGGATTTAAGATATTTATTGACATCGAAGAATACTGTTCTATATAAACTTATAACATCTTTGGGGATATTTACTTTTAAAGCCTTAATTATTTCATCATCATCTAACCCAGTCATCAGCAAAGCTTCTATATACCATCTCCAGCCACCGTAGTGAGAGTGATAGAAGAGATCGTGCGCTCGGCTCATCTCCGGATATCTTTTAACATAAAAAGAAGGATTTTTCTTAAAGTGTTTCTTGTCTCTATAATATTTAGAGCTTTCGTACAATCCGGAATCTCTGCGGGTTTTAGATAGAGATAGATCCGGATTAGCCAAAAACCCCATGCTCAGATTCCATCTCCAGCAAGGGGGGCGCATCCAATCAGCTCTAAGTAATGACGCATCGAATTCAAACATTTATTTTCTATCCATCTTTGCCCCGCATTTAGGACAAGTTAAATCTGTACAGGGCTTCCCTATAGAGTGTTTCTTTCCAGCTCCGCATTTAGGACATACACATATTCCTCCCGGACCCGCAGCTTTACCACCTAAACGACCTCGAAAAGAAGCTGCTTCTTTATTTACATAACCTTCTAAATATCCGTACTTATTCATGTTGCTCGTTATCACCCATTAAAGCTAAAGAACCTAAACCAGCAGTTCCAGCAATTCCGGCACCAGTTCCGGCCCGAGTTATATCTCTAATTCTTCTAGCTTGTTTTAATTTAGCTGCCAATATGGGTTTTAATTTAGCTGCCACTATGGTATCAGCTCCAGGAAAAGATCCTTGAACCTTTGAAAATCCTTCCATATACTTCTGTGCATCTTTAACCTTTCCTACATTTTTTCCTGAAAGATTCCCCCAATACTTAGATAAAATGGCTTTAAGCCCTTCTAAAGCAGATTTACCTTTAGTAGCTAAGGTCCTACCGGCACCGGCAGCTAGAGAACCTATTCCCGCTTCCTTCTCTGTCCTCCACTTAGGTTGGGCGGGAAGTAAATTTAATGCCTTCTCTCCAACAGCTTCCACAAACTTCTGGCTTAGATAAGCTTCTTTAGTCAGCTTATAACCTTCTAAATATCCGTACTTATTCATGTTATTTTCCTTCCTTAGTTCTACCTAATCTGCAAAATACATCATTCATCTTCGAGGCAGCAGTCTTAAATACATAACCTTCTAAATATCCGTACTTATTCATGTTATTTTCCTTCCTTAGTTCTACCTAATCTGTGTGTAGCTTCACCACCACCTAAAACATATCCTAGAGAGCCTAAAGGATGTCCCAACAAAAGAGCTGTAGGATTTTTACGAACTGTCGCCAAAACCATTGCAGCCAATATTCCTGTTAAAACACCGGCAGTTCCCGCAAAGGTAGAGCCAATTCCAGTTTTAATCGCTCTACCTACCCCCCCTTTTTCCCCAGTAGCTCCATATAAACTACTCCCCCCAGGAACCATATTAGCTAAATAGGGGATAAGACGAGAAGGTCTTTTCCCTTTAGATTCTCCAGCAGCATTTCTTAAGCCTTCAGCTATTTCTCCGGCAGCAGTCTTAAATACATAACCTTCTAAATATCCGTACTTATTCATCATATCCCTCCCTGCTCCGCAGTTGAAGTTTCTCCGATATCTTCGGACAGGCTTCCGAGAAGAGATTCGCTGCTATCCGGAGCGTACGCAACTTTCTCTTTAAGGAAGAGTACTAAATCGCCAGTACTTACAAATACCTGCTTTAATGTATCTTCTAATTTAGCCATATCCTCGTCCCCGTATCTATCTTCGAATTCCTCATTATGCCAGTAATACAGGAAGAGCATTCTTCCAACCCTATCCATTCCTTTAATCATATCCTTAATGTAATCTTTTCTAAGTTCGGATAGATCGGCAATATTGACCAAACCTTCCAACACTGAAACATCGAATACTTCCTTAATTCCAGTCTGCGAAGCTTTATTAGCTTTATCTACAACTTCCTCCGGGAGCATATTCTTCTGTTCTTTACCTTTAGAAGTTACCGTAGTTTCTTCTACTCCCTGTTCTGTTTTAGCCGCAGGCCCCCCCATAAAAGGAGCTTTACCTTCGTAGGCAGCTACATCGTAAGGAGCTGCAATCTTAAGCAGATACGTAACTCTCCTATTGTCCTTTCTTCCGGCTTCCTTAAGTATTTGCTGAGCCTGTCCCGCATAGAGACCGACTCCTTCCGCTAAATATCTTATAGCAGCTACTTTATCCAGCAATCCGGAAGAATGCGAGTTAATTCTAATCTCCGCAGAATTCCCTAAAGACTGTACTGTTAGAGAGTCTAGTGAAGCCTGTTTAATTAGATTAGCATAAATCTGTGTAACATTCCCCAAATTAAACTTACTATCTTCTTCGTACTTAGCGGGTAAAAATATGCGGGCATCTTTAGGGACGAACAGTTTATTACCGTATAAACTTAACTCTCCTTCCTTCCCCGTAAACTCTATATCGTATTGATCGTTATCGAAGCCTTCCCTAACTGATATCGTATTTCCTATAAATTCTTTCTTATAAGGAAGTTTAACTTCGTAACAACGGGAAACTCCATTAGCTATTAAGCATTTCTCCGGACCGAATACAGGTCCCATAGAATCTATATCATCATACTTACTTAGGGACGTTAGGAGAGATTCGGCTCCCGCACTTATTCCCCCTTTAACTCCTTCGAATTTCTTTAAGGATTCGTTACTCGGGGCTTTACAGAATACATCTGTAACCTGTCTCCGGAAGTAACGCTGATTGTTATCTAGAGGGATTACAGCAATATTCTGCGAAATGGGGCGGGTGTTCCCAGAAACACTAGTATACTTATCCCCGTAATCCGGAGCTAGTTTATTGAAGAATAGAACTACAGCGGCCTTCCATTTCCCATCCGCTAGGAGGACATCGTATATTCCGGAACTGTTGGGATTTTCAGTAATTCCCGGATCTATTCTATTGTGGAAGATCTTACTGAAGTTATATCTTTCGTCCCCAACAAATACACCCTGTCTAACTAAGACTTTCTTTTCCGAATCCTTAAGTTTTTCAGCTTTAGGATCTGAAATATCCGTAATTATATCTATCTGTACCGGGCCCTCTTTCTCTTCCTCTTCGGCTGCTCTCTTTTCGTATTCGGCAGAAAATGTAGAAGCGAATCCTTTAATCTCTTTAGGAGAATAGAAGTGGAAGAGAGTGTTGGCAAACTCCGGAGACTTACGTACAGTATTCGCAAAGATTATTTGAGCATCCTTCCCCAAACCCGCAAGCTTATCTTTAAAGTCATAAGAAGCATCCGTATATCTCTTCATCATCTTGGGGAGGATAGAATTGAAATTGAATACATCTTCCGAAGCTACTTTATATTCTATATTACTTTTATCATCCAAAGATACAGATTCCGGAGCGTTATCTAAAGACTTACCGGCACCAATTTCGAAGTCACCTTTCCCCAAAACAACAGTCCCCTGTTCTTTAAATGTTGTTATCCAGTTATCTCGGGCCGGAACGAAGATATCGTTCTGCTTAACGTAGAGTAGATCCGATCCCTTAAGATCTCCATCAACGAAGAAAATAGGCATATATAACCACAATCCATTAACAACGAAGACAGAAACTCCGACAGCTTTAGTTTCATCCTCTTCCTTGTCTATTATCTGAAAACCAACTCTATATTCTAGAAGAGTTGGTACTTTTTCTTTTAAAGCACTGTCTACAAGCTGACTAAATTTAACTTCGAAAGTTACATCTGGCATTTAACAACTCCTGTTGTATCTCGAATAACATAAGGGCTATATTTATATATTACAACTTTTCTAAAGTTGTTTCATAGCCTCTCTAAGTTTATCCCACTTTACCCTATTTTTTAGAGCTCTTCCGGTGAAAGCACCCGCACTGCCGCCGAGTAGAGCACCGGTAAAAATACTGCCGAATTCCGGTCTCTCCTTCTCTCTTTTAGAATCGTACGGACCTTTAGATAGCTTATGTCCTATCATAGCTCCTAAACCAGCTCCACCAACACCCAGTATTTCAGGGAGATATGTTAAAATACGCATTGCTGGATTTGTTAGTAAGTTATTTATTATATCATTTAACTTCTTCTTATTCACATAACCGTTTAAAGGATTTGGAAGTAAATCCTTTTTAGTATATCCCTCAAAAAAAGCTTCTTTATTCATCAGTCCACCGCCTGTTCAAGCAATTTTATAAGCCTGTAATCATCCTTACCCATATCCTTAGCTTCGGAATATGTTGGGGCATTTCCAGCAATCTCTTCAGCAACCGTGCTAACTTGAGGGACAGCTTCTGTCACAACATGTTTGGTCCCTTCTACAGCAGCCTTAACAACTTCACCGAATAAATCTGATATTGGTTTCTTTTGTTTAAGCACTATAGGTATTTTAGAAAGAGAAGGATATTTATCCTGATGCATAAACCATCCTTTATCGTGCTTATGCAAATGCCTGTTATCATCCTTCTGTCTCCAAGTCATCCATTGCGATTGACCTTTTTCCGGAATAGCTATACTACTTTTAAAATATCCTAATTTCTTAAGTACTTCCGGTTTCAGTTCTCCCTTAACAAATACTCTCCCCAAACCGCCTTCTACAGGAACATCGAAGTCCATCTTCTGTATTCTTTTTAAAGCCTTAAGTAATCTGTTTCGAGTAGAAGATATATCTCTGTTCATCTTTCTATCTCGAAAGTATTCCTTAATCTTATTTGTATATCCTTCTAAAAATCCTAATTTCTTAAGTACTTCCGGTTTCAGTTCTCCCTTAACAAATACTCTCCCCAAACCGCCTTCTACAGGAACATCGAAGTCCATCTTCTGTATTCTTTTTAAAGCCTTAAGTAATCTGTTTCGAGTAGAAGATATATCTCTGTTCATCTTTCTATCTCGAAAGTATTCCTTAATCTTATTTGTATATCCTTCTAAAAATCCGTATTTATTCATCTCGTATTCCTAAGTGCACTTTTGTGCACTTTCATAATTTTGATACGTCCATAAGTCCTGGAATATAAGAAGGATTCTTATATTTACTTTCGCTCCCCTTAACTACGGCATCCAGGAAAGAGCTTTTAAGGCCGAAGCCAGCCATCCTAATCTTCCAATCCGGATCGGTATTGGTTATATCCAGTAAACGAACAACTTCCGGCTCGAAACCGGGATGTTCGGTATTAGATATAACATCCTTAATCCCCGCAGCCTGCAGTTTCTTAATTACTTTAGGAGTTAAGCGAGTCCCTATAGTGTAGTGTAGGATGGGCTTTTCTAAGTACTGTCCTGAAATAGATCTGTTTACTGTCTTGAGTTGGGAGCCGGGACGGGGTTCGTAATTCCTCTGTAGATCTGAATACGGAACCTTTTCGTCTATATCGTAGCCCGCAACTCCATCCGGATTAGTAATACGTACTTTATCGAAGAAACCTCTGGCAACAACTTCAACATTTCTCCTATGTGTACGCACTCCATTCCTTTCCAATATTTCGGAAAACTTATCTACAAAGTATTTCCTTCCTTCCCCCAAACCCTTATACTCAGCAATTTCTGCAGGATTAGGAGTTCCGTCCGTAAGTATATCTCCCGCTTCGACCTCATCCCCAATTTTAACACCTAAATTTCTATTTATAGGGACATATAATTGTTCGCCGTTAACTATTACGTAATGACCCCCCTGCGGGGCTTTATATATCTTAGTAACTTTCCCATCCTTAGGGGCTAATATTGCTTTCCCCAGAAACTGCTCCGGGACGTCAGCAAACTGCTGAATCTCTTCGAAGCCACTAAGTTCCTCATCTTCCTTCCCTAAAGCTCCGCCAGTATGCTTGGACGAATTGGATGTTATTATTCCGGCAGCAGTTACAAATAGATGATCTTCATTATCCACCTCTATATCATAAGTATGCATTTTACCGAAATATTTTTCTTCCACTTTTAAACACCGTCTGTATTCACCCCGACGACAATCGTCGAATGTCCATTTTTCTACAGTTGCAGCCTTCTTACCTACTAAAGGTATAGAATTAATAAACTTTTGAATATCGGTTATATTATTAATATGTATTGTATATAAAGAATGTTCACTAGGCCATTGTCTATTATTCTTATTTTCACATATAGCTCCTGAATATATACAAAACACATTTTGTAATAATGTTTTTAACTGAGATACTAATTTATACGAAGAAGAACAATACTGAATGGATTTATTATTTTTTTGCTTTTTATTATAATTCACAAAACTACCATCTGAAAGATATAATCCCGAAATTAGTTGTTTTATAGAATTTATATCCCATTCATAAATATCTTTTGGTAATTCTTTTTCATAAGAATATTTATGATACATATCATTATCTTTTAACCATGCTTTCAATAAATTATTAGTATGAGCTCCTGAATAATCATTTTGCTTCATACAGAGATGGTATTTAACTTTATTATTATGCCTTACATCCATATCAAATGTATTTAAATATCTTTTAACATTTTCTAATAAGTCTTCATCCGCACAACTCCATGCAATTTGGTGGGTTCCTTTAGAATATCCCCCATCTCCTAATAACAATCCAATAATAAATGCCAAAGGTTCATTTTTGGAACCAATATGTCCGGAGAATGTTTTGGGAGTTATAGCCGAGATTCTGGTTTTATTTGTTCCTGCCCTAAGTTCTAGAGGGGTGCTCATCCTCCCACTAAATAAATATGAAGAGAGTATTTTGTGATCTTTGGTGCATTTAATTGAAACTGTTTGTTTTATTTTTGCACGAGATCTGGGCTGAGTATAAACATATTCAAACACATCCAACATTCCGTGATCGTATTTATTAAGAACCTTTACAGGTTTAGTATTGCCTTCTCTATCACTTCCTATGATCCAGTCTCCGATTTCTATATCTTTTAATTCTTTAGAATCAAAATTAGCCATAAGTATTTGTGTATCAGCACTTAACGACAAACCCAACTGCGTGAGCGGCTCCGAAATAACTCTAGCCGCTTTAACTCCTATATATTCCCCTAAAGTCGGGAATTCGTTGTCTTCTCTTTTCCCGGAACAGATTTGACAAACACCCTCCGGCTGCTGACAAGTTGAGATGGAGCGGAGAAGTACGGTCTTATCTTCCAGATCGGACAGCATTTTCTTATCTATTACCGTACCTTTTTTATATTTCCCTATATCCTGCGCTAGTACGGCACCTATGTTATCGGGATCACCCCCTTCTCTCTGCAGACCTATATTCTCCGCTCCACAATCCTTCCCTGTAACACGTATCTTATTAGCGCTTAAAGCTAGTCTCTTCCCGAAGTACCCTGTCTGACTTGTGCTGAATTGTACATCTGTAAATCCTTTCCTACTCGCGAAGGCTCCCGCCCAATATTCTAGAGGAGTAACTCCTTCCCCGTAGCCGTGGAGTCCGGGAATAGGAATTGGGGCACCTTTGTGATCGGATACTAACAAATCCCCGAAGAGAATCTGTGTCAATTGTACTGGAGAGCCTCTAAAACCGTGCTGTATAGCCGCAGCAAAACTGTTCTTATCTTTTACCGAAGCTTCCCTAACATCCTTATGTATCTCTTCTATCCTATCTCTAATATATTTAACTATCTGCGTATTCTTCTGCTGCATAGTTAATTTAGGATTTTGAGAGATTGTATTTATATGCGCTACCAGCCTCTTCCTATACAATTTCATAGCTACCGGCAACTCTAAGTCCCTAAGACTTAGCGAAGCCTCTCCACCTCTTTCCGTAGAAGCTGTACGCGCTATAGTTTCTAACTTATGTAAAGTATCTACATATTTTTCCGGAGTCTTGGCTAATTCGGTAAAAAGTTCCTTAACTCCTTTCTTATCTAAAATAGTATCGAACTCCTTAAGGTTTTCGGGGAGGGAGTCCTTAAGTAGTAGTCTTCCAATTGTTTCTATTTTAGGCATTAAGCAATTTCCCTAATTGTTAAGGAATTAGTAAGTTTCTATTTTAAGTATTAAGTAAATTCTTTAGCTGTTAAATAATTATTCTTTAAATTTTTTATCGCCTTAGGTATACTAGATTTGGCGTTAGGAATAGTTTTACGTATTAGTCCTTCTCTCCCCACTAAGCCTCTAGAACCTACAGGAGATAAGCGGGAAAGAAGTTTGGAAAGTATTCCTTCCGTATTCAGTATATTTCTTCCCGACTTAAATTTCCCCTTAGTTAGTAACATAGATAGTAGAGATATAGCTGCTGCACCGCTTAGCGTATTACCTACAACTCCTAAGGGTTTAGGCCCTTCAATTATAGGCTTACTTAAATCTTCAGTACCGCCGAATATAGCTTCACCAGCCCCTTGAACTATCCTTCCAGGAGCCTGCAATATTTTCTTCCCTACTGTAGGGATAGTTCCTAAAGCCTTCCCCAAACCCTTAGTAGCTAAACCCACACTCCCTCCTAAAACTCCACCTAAAGGTTCCGGATTCTTATATATTAAGGTTTCTGGAAGTTTTTCGGGTTTGAAAACATTACCCGCTAAAACTCCCAAGCTCCCACCTATCCCCGCATCTAACAGATAACGAGCTACGGATCTGTTTTTAGGATCTTGCATTAGGTGAGATAAAAGTAAACCCGACCCCGCCCCCGCTAAACCTGTTAAAGCTTCCGGATGTTCCTTAACAGAGTTTAAAGCATTCCCTGAAGTTTCCTT
>CAZTRD010000016.1:0-20109 GCA_964616145.1 uncultured Candidatus Saccharibacteria bacterium | reverse complement strand
CATGAAGTCTTTAATGGAAAACAAGAATGTTGCACTTTGGAATAGAATTCATGGATTTGCATTTTCTGCAAAAAACAATATAATAACTGATATGGCGCTATCGTCTAGTGGTTAGGACAAGAGGTTTTCAACCTTTAAACCGGGGTTCGATCCCCCGTAGCGCCGCTAACAATATGTATGATGTAATTAGAACTTTTGGAATCGATTATATCTATTTTGACTTATCCTTTTTAATTGTATTTATTGCTACACTGATATTTTTAAAAAAGAAAATTCCCTTTCTTGCGTTTTTTATCGGAGGATTATTGATAAATTTCATAATTGACTGGGGAATTTGGCTACATGCCGGAGTAAGAGAAATATCTTTTTTGAATAACTCCTTTTGGAATATTTTTGTATTCTTTCTTTGGTTTTCTCTTTCCTATGGAGTTGAGTATGCCTATGTTTTCCTAATGTTTGAAGGAAAAAAGAAATTGAAATGGACTCTGTTCGTTTTGTTTGGCTGGCTGGCCGTAGCTTTCCTTTCTCAATGGTTACCTATTAACGATATCCAGATTACAACAATCAGGCATATGTCTGATTTTAGAATTTTAAGGGCAGGAATAGTAATGATCGGGTTTGGCTTGCTATTCCTTTTGAAATACAACTGGAAAAAAATCGCTTTTCTTTTTTTGATAGGATTTTTAATTCATTTTATGATGGAATTTTCTCTACTCATTAGTGGAATTAGACCAGGATCTTTTCTAATATTATTAGAAAACTCTTTGATAGAATTTAATATGGGAGTTCCTTTCTTTTATATTCTTTGGGATAAAATTTTGAGAAAAAGAATATCCACAACTTGATTATTGACAAAAATACAAATATCAGATAGTATGTAATCAATAAATCCTTATCGTTTGCTTCGGCTACGATAAGCAACGAGAGCCCTTCCGGGCTCTTGTTTTTTATGATTTCAAATTCTATTATTAATTATATGAGTAATAAACGTGTAGCTGTTTTTATTGATAACAGTAATATATTTCATTATATTCACAATATCAGAAAGACCGATAAAGGTTAGGTTTGTTTATATGATCCACTAATATTGGCTCAAAATTTAGCTGGGTCAAGAAACCTTGTATACGTGGGTTTTTATTGTGTCAGGCCACCATCATATCTTTTAACTGGTTCTGTGTTAGAGCAAAAAAGATATAATCTTACTCAAAAATATTATAGCGAAATTGAAAAATTATCGAATGTTTCCATTAAGTTTGGCGATCTAAAAGGAACTAGAAACGCGCTCCAAGAAAAAAATTTAGATACTCAATTGTCAACAGACATGGTAACTATGGCGGCGCTTGATAAATATGATATAGCTATTCTTGTTTCGAATGATGGTGATTATAAAAGCGCCATCGAAAATACAAAATTATTCAACAAAAAGATAGAAAATCTATTTTTCAAAGGAAGTTTATCTATGGCAATTGATGGAAAATGCGATATTAAAAGAAGGGCTAGACGATCTTTTTTTGTAAAAATGAAGAATCTAAATAATACCTAGCAATAATGGATATTCTTACTCCATATGCGCTTCCTGATTAAATCTTTCTAATTCTTTTTCCAGCAAAGGCTGGTTTTTTAATCTCCAATCTTTTTCTAAGATTTCTTTGGCTGCATTTCTGGTTTTTTCAATCATCTTGATATCCTTTAGAGATTCCATAGCCATATCTGGAATTCCCCATTGCCTCACTCCTGAAAAATCTCCAGGACCCCTGAGTTTTAAGTCTGCTTCTGCTAAGGTTAATCCGTCATCTGTTTTTACCAATGATTCTAATCTTGAAATGCTATCTCTCGATTTAGCGGAAGGAAAAAGCAAGAAATATGACTTATCCCCTGATCTTCCTATCCTCCCCCTAAACTGATGGAGCTGGGCTAATCCGAATCTATCCGCCCCTTCAACTATCATTATCGTTGCATTGGGAATATCTATCCCTACCTCAACTACAGAAGTAGAAACTAAAATATCTGTTTTTTTGTTTTTGAAATCTTTCATTATCTTTTCCTTTTCTTTTGATCCTAATTTGCCATGCATCATGGCAATATTAAAATCAGGGAAGATTTCTTTTGATAATTTCTCGTATTCTTCCTCTACTGCAGCTACCTCGCTCCATATGTCTTTCATAAAAGAAACTTCTTCACCTTCTTCTATCTCTTTTTTCTCAATCCTTGGGCAAATTACAAAGGCCTGTCTGCCTTTTTTGATTTCTTTCTTAATTAAAGAGTAAACTCCTTTGATCTCTGAGGCAGTGACAACATTTGTTTCTACATTTCTCGGTCCTCTCGGCATCTGATCCAAAAGAGAGATATCCAGGTCTCCATATATTGTCAAAGCCAGGGTTCTTGGAATGGGGGTGGCAGTCATAGAAAGCAAATGAGGCATTAATCCTTGCTTTACAGCATTTTTAATCAATCTGGATCTTTGTTCCACTCCGAATCTATGCTGTTCATCTACGATAACTAGACCTAATCTGTTGAATTTAACTTTCTTTTGAATCAAGCTGTGAGTTCCAATGATAATATCAATTTCTCCTTTTAAGGTTTTTTCCAATAATTTAGCTTTAGATATTTCAATTGTTTGATTCTTCAATTTCTTGGAAAAATATCTATCATTTTTTGAAGTCAAAAGACCGATATTAACATTAAAATCCTTTAAGAAATTGTGGACTGTTTCAAAATGCTGTTTAGCCAATATCTCTGTTGGGGCCATAAAGGCAACTTGATATTGGTTTTTAGCTGCGTTTAATGCTGCTAATGCAGCTACAATAGTTTTTCCGGAACCAACATCTCCCTGCAGTAATCTGGACATTGGTCTTGTTTTTTCCATATCTTTTAATATCTGCCAGACGGCTTTCTTTTGAGCAACAGTCAAAGAAAAAGGTAAGGATTCAACAAGTTTTTTCACTTTTTCCAATTGTATCGGAATGGAAATTGAATTTTCCTTCATTCTCTTTATCCTCTGCTTTAAAACAAAAAGTTCCAAAAGAAATACTTGTTGAAAAGCGAATCTTTCCTGGGCTTTTTTTAATAGGTTCCAGGAATCGGGGAAATGCATTTGTTTAATGGCTTTTGTAATCTCCATTAAATCATTTTCTCTGACCAATTCTTCTGGCAATGGATCATGTATATCTTTCAACACCACCATTGCTTTTTTGATAACAAAGCGAAACCACCTGGAAGATACTTTCGTGGTCAAACGATATACCGGGACTATTCTTCCTGCGTGAGTAAGATCTTTTTTATCTAAAATCTTTTCATAGATTGGATTGCTTAAATATACCCCTCCTTTTCCGGAAACTATTTTACCGGCCAAACAAACAAAATCGTTGTCTTTTAAGGTTGATGTTAAGAATGGCTGATTAAACCACATTACTTTCATTGATCCTGTATCATCGTTAATCAATGCCTGGGTTAAAAACATTCCTCTTTTTCTTGTTCTAATATTATCTATCTTTGATATTTCTCCTTTTATGCAAACTCTTTCATTTATCTTCAAATCAGAAATGTCTGTGATTTTAGAGAAATCATCATATCTTGAAGGAAAATACATTAATAGATCTTTTATCGTTTTTATTCCTAAAAACTGGAGTTTCTTCTGATAGAAGTTTCCTATCCCTTCAATAGTTGTGATTAGAGAATCTGGAGTCATATTTAGATTTTAGCGCATTTAGAAGGAAATTAAAAAGAAGAAGCCTCCTGCGATCAATTGCAGGGGCTCCTCGATAGGGATCTATGGTCGCTTCCAGGGCAACCATACAACCAGAACAATGAGCACCACGAGGATGAGAGAGGCTAGGCCACAAACCAGGGAAAAAGCAAGGTAAGTCTCCCCCAATCTGGCTTCCGCATTCGACATCGGGTTCCCTTTAAGTAGTTCCACGCTAGCAGAA
Source organism: uncultured Candidatus Saccharibacteria bacterium (assembly GCA_964616145.1). Lineage (GTDB taxonomy): Bacteria > Patescibacteriota > Minisyncoccia > Minisyncoccales > PEYH01 > JAQTNP01. The sequence goes on along the minus strand of CAZTRD010000016.1, from coordinate 16,180 downwards.
TGAAACGTTGAGTTCGCATCCACGGCGAACCAAATCGTCGCCGCGATGGCAACCGCTAGCACCACCAGTAACAAACCCAGCATGAAGTTCCGCATGACTTTGCCTCCCGACCTCGATGACTTCCTCTAATTGTATCTTTATCCTTAATTCAGATAGAGTCAAGTATAATATTTATAAATCCGGACATGAAAATTCTTGTCCATATTTACCTTCGGACATAATTTGCCATTGTCCGATTTGAAATTAATTTCTAAATAATCTATCATGCAGATATAAATATGAAAATCTTAGCCATAGAAACGTCTTGTGATGATACGGCAATATCTGTAGGAGAATGCGATAGAAATATTGCTGATTTTAAAATTATCTCTCAAGCAATTTCTTCACAGATTGAGATTCATAAAAAATACGGGGGAGTATATCCTACTTTAGCCAGGAGAGAACATCAAAAAAATCTTACAATTGTTTTAAAAAAGGTTTTAAAAGATTCAAATCTTTTAAGATTAAAATCTTCTAAGATTAACTCTAAAGAAATTGAAAAGATTCTAGAAAAAGAAAAGTCCCTTTTTACAAAAACCAAATCTTTTGTAGAAAAATACCAGAAACCAGATATTGATTACATTGCTGTAACTTACGGGCCTGGCCTTGAGCCATGTCTATGGAGCGGAGTTAATTTTGCTAGATCATTATCTGCTATCTGGAAAATCCCAATCATTCCAATAAATCACATTGAAGCCCATCTTTTTGCTAATTTTGTGAATAATCCGAATATTTTAAATGAAAGAATATTCCCGGCTGTCTTTTTAATAGTTTCCGGAGGACATACTCAGCTAATACTAATTGAGAAATTAGGAAAATACAGAATTATCGGGGAAACAAGAGATGATGCAGCCGGAGAGGCATTTGATAAGATAGCGAGGGCTATTGGTCTTCCTTATCCCGGAGGTCCGGAAATATCAAAAGCAGCCTTAAGTGGTAAAACACTAGACATTTCTCTTCCAAGGCCAATGATTGCTACGAGAGATTTTGACTTTTCTTTTTCAGGATTAAAAACCTCTGTAATATATAATACAAAAAAACAGAAAAAATCAGTTTTAAAATCCAAAAAATATATTTCTTCAATGGCTTTTGAATCTCAGCAAGCAATTATTGAAGTATTGGTTAAAAAAACAATTAGAGCCGCAGAAAAATTTAATGTTAAAACGATAATTATCGGCGGGGGCGTTGCTGCTAATAGAGCATTGAGAGAATTAATAAAAAAGGAAGCTGAAAGGATAAAAAAGAATATTTCAATTCCTGAAATGAAATTATGCACAGATAATGCTTCAATGGTAGCCCTAAATGCTTGTTATCATATTCTTAAAAATGCTAGAATAAAGAATTATAAAGAAATAAAAGCCCAAGCGAATCTAACCATATCATGATTAATTATTTCCTCTTTCTTTTTTTTGGCTTGCTACCAAGCTTGATCTGGCTTGTTTTTTATTTAAAAGAAGACGACAACCCGGAACCAAAGGAATTGATATTAAAAATCTTTGTCTATGGAATGGCTGTTACTATTCTGGTAGCAGGGATAGAATACGGTTTGGGAAAATTAATCCTTTCTCCTGATCCTACACTAATACAGCACTTAATATATTTCTTTATCATCATCGCCTTAACGGAAGAAGCGGCTAAATATTTTGTAGTAAGGTGCAGCGCCTGCAAATCAAAGGAATTTGATGAGCCGATAGATGCGATGATATATATGGTTGTAGCTGGACTTGGCTTTGCTGCCGTAGAAAACATTTTGATACTTTTCCCCACAAGTTCTCCCACCATATTTCAAGATACAATCTGGATATCTATTGCCAGGTTTTTAAGCGCAACACTATTACATGCTTTAACAGCGGCCAATATCGGATTCTTTGCTTCTTTGGCCTTCTTTAAAAAGAAGCATAAATTCAGATATGTGCCGATAGGGTTATTCATTGCTACTGTATTTCATGGTATATATAATTTTGGGATAAACAGACCTGTATTTACGCAACAGATAATGATTCCTACCGCAGTATTGGTATTCCTATTTATCATCGTTTCAATACAATTTTCCATAGCCAGAAACTTAAAACAAAAATATGAAATTCAAAATTAGAAAAGAGAAAAAACAAGTTGTTCCCAAAAACAATGAATGGTTAAGCGATGAAAGAATAGGAGAACCGACCATTGATGCCTATGAAACCAATAATGAGGTTGTCATTATCTCTCCCATAGGAGGGGTAAATGCAAAGGATATAGAGATATCCTTCGCAGATGATATGTTAATCATCAAAGGAAAGAGAGAGAATATGGAAACAAAAGAAGGAGATAACTACTTTTGCCAGGAATGTTTTTGGGGGAGTTTCGTAAAAAAGGTTATTATCCCAAAAGAAGTAGAGGTTTCTAAAGCAAAGGCAGTTGTTAAAAATGGAATTTTAACCCTTACTATTCCCAAAAAGAAATCTGAAGAGAAAAAGGAGATAAGAATATCGGTTAAGGAAGATTACTAATACAATATATCTAATTCAACAAAAAACCGCGATAAGCGGTCTTTTGTGTCCCCGGAGGGATTTGAACCCCCACCCTTGCGGACAGCGTCCTAAGCGCTGCGCGTATGCCAATTCCGCCACGGGGACCTAATTAAAATTGCCTAGATGAATCCTCCTCCTCCTATCTCCTTATTCAGAAATGCTTGTACAAGAGCTATAATACCTTTTGCCAACATTCCTACGGCAAAACCGACTAGAGCGTACATTAGCATATTTCGAGCCTTAGTAACATTGTCTGGATTACCACCACCAGTCACGAATGTAAATCCTGCAATCAATACCATAATGACAACAAATAGCATTAAGAATGTGAATATCCAGTTTACTATTTTACCAATCAATTCCATAACTTCATCGGCTGTCCAGTCTGGTAATTCTGATGGATCCTTCCCGCCAACAGTGCTTCCCCCCGTACCTCCTGTTCCTCCGGTAGTAGCTGGCATTACCTCGCAATTAGCACTACAACCTGGGGTGGTAGCAGTAGGAGCAAGACCACCAGGACCAGCATCGCAGGCCTCACTACCCTCTATCACTCCATTAGCTGTTCCAACACATGCTGCTAAAACTCCAGCCACTGGCAAAACTAATAATGTTACTAATGTAACTCCTGCTAAAACTTTTAATAATGTGTTCATATTTTAAGTAATTAATTCTTAACGACCTTTATTATTGTTCTTTTAATATCATATATAATAATCAAGTGGTAAGCAAGCCCTTTATCCACTCTTTTCCTTTACTCCCATTATTGCCTGTATTAAGGAAACTATTCCTTTTGACAAAGATGCTATGGCAAATCCAGCCAAAGCAAAGAATATCGTATTTCTTGCCTTGGCTACTCTTGTCGGGTCTCCCGCGGAAGTGACCATTAGAATCCCACCAATAACAATTGCTATAAAGGCAAAGGAAACAATAATTCCAAATATAATATTAATGACATGATTGGCGAAATCAACTATTGATTCCCATTTTAGAGCTCCTAGATTTTCTGTGGCTCCTGAGTCTCCCCCGCTAGTAGATGATGGCAAAACATTGATAGTATAGGTTTTCTTCTGCACCATGGTAGTATTAGCCCCCATCAGGCCATGCTCTGCATCTCCCTTGTATAACACTATTGCCAATTCTATTTTATCCTGATCTTTTGATCCAATCGTTCCAGATAAAGTAATATCGCAAGTCCCTTGGTAATAATCTACCTTAGGGGCAAGAGAAATGTAATCATAAACTGGGGACGGTTCGCATATTTCATATTTACTTATAGCAGTATATTCTGTTGCAGATAGATCTTTTTGAGTAGCTACGACAATTGCCGGTATATTTTTATCTAATTTAGCGGATTTTACTCTTACCCTAATATTTATCTTCTCAAATCCTTTAATATTCGTCGGGATTGATGCATCTGTAACTTCAAGAGACCAGGATCCATCCATTACCCCTTGGCCGCTAAGTAAGAGAGCGGGAATAGTGCCCACATCACTGAACCCAGGAATACCAAATGTAGACCCTGGATCAAGGGGTTCGGCAAAACAAAAATTAAAACATAAAAACAGGGAAATTATTAAAACAGGTAAAATCTTTTTCATAAAATTATGATAATAACTCATGAACCAAAATTATTATTCCTTTGGAAGTCATAACAATAGCCAGACCGACTATTGCCCAAATTATCAATCTTCTGCCGGTTTTTACTCTTTCGGGATTCCCCGCGGCAGTAACAAACATAAAGGCGCCTATTAGAATAACAACTGGCGCAGCTGCTAAGGCAAATGTATATAACCAATTGCCTAGTTCGTTTAAAAATTCTATAAAATCTTTATGTTTTGTGAATTTGACATCTATGGCTATTTTTTCAGCAAAAGAAACGAGTGGGATTAATAGAGCAACTGGAATTAAAAATCTTTTTTTCATAGAGTTGATGATGTTAAGTAATCTTTGCTGATAATGGCTACAAACTTTACTAATAACATTATAGCAAAAATACCTATCCCCAACAAAAGGATTTTCTTTGCTAAAGATATTCTAGCGGGAGTTCCTCCTGTTAAAAAAAGAATGCCAGCGATAATGATAGTGGCGGAAACCAAAGCAATAGAGAAATAAAATAGGGTAGTAGCTATCATATCAAAACATTCTCCCAAAGATTCGCAGGCGAATGGATTAAGTGATTTTCCTTCTGAAGCCGCGATATCCGATCCGGTATCTAGGGCAATCGGGGTAACTGAAGTAGTAAAAGTATTACAAACTAGCGAATTTTCATTATTCCAACTCATCCCCGCTCCTGCTTTTTGATAACACACCTCTACGTTAATATTATATGTTTGGCTGTCGTAATATACCGTAGATCCATAAAATAAGGATTTCCCGCCTACCGCACTTTCAATTTGCATATCGTCCCAAGATGAATCTCCTGTTGAATCAGAAAATCCATAATTTATCCTCATTCTAGCATCGCCTAGAGACAACCTTGGATCGGCAGAATAGCCCTGAGATTCTATAGTAATCTTAATTGTATCTCCTACTTTTAGATTTTCTGGAGATAATGTAACCCTTTCTATCCTGACAGAGTCCTGGGCATAAACAAAACAAAAACTAAGCATGAATAATGTGACTACTGTTAATAATATTTTTTTCATATTATTTTGCTCCCATTATTGCTTTTAATAGTGCGATAATACCATTAACTATCATAGTAACAACAAACCCTATCACTGCCCAAATCACTGTTTGTTTGCCTTTCTCTGCTCTTCTTGGATCACCAGCAGAGGTTACTATGATAAAGGCCCCAATTAGAATCATTAAAACAGCTAATCCTGAACCCACTCTGAAAATCCAAGTTACAGCATCTTTTAAAAATTCTAGAATATTCTCCCATGAAAGAGGATTGGGATATCGGTCGGGAAGCTCTATTGAGTCGCTAGTGCATTGTGAGGTATTTATGGAGCAATCTATGCAAGTTAGAGTACCTCCGTCAAAACCATAATCAATGCATGTTTTTCCATTTAGATTAGAACTGTCGCACTCCTCATTGCTGTCTATAACACCATTATTACATAATAAAGGCAATGGACTTGATTCAACTTGGATCTGCGATATCTCTGTTACACAACATATACCCTCTACCACTTCTTGTCCCCCACCTCCTCGAGGACAAATTGTCAAACCATTACCAGCAACATAACAGAATTCAGCTTTTATAGTATATTCTCCTCCTACGGAATATGTACTAGAAACATCTCCACTACAATTGCCGTAAGAATTGCAAGCTATACGCTCGATAAACCCATTCCCCATATCGACCTCAACTCCATTAGCTAAGAATCCAGGATATACTGAAGCATTAATTTTTACTTCAACTCTATCGCCAGCAGATACTGGTCCGCTAGGAAAAGTTACATTAAAAGTATAAATATCTTTTAAACTAGAGGCAAAAACTATTTGGCAACAAATAATAATCCCGATAAATAATGAGATGGAAAGCAATATCTTCTTTACCCTATTTCCCAAATATCGCTCCCCAGTGATATGTTCCAGCTTCAATTTCATGTTTTAATTTAACATCTAATCTCCTGAGAATATCTTGGGTTTCCTGCAGAGATATTCTTGCATTTGGACCGAAGGGAACATCTTTCTTCCAATCGACAATAACTATCATTCCTCCCGGCTTAATAATCCTGGCTGCCTCCTTTAAAACCAAATCAGCATGCTCTGCCTGAAACAAAACATTTACGATAATAATTAAATCCAAAGAATTGGCCGGAATTCCTGTAGCGCTTGGCGCCTCTAAATCACATTTGGCTGCCTTGATGTTATTCAATCCTTGAGAAGTTGCATTACCCTGCAATGCAGACAATACGGTGTCTTGTATATCAAAAGCATAGACAAGGCCTTTTAAAGATCTTCTGGCTAAAGGAATTGTAAATCCTCCTGCTCCGCAGCCGAAATCAGCAGAGAGGAAATGCTCTTCTATTGGGATCTGATTGATAATTTTTTCTGGTTCTAGTAAAGAAACCATATTATAAGTAAACAAGAGAGGCGACTTTGTCATTAGTATCCAATCTCATTAAGCGCACCCCTTGAGTTGCTCTACCTAAAACTGAAATCTTATTTGCCAACATCCTGATCACTTGGCCCTTCTTTGATATTATCATAATATTCTCTATTCCTTCCAGAATTCTTGTCCCAACAAGGTTTCCTGTCTTTGGAGTAATCTTAGCGGCCTTTAATCCCACTCCTCCTCTTTTTTGCAAGCGATACTGATCTACTTTAGTCATTTTACCATATCCATTCTCTGTGATAACCAATAGATTCTCCCTCCTCTTCTTGTTCTCTCCTCTCGGCTTGGCCTCTGCCACCTCCATCCCAACCAATTCATCTCCTGATTTAAGATGCATACCAATCAAGCCGGATGAACTTCTTTGCATCGGCCTGACTTCTTGCTCTTTAAATCTGATTGCCATTCCATTCTTTGTAACAAGGATCAGTTGATCATTGCCAGTTGTCTTTTCTACTTTTCTTAAATCATCTCCCTTCTTCAAATTAATAGCTATCAGTCCAGAGCTTCTTAAATTCTTGAATTTATCCAGGGCAGTTCTTTTTACAATGCCATTCTTGGTAGACATGCTAAGGTATTGGATTCCTTGCTCTGCGTCTTTTTTGCCAATAGTAATAATTGCCATTATCTTTTCTTCAGCTCCGATTTCCAAGAAATTAACCAAGCCCCTTCCTTTTGAAGTTCTTGTCCCCTTTGGTATTTCATATGCTGGCAGACCAAATACTTTGCCAGAATCAGTGAAGAATAGCACTTGGTCATGGCTGTTGGCAAAAACAAAGTGTTCTACAAAATCTTCTTCTCCTGTTTCCGCCCCAATTATTCCTTTTCCACCTCTATTTTGGGTCTTATATGTTTCCGGATCTATCCTTTTGATATAGCTCTTTTGGGTTAAGGTAATTATTGTATCTTCTTCTGGAATTGTGTCTTCTTCCTTTATCTCATTCACCCCTCTTTGCATCAGTTTTGTTCTTCTGGCATCCTGATATTTTTCTTTTAACTCCTTTAACTCCTTTTTGACTAATTCCTGGATCTTTTTAGGTGATTTAATCAAAATCTGCAATTCTTTAATCTTTAATTGCAATTGTTTTAATTCTTCTTCTACCTTTTCTCTTTCCAATTTAGCTAAAGCTGCTAATTTAGTTTCAAGAATTGCTTCTGCCTGAATTTGGGTAAGCTTGAATTTAGCGATCAAATTCTTCCTGGCATCATCTCTGCTTTGGGATTTCTTGATTATCTTGATGACTTCATCAATATTTCCCAGACATTTAACTAAACCTTCTAGAATATGGGCTCTTTCTTGAGCTTTCAATAGTTCGTGCTTGCATCTTCTTAAAACTACATCTTGGCGATGAGCAAGATAGTGGGTTAAAACTTCGGACAGAGACAACACCTTTGGCTGAATCCCATCAACTAAAGCCAATATGTTTAAATGATAGTTTTTTTGTAAATCAGTGGATTTGTATAATAAATTCAAAACCTTTTGCGGGAAAGCTCCTGTTTTCAATTCAATCACTATTCTTAATCCGTCTCTATCTGATTCGTCTCTTACATCCTTTATCTTATCAATCTTTTTATCCTGTACCAGTTTAGCAATTTGAGTTACTAAATCAGATTTCTGCACCTGATACGGGATTTCTGTAATCAATATCTGCCAGCCATTCTTCTTTTCTTCAATTTCCGCTTTCCCCCTGGTAAGGATTGCTCCTTTCCCTTGAGAATACGCAGCAATAATTTCTTTTAAATTAAACATTATCCCGCCTGTTGGAAAATCCGGTCCTTTTACGAATTCAAACAAGTCCTCTGTTGTTGCATCGGGATGATCTATCAAATGCATAGCTGCATCACATACTTCCCCCAAATTATGAGGAGGAATATTTGTTGCCATGCCTACGGCAATACCAACAGAACCATTTAATAATAGATTGGGGAGTAAAGCAGGTAATACTTTTGGTTCTTTTCTAGAACCATCATAGTTATCAATGAAATCAACTGTGTCTTTGTTGATATCATTAATGATTTCATCTGAAATCTTTGACATTTTGGCTTCAGTATATCTTGGAGCTGCTGGAGGATCTCCGTCAATACTTCCAAAGTTTCCTTGCCCGGTAATCAAAGGATATCTCATGGAAAAGTCCTGAGCCAATCTGACTAAAGCATCATATACAGCCATATCTCCGTGGGGATGATATCTGGCTAATGTTCCTCCAACCACATTGGCTGATTTTCTGAATCTGGCAGAATGAGTCAATCCATCTTCATACATGGTATAGAGGATTCTTCTGTGTACGGGCTTTAGACCATCTCTGACATCGGGAAGAGCTCTGGCAACGATAACAGACATTGCATAGTCAATGTAGCTATTTTTCATTTCTTCAGAGATATCTCTTGGAAGAACTTTCCCTATCTCTTGTATATCTTCTTTTTTCTCTTTTTCCATTGCTTTAATGTTTAAAAAATTGTATCTGTTGCTATTGAATCCGGCAAAGCAGGAATTTCAACTTCGGGGATTTCAATGTTTGGCATTGTAATTCCATTCATCAACTGCTCTTTGGAAATTCCGCCCAATCTCCATGTAGTAATCTTCAACCAAACGATGAAAAAAGCAATTGCCAGAACAATTACTACTGACCAGATAATCAGCTTCTTTTTTGAATCGTCTAATTTTCTTAAATTATCTAAAAACTTCATCTTAATTTGGTTTTAATATAACTACTGTTGTCTTATCCGGCAATTTCTCTTTAGAAATTGATAATTTGGGCTGTTCTTCTATCCCTTCCTGCCCAAATGCTTTCAAAAATCCTTTTACATCTTCCAGTTTAATCTTTAATTTAGGAATATTAAAACAAGAAGGAATGATTATCTTCGGCTCTATCTGGTTTACTATCTTCACCGCTTCAGCTCCAGTTATCACATCTCCTCCGCCAACAGGAATGGTGAGAACATCAATTTCTCCTATCTCTTCTATCTGTTCAGGAGTTAAATCTTTAGCAGCGAAAGCTCCCAAATGGCAGATTTTTAAATCTTCTGATTCAATAATATATATTTCGCTGCCATTGATATTGATTCCCTTTAAAAATACGTTTTTAATTTCATACTCTCCCTGCTCATGAATCAGTATCCTATACTTTGGCATTGATTTAGGTTTTTTTCCATCAGACAAAATCAAAACTTCAGCTTCTTCTGATGGAGCTTTTAATCCGGCATCTTCTCCTGCCGGATCCAAGATTATCTTTACTTCTTCTTTATTTTCTCCGTCTGTCTTAATTAAAAAACATGCTTGTCCATACCAACGAATTTCCATATGAGTATTGAATTAAAAATATTGATAATGCAAGATTATCCGCTTCTATATTAGCATATTATAAATATTTTTCAAATGTAAAAAAGAACACGCCCCGAAATCCGCAACCCGAAGGTTTTGGAAACAGGGCGGTCGAATGCTTGCTACTCACTCCTCGATGAGCCTGTCGCTCAGAAGAGCGACTTCTTCCTCCAGGCCCAGGAGGCGGGCAACCAGACTCTGGGGAAAAACATCTAGAGCCTGGTTGAGGTTCGTGACCGCCGCAGAATGGCATCTCTGCGCATTCCTGATAGCGGTCCAGGCGTTGGTGAACTTCGTCTGGAGATCAAGGAAGTTCACCGAATCCCGACACTGAGGAGAAGAACGCCCAATCGCGAAGAGTCTCGCGATCTGGCTCTTAATCTCCCCCTCAATCGCGTCCAGACTGATGCAACCCCGCTGGGCTGCTGCAGTCTGGGCGACGACAACATTGTGCTCTGCTCGATCATAGAGCAGAGCCTCAGTCGGGACATAGCCACGGGTCGTGTTGATAATCCCGTAGATCAGCCCCCACTGAGCTTCAAGCCTCTCTTTCAGCTCCTTGCGCGTCTCCCTTACGCGCTTACGGAGCATGCCGAGCTTGTTGAACTTGCTGATGATCCAACAAGCGACAATGAAACCGACTACAACCCAGAGAAACGTTGTCATCCCAACCTCCTTTGCGTATTGTACTGCTTTCAAGGTACCATCTAGATACCCTCAAAGCAGTACAAACGCGTTAATGAGTAGCTTTTAAAAGTTAAAGAGCTATCCTTATTATCAATATATATTATATCATATAATCGTAATTAGAGCAATAGATTGACTTTTATCCCTTCCGCCTGTAGAAAGGACTTAGTCACGAGAAGGAGGGGGTCCATGAGAGAGACGATCCTATCAGAGGCGCAAGCTTCAAAGAACTGGGGCGAGGAAGCAACAAGAACTCTTAAGGGGATTGTCGGATTCGCCGTGGCAAAAGGCATCGCTAAGCAGTGCGATTACGCCAGCGGCGCATTCGACAAAGGAGCTGTAACAATCAATCTTCCGTGGGGAATGGCAGGAGATGTTGCCTGGGCTCTTGAAGACATTCTTCCCAAGAGTACATCCCAGGCAACCTTCCAAGTTCGCCAGTTCGGCCACCACACCATCTCGGTTTGTGCTCTCCTGCCAAGAAGTTAGGCAGGAACCACTGAAGGCACGAGCGTGCGAGCGCCCGTGCCCTTGTCTTTAAAATATATTTATGCTACAAAACAAGCATGATTAAAGAAACAGAACAATTAACGCAGGATTTCGACAGCATCGACTATCTGCCAAAAAAAGGCAAGATGGTTGAGGGTACGATCATCAAGATTGGACGTGCCTGCATATATGTCGACCTGAGCCCAATGGGCACAGGAGTAATTCTTGGCAAAGAATATTTCTTAGCCAAGAGAGCTTTAGGCAGTTTAAAGGCAGGAGAGCATATTACTGCCAAAATAGTAGAAGTAGACAATGAAGATGGAAATATTGAGCTTTCATTGCAGGAAGCCCAGAAAGAGATAGGGTGGGAGAAATTAAAAGATCTCAAGGATAATTTTGAAACAGTTACAATAAGACCAAATGGAGCTAATAAAGGAGGGCTTTTGGCTGAATTATACGGAGTTAAAGGATTCCTTCCTCTTTCCCAACTGTCTATTGAGCACTATCCAAGAGTAGAAGAAGGTAATTCTACTGAGATATTAAGGATATTACAGCAATTGGTAGGGCAGGATCTTAAGGTAAAAATATTTGATGTCGATGCCAATGAAAGCAAACTGATTTTCTCTGAAAAAGCAATGGAAACCGGAGCAATCCAGGATCTGTTAAAAACATACAAGGTTGGAGACAGAGTAATCGGAAAGATAACCGGACTGGCTGATTTTGGCGCTTTCATTAGATTCCCGTTAACCGCAGAGGAACAGAATACTCAGATGGAAGGATTAATCCATATATCTGAACTGGACTGGCAATTAATTAATGATCCGGCTGAGATTGTAAAGGTGGCACAGGAAGTAGAAGCTCAAATCGTTGATATTTCCAAAGACGGAAGAGTTTCTCTTTCTTTAAAGGCCTTACAAAGCGATCCTTGGGAAGGGATAGAAAAAAAGATTAAGATAGGAGATGAGGTTAATGGAAAGATAATCAGAACGAATCAATTCGGGGCTTTTATTGAAGTAGCTCCGAAAATTAGAGGCCTTGTCCATGTTTCTGAACTAGGTACAGAAGCTAAAATGAGAGAAAAATACAAAGCAGGAGAAACATATGGGTTTAAGGTTTCTCATCTTGATCCTCAAGAGCATCGTCTGACTTTAAAACCTTTAGAAAAATAATTGGTTTGTAAAAATGAATAAAATACAACCTGTTTACAAAAATTTTCTCAAAAACCTTGTTTTTATCATCTTGCTTTTCTTTGTGATAAGCTTGCTGTTTGGAAAAACCCCATTCGGCTCTCAAGAAAGCTCCAAAGAAATTCCATTGAATCAATTGGCCACAGATATTAATGCGGGAAAGATAAGCTCTATTAGTGTGAATGGATCAGAAATAGAGGCGAAATATACTGATGGAACGACTTTTACCTCAAATAAGGAAAGTGATGTGTCCATATTTGAATCTTTGACCGCTTTAAATGTGGACAAAGAGAAATTAAATGGAATTAATATCAATATCAAAAGCGGAGGGGGAGATTGGATGTTGATTGCCACTGTCCTCATTGGTATTCTTCCAGTTATAGTATTTGGATGGTTTTTTTGGAATCTGTCTAAGCAAGCCAAGCAAGGAGCTATGGGGGCCAATGAGTTCACTAAAGCCAGAGCCAGATTATTCGGAGCAGAAGGCCATTCCCAAGAAAAGATTACATTCAAAGATGTGGCAGGATTAAAAGAAGCCAAAGAAGAATTGATTGAAATAGTGGATTTCTTAAAAGAACCTCAGAAATACTTAAAAATGGGGGCCAGAATTCCAAAAGGAGTTTTGCTAGTAGGCCCTGCCGGAGTTGGAAAAACAATGCTGGCCAGAGCTACTGCCGGAGAAAGCAATGTTCCCTTTTTCCATATTTCCGGATCAGAGTTTGTTGAGCTATTTGTCGGAGTCGGAGCAGCTAGAGTAAGATCATTGTTTCAAGAAGCTAAAAAGAAGCAACCTTCAATTATCTTTGTTGATGAATTGGATGCAATAGGAAAATCGAGAGGCCCTGCTATTATCGGAGGCCATGAAGAAAGAGAGCAAACCTTGAATCAGCTGTTAGTTGAGATGGATGGATTTGAACCAAAGGATAAGGTAATAGTATTGGCTGCCTGCAACAGACCAGATGTGTTAGATCCAGCTCTTTTAAGAGCCGGGCGATTTGATAGAAAGATTATGCTTGAATTGCCAGACATTAATGAAAGAAAAGAAATCCTAGAAAACCATGCTCAAAACAAACCATTAATCAAGGAGATTGATTTAAGAGAGGTTGCAGAAAGAACTCCTGGATTTTCAGGAGCAGATCTGGCTAATTTAATGAATGAAGCGGCAATCCTTGCTGCTAGATTTGATAAAAAGGAAATTGATCAAACAGATATTACCAGCGCTTTTGAGAAGGTATTGCTTGGCCCTGAAAAGAAAAGCAAGGTATTGTCTAAAAAGGAAAAGGGAATCTGCGCCTATCATGAAGCAGGTCATACATTGGTAGCTCTTAATTTTCCAGAAACTGGCCCTGTAAGAAAGGTTTCCATTATCGCCAGAGGATTAACTGCAGGATTTACTTTAAAACTTCCTTCGGAGGATAAAAATTTCAAGACAAAATCTGAATTCATTGAAGAAATTGCTGTACTATTGGGCGGATATTGCGCCGAAAGGTTAATTTTTAATGATGTTACTACCGGCGCTTCAAATGATTTAGAAAGAGCTTCAGAAATTGCCAGGAAATTGATTAAAGAATATGGGATGTCCGAATTGGGACCAGTAGTTTTTGGGAGAAAAGATGAATTAACATATTTTGGAAGGGAGTTCGGAGAAGAAAGGAACTATTCTGAAAGAATAGCTCAAGATATTGATGCAGAATTAGGAAAAATCATTGCTCAAGCCCAGAAAAAAACAACCGAGATATTAAAAAAGAAAAGCGCTAACTTAAAGAAAATAGCTAAGGCACTGATAGAAAAGGAAACATTAGAGAAAGAAGAGCTTGAAAAATTAATTAAGGGAAAGTAGAATTTGCTTGAGCGCGCGTGTAGCTCAGTTGGTAGAGCACAACTCTTATAAAGTTGGGGTTCGATGGTTCGAGTCCATCCACGCGCACCATGGACGGTTAGCTCAGTTGGTAGAGCGTCTCGTTTACACCGAGAAGGTCATAGGTTCGAGTCCTATACCGTCCACTAAAATGAAATTCCAAGTCATTTATCAAGATAAAGATCTGATTGTGATAAACAAGCCTGCTGGCTTGATTGTTTTTCCAGAAGGAAATATAAAAGAAGAAACATTAATTGATCAGTTAATCCAGGAATTTCCTGAATTGAAGAATTGCGGGCAAGCACCAAGATATGGAGTAGTTCATAGATTGGATAAAGATACATCTGGAGTGATTTTGATAGCAAAAACCGATCAGGCCTTGAATTTTTTCCAAAAAGAGTTTAAAAATAGAGCAGTTAGAAAAACATATGCGGCCTTGGTTTCCGGAGTGATAAAAGAAGATAGTGGGATGATAAGGGGCTGGATGGGAAGAGGAAAAGATGGAAAGAAACAAGTTTTAAAAATTGGTCCTTTTAGAAAATCTGGTTTCAGAGATTCAAAAACATTCTGGAAAGTAGTTAAAAGATTTCCAGGATATACTTTGGTCTTAACCAGGCCAAAAACAGGCAGAAAGCATCAGATAAGAGTACATCTTGCTTGGTTAGGCCACCCAATAATTGGAGATAAACTATATTCATTTAAAAACCAATCAATGCCAGAAGGATTGAACAGGCAATTTCTTCATAGTCATAGATTAAAAATTAAAGGATTAAATGGGGAAATGCATGAATTCATCGCTCCATTGCCAGAAGAATTAAAAACAGTTTTAAATAATTTAAAAACATATGAAAACAATTAGAGATTTCCTACAAAGCAGAACAAAAAGCAATATCCCTGATGTCAGATCAGGAGATACTGTCAGGGTTCATGAAAGAATTAAGGAGGGCAAAAAAGAAAGGGTCCAGATTTTTGAAGGTTTAGTTTTAGCCAGAAGAAGGGGCTCTGAAGCTGGAGCAACCATTACAGTCAGAAAAATATTAGATAATGTGGGAGTGGAAAAAACATTTCCTTTACATTCCCCAACGATAGAGAAGATAGAGATAAAATCCAGGGCTAAAGTCAGAAGAGCCAAGCTATATTTCTTAAGAGAAGCTAAGGGAAAGAGAGCTAAACTTAAAAGAGAAGAATTAAGAGCCTCTATCGGAGAAGTCAAAGAAGAGCCGGAAATTGAAGAAGAAATTGTTTCTGTTGAAGAAACTCCTACAGAGGAAGTCAAAACAGAAGAGGCAACCCAAGAGAAGTAAAAGCCGGGGTGGCGGAATTGGCATACGCGGCAGCTTGAGGAGCTGTGCCCTTACGGGCGTGCAGGTTCAAATCCTGTCCTCGGCACTTCTAATCTAAAACCCGCTATTTCAGCGGGTTTTAGATTTCTATTCGTATTCAATTGAGTATTTCTATCTGTGTAATGTTCGCACCAAATTCTTTAGCTTCTTGATATGTGGAAAACCACACATCAATATGGTATCCCTTGGAAGGGGCCATTCTATCTTCTACCTCAAATATCTTATCTCCAAACAATTCTGGTATCTTTATCCTTGCTCCGAAAGGAAGAAAGTTGGCAGCGATAATACCATCCCTTACTGTAGTTCCTAAAGCTGTAATGAATGGAGTATCATCTGTCTGGGATACTGTAGAAGAATAGGCAGTTGCAATCACGTAGATTGTCTTGCTATCGCTAGAGAAATGGCTGTTGTTAGAGATAAAACTATTGTCTTGGACCATAATGATAGATCCAGGCAAATTATTACCTCCTGGCAAGGACTCTTCGTAGGCATAGGCTGTCAAAGAAGCTTCTTGGTCAGCATTTGCCTGATTTAAGGCTGGTAAAACTATCCAGCCAAGGGCTAAAATCCCTGCCAAAACGACCGTTGTTTTTGTTAAATTACTCATAACGTAAACTTCCCGCATAACTGGGAAGTACTACTATTATATCCCGAACAAGAAGTAAAGTCAAGGGTTTTAAGG
>CAZTRD010000015.1:0-20236 GCA_964616145.1 uncultured Candidatus Saccharibacteria bacterium | reverse complement strand
ATTCCAGCTGCTCTTTCTTTTTCTTGCTATGTTGCAGTTGGGGGTAGAATGTACCTTCCATTCATTGACGATTTAATTTATCAGATTATAATATACTCATAATATAAAAATATGATTGACGATAAAGATCTTGTTTTGATGGCTACAAAAATGGCTACCAAAGAAGATATTGTAGAAATGAAAAATGATATAAATGGATTGTGTGAAATGACCCAATTCCATGAAAACATATCAACATCTTCTCAAATAGGTAGGCATGAAAAATGGTTGCATATTCTTGCTGATAAAATCGGCTTGAAATTAGAATACTAATTTTGCAATAACCTGAATTGAGTGAGATTTAGGATAATTTTTTGATAAAATAATTTAATGCAAAAGGTAAGAATCAAAAATAGATCTGGGAAAGAAATAGTAGTTTTGATAGAAAAAATACTTAAAAATTGGTTAA
Source organism: uncultured Candidatus Saccharibacteria bacterium (assembly GCA_964616145.1). GTDB lineage: Bacteria > Patescibacteriota > Minisyncoccia > Minisyncoccales > PEYH01 > JAQTNP01. Next base: position 19,788 of record CAZTRD010000015.1, on the reverse strand, counting down.
AAAATCTTAAATAGTTTCCTCCTTGCCAAACTAGCGTTTTTTGCGTAGAATACAACTTATTATCTTTTATCATTAATTCTCTAGAAAACCATGAAAATATTTAAAAAGAAGTTCATAATCCCGGCAGTCATTATTCTGATTCTGCTTTTAATCATTATTGCTTCTGTTGGCAGCAAGAAAGGGCCAAAGGAAGAAACAGCTACCGTGAAATTAGATACGGTAGTGCAGAAAATCTCAGAGACAGGAATAGTAAAAAGGGGAGAGAAATTGGAAATTGGATTTGAAATATCAGGAATAATCAAAGAGATTTCTTCTAAAATCGGCCAAATTGTTAAAAAAGGAGATATTTTGGGGAAATTAGATAATTCTCAATTGATTATTCAGTATAATCAGGCAAAATCTGACTATAATTTAGCCAAATCCCAATTGGATAAGATAACGGTGGGAGCTACTGCTCAAGAAATACAAATAGTCCAGACAACAGCAGATAAAGCACTGAATGCTTGGGAAGCAAGTAAAGAAAATTTAACTAATGTTCAACAAGTATCTGTTAACACTTTAAACAGCTACTATTCTTTATCCTTAAGCCATTTGCAAGCAACAAAAATCCAGATTTTTGATGCTTTGACATTTCTTGAAGAAATGCAAAAGGACTATTTCTATCTAGGAGATCAGACAAGCATTTCTGTCAGGGAAAAGATAGGGCAGGCAAGAGAAATATATACGTATCTTGACAGTATTATCCAAGAATTAAATAGCAGTTTTTCCCAGGATAAGGCAGATCAGTATCTGGAAGCGGCAAAGAATAAAATATATACATTTACTACAATATTGGATTTTGTAAAAGAAAAAGTATGGGATTCTAGCTACAAAAATATAGTCAGCTCTACAGACAAAACTTCTTTAGATACCCATAGATCATATATTTCTACTGATTATTCTACTGCAGTCAGCGATATTTCTACCCTAGCTTTAAAAAAATCCACGGAAGCACAAAATGTGTCTTCTGCTAAAGCAACCCAAGATCAGGCATATTATACCTATCAAAGCGCCAAAGAAGCATTGGATAAATTAAAGTCAGCAGCCAGGACAGAAGATGTTACCTATTACCAGGCGCAAGCAGATAAAGCCAGTGATGCTGTTAAGTACTATGAATCCCAATTGTCTAAAGCCACTGCCAAGAGCCCTGTTGATGGAACAGTAGTGGATATTAAGAAATCAGTAGGGGAACTGACTCAGGCGCTTACTCCGGTTTTCTACATTCTTCCAGATACAACTTACTATATTGAAGTGGACATATATGAAGAAGATGTTCCAAAGATTGCCGTTGGAAACAAAACAGAGATAGAATTAGTTGCCTATCCTGAACAGATATTTGAAGGGGAAGTTCTGTTTATCGAACCCGGAGAAAAAATTATCAATGATGTTGTGTATTATCCAGTCAGGATAATTTTCAGCCAAATTCCTCAAATTGAGATCAAATCAGGAATGAGCGCAGATATCTCTATCATTTCCCAGAAGATAGATAATGTTTTGACTATTCCAGTTGAAGCGATAAACAAAATCGATGAAAAGGATTTTGTTTTCGTTAAAAGAAACAACAAAGTGCATCAACAGGAAGTGGAAACAGGATTATCCGGAACTAATGGTTTAATTGAGATTAAAAAAGGACTGGAAGAAAACGAAATAGTTGTTATTAAATAATATGGAGCAGCCGATAATAAAACTGGAAGATGTTTTTAAGATATATAAGCATGGGGATGTTGAGACTGCTGTATTGCAAGGAGTGAACTTAGATATCTTTAAAAACACGATGACCAGTGTTATCGGTCCTTCCGGCTCTGGGAAATCGACACTTTTGAATATTTTAGGATTCTTGGATCTTCCAGACAAAGGAAAGATGTTTTTAGAGGGGCAAGATACTTCCAAGCTTTCTTTTAATGATTTGGCAGATATCAGGGGAAAAAGAATCGGATTTGTATTTCAGCAGTTCAATTTAGTTCAGCATTTAAGCGCATTGGAGAATATAACAATGCCGATGATTTTTCAGCAGAAAAAAGAAGCAGAGGCAATAGAAAGAGCAAAACAATTGCTGGAATTGGTGAACCTAAAAGGAAAAGAAAATAGTAAACCAGGACAGTTATCAGGGGGAGAACAGCAAAGAGTTGCTATTGCCAGAGCCTTAGCTAATGATCCGGAAATCCTTCTGGCAGACGAGCCAACAGGAAACTTGGATTCCAGAAATGGGCAGGCCATTATGGAATTATTGGCTAACCTGAATAAAAAGGAACAAAAGACAGTTGTTGTAATTACTCATGACAGCAATATTGCCGCCTATTCTGATAAAACGATAATTATTAGGGACGGGAAAATAGTAAACTAATATGGAGAATTTTAAGGGATTGTTCAAAATAGCTTTAAAGAATTTAAAAACCAGAAAATTAAGAAGCTGGTTGACTATTATTGGCATTGCCATAGGGGTCTTTTTGGTTGTCACATTATTTTCTTTAAGCCAGGGAATTAAAGAAGCAGTTTCTTCCCAATTGCAATCCCTTGGAGATGAAATAATCACAGTGATGCCGGGTGATGAAGAAAATATGTTTTTAAGCATGATGGGAGGAGTAAAACTTAATAAGGATGACATAGAGGCGATAAAAACAACTAGCGGGGTGGATAAAATATATGCATATAATTACACGGCAGTAACCGGAAGATATTTAGGAGAAGCAAAACAAGTTTTGCTATCCAGCTTGGATTTAAAAGACGGTCTGGAAGTTATCAAAGAATATCAGGGTTTTGATGTAAGCACCGGTAGCTGGCCAAGGCCTGGAAGAAGAGAGATAGTAATTGGAAGCTATGCCGCTAATAAACTATTCTCTAATGTTGTTAAGGTAGGAGATACCATAGCTTTGGACGGCAGGAAAGTAGAAGTTAGCGGAATATTAAAATCATTGGGAAATAAAAACGATGATTCAATGGTAATGATTGAAAATTCAATTTTCAGGGAAATTACAGGGATAGATACTGATTCTGCATCTCAGGTTATGGTAAAGATAGAAGACGGAGCAGATACGGATAAGGTGGCAAAGAATATTGAAGACAGTTTAAGCAATGTAAGACAGAGAAAGAGAGGCACAGATAAAAAGGACTTTTTAGTCCTTACTGCGGATAAAATGGGGGATATTGCCGGAAACGTATTGGGAACATTGCAATTTGCTGTTATTGGGTTTGCCAGCATTGCTATTCTTGTAGGAGGAATCGGGATTGCCAATACCATGTTTACTTCGGTAAGGGAAAGAATCAGAGAAATTGGTATAATGAAAGCAATAGGAGCAAAAGATTCTTCCATCAATTATATCTTTCTTTTGGAATCTGGAACTATTGGCTTGATAGGCGGAACAGGGGGGACGATTCTGGGGATTCTTTTTGCTAAATTGATTGAATGGTATTTTACAATTAATCCTGTTGTAATGCTTAAAGCGTATATTTCATTTCCAGTTATTCTTTTTGCCTTAGCTTTTTCATTCATTTTAGGATGCTTATCTGGATATCTTCCAGCTAGATCAGCCGCTAAATTAAAGCCGGCTGATTCATTAAGAAGATATGAATAAAAAGTATGTTTATGGATTAATATTAGCGATAGTATTCTTTCTATTTTTGTATTTGATGCAAATATATTTTCCTAATTCCAGTAATATTGAAGAATCAGAGTTTTTTATCAAAAAAGGGCAAAGCGTTTCTACAATTGCCAATAATTTAAAGGAGAATGGATTAATTAGAAACGTATCTTTGTTTAAAGGATATGTCTGGATTACTGGAAACAGTTCCAATCTAAAATCAGGAAGATATATATTATCAGAAAATTTTTCTTTGAATGATATTGTTAGAATGTTTGTTAATGCCAAAACCCAAGGATTGGAGATTACCTTAATTGAGGGATGGGATAAAAATGATGTAGCCAGATATCTTGAAAAAAAACATATTTGCACCCAGAAAGAATTTTTGGATGCAATGAATGATTTTTCAGAGGAAATTAGTGTTTTAGAGGATAAGCCAGAGAATATGGATCTTGAGGGATACATATTCCCGGACACTTACAAATTAGGAGATGATTTTAATTTGAATTCAATTATTAAAAAAACTATCTTGAATTTGGATAAAAAGATAACTGCGGAATTAAGAGAAGAAATTGCCAGAAAGAAGAAAAGCATATTTGAGATAATAACAATGGCTTCATTGATAGAAAAAGAAGTTATTACCAAAGAAGACAAGGCGATAGTTTCAGGGATTCTATGGAAAAGATTGGAAAACGATATGCCTTTGCAGGTAGATGCAACGATAAACTACTTGTCTGGCAAGGATACTATCTATCAAGAGGACTTAAGCATTGATTCTTTGTATAATACATACAAATATCTGGGATTGCCGCCCGGACCAATATCTAACCCGGGACTAGATAGCATAATTGCAGCCATTTATCCTCAAAAAACATCTTATTGGTACTATTTATCCAAACCAGATAAAACTACGGTATTCAGTAAAACTCTGAAAGAACATAATATTGCCAGAGCTAAATATGTTCAATAGTTAAAATTAGTAGTAGAATTATATAATAATTCTTTATAAACATATGGACGAATTTTACAAATTTCCATCTAGTTTTTCCAATTCAGATAATCAGAATAAAAACATCAGCAGAAAAAGGATAAAGATCGCTCCTTTTATTGTTTTTATTCTAATTATTGCCCTCGGTATTCTTGCCTATCTATTCAAAGGATCCATCTTTCCTCAGACCAGCACGATAACATATATCCCGGAATCGTACCGTTTGGTCCCGGAAAAGATTTCTCAATCCGCTCCCATTAGGATATTGCTTCCTTCAGAGATAGACCCTGCATCAGCTATTAGGAATATAACATTCAATCCAGAGATTAGGGGAACTTGGCAGAGCATTCCTTCTCAAAAGGTTTCTTTGATAAATATTGCTAATGCGGCAGAAGAAAAATACACAGAAATATCTTTTAAACCAACTCAAGATCTTGAATTGAACAGATATTATGAGGTGCAGTTGGCTGTTAGTTCAGATAACATCATCAAAGAGGATTTTTTATCTGTTGAAAATCCAGAAATCGTAGCTGTGTTTCCAAGCGGCGAAACAGAAGCTCCTGAAAGCTCGGAAATCACAATAGTCTTTAACAGGCCGATAGTTCCTCTGACAACATTATCTGAGCTTGAAGCTAAAGATGTTCCTGTAGAGATTACTCCTGTGACAAAAGGGAAATTCAAATGGATAACAACGAGCAACCTGCAATTCATTCCAGAAAACGGATTGATAGCTTCTTCAAACTATACCATTACTATCAAATCAGGATTCGTATCTGTTGATGGTTTGGCAATCAAAGGAGGAACATATTCTTTTATGACGAGAAATTTAAGAATTGTTCAAAATTACACCAACACTCTTTTAAGTTATAACGAACCATTTTACATTGTATTTAATCAGCCAGTAGATTTAGAGAGAACCATTAACGCTATTCAGGTATTTAATAGTAGCAATCAATTAAACATTCCATTTACTGCCAAATACTTTAAAAATGATGAGGAAGAAATAGCAGATGATTCGGAAGGAATGGGATCATCTAACATTTTTCAAAGGTTATTCGCTAATGTTCAAAAATCTCTAGGATTAAAGAGTGGCAAAACTCAGAAAGGAGAGTTAAATAAGTCTATTATCCAGATAAATCCCAAGAGCGACAAGTTTAACAGATCCGGACTTTGGGATTTTGGTCAGTCATATACTATAACTGTTGGTGGCGCCTATCCTTTAGAAGGAAATATCAATTTGGCACTGCCCGGTCTTTTTTCCTTTACCGTCAATGATCTTATCGAATCAATCAGTGCTACATCCGATAGAACAAATGAGGTTAGCCAATCATTTTTTGATCCTCAAGGAAAATTATGGATAACATTCTATGAGGAAATTAATATTAATAAGAGCAATATTCAGGCGGTAGGGCTACAGAATATTGTCTATGGCCAGAAATGCAGTGATCCGAAATTGATCCTGTCAGATGAATCATGTCAGAAGATAGATAACAAGAAAAAGATCTCCCTGACCTTTGATCCTAATCTTCTTGGAGTAGGGCAGGGCTTTGACGTAGTTTTAGAAAAATTAGTAAATACTGACGGGCTCCAATTGAATCAAATTCCGATAAGGAAATACATTCAGGTCTATCCGGCATTTGAAATATATTCGGCCCTTTCCGAGAAAGATTCTGGAGGAGACAGCTTGAAGGAATTATCTGTCTGTTCTAACAATCCGATAAAGATTCCTGATAAAACCGAGGATTTGAAAAATATTATCAAATCCGATTCTGATTTAAGGATAATAAAGATATACCCATCCCATTATGTTTCTTATAAGTCCTCATATTATCTGTGTAACGTTGGGCAATACGAAACAAATGTTTCCTATCGCTTGGATCCGAATAAAGAATATCAGATAACCCTTGCTTTGAATGATGTATTCGGGCAATACAAAGATAAAATAATATCTTTGAAAACCGGAGACCTTAAATATAATGATAGAACCTTTTATAACATCCAGGGATATTCAAACATCACTTCTCCCAAAAATACTCAGCTTGTTTTTGCCGCAACTAATCTTAAGTATCTGAATTTGAATATATGCAAGACAACTGCTCTTTCAATGCTGGAGGGTTCTAATAATTGCCAGGAATCAGAAGATGTAACATTAAATTTGCCAAACAATTATTGGATAAAGAATTATTTCAAAGTAGATATTTCTGATTACTTTGATAATCCCTTAGGCCATTACATATTAAGGTTCAGCAATCCTGATTTAAAAAGGCAAACCTATTCGTATTACAGCCATGATTATGTATACGAAAGCTATAACCCAGAATCATATCTTGCTGTTACTAATATGGCAGTTACGAGAAAGCAAGCCAATTCCTATACCAGCTTGCTAGATCCTTCCTGGTCTGGATCAAGTTCATTGTTTTGGGTTAATGATATCAATACCTTACAGCCGGTTGGGGGAGCTAAGGTTATTTTGTATGCCTATTCTAACAAATCAAGAAGCTATCAATTAGATTCTAGCATCTATACTGATTATCAAGGAATAGCTTCCACCGCCAAGGAAGCTGATGCGGTAATAGTATTTAATGGAAAAGATAGCACCTATTTAAGATTCGGCGATGATAATTTCAATTGGGCCTCAGAAGCCAATTTGGATGCTAAAACATATATCTATACTGATAAGCCGATATATCGTCCAGGAGAAACAGTACATATTAAGGGTATTTGCAGGGTAGGATATGACGGGAATTATGAAAAATGCAATGATTACAGCATTATATTGCGTTCTATCAGGATTACCGATTCCAAATATGATGAAGTTGCTACTCAGCCAGTCATATTTAATGAATTTTCAACATTTTCCAACGATTTCGTGATAGACAAAGCAAGTCCTTTGGGAAATTACAGAATATGTCTGGAAAATAGCGATTGCGGCTATTTCAGCGTAGAAGAATACAAAGCAGCTGCCTTTGAAGTAGATGTTACTTCAGATAAAGCGGACTATGTTTCTAAAGACACGGGGAAATTCAGCATAGAGGCCAATTACTATTTCGGTTTGCCAGTAGAAAAAAGCCAAGTTACCTATACTTTAAGTACTCAGAATTACTATTTTGACAAATATCAAGATGAATATTTCTCATTCGGTTATGGATGGTATTACGATGATTCCTACTATTACGGAGAAAAGTTTCTTTTAAGAGGAGAAACTGAATTGTCTGATCAGGGGAAAGCAATGATAGATCTAGATTTGGATTTGGCAAAACATTTTAAGGATAAAGATCTGAGGAGTAAGATATTCGTATTGGATGTTACAGTTCAGACATCCCAAGGGCAGAGCGTATCAGCTCAAAAATCATTCATCGTCCACGCCGGAGATTTCTATCTTGGCACGTATTCAGAGGACTTTGGATTAGCTAAGAATCAAAGCACCATTTTGAAAGTAAAATCAGTGAGCAAAGAAGGAAAACCTATGGCTGTAAGCGGTTTAACTATGAATAAATATAGCGTGGACTATGTCTATGCTAAAAGACAAGATGCTGATGGAGGATATTCATATGATTGGAATATGGAAAGAAAATTATTGGAAACATCAAATATTTCTACAGATACTTTAGGGAATTTCTCAAAAGAGTTGAAATTCAACAAAGAAGGGGAGTATGAGATAGAGATAATAGGAAAGGACAAGAATGGCAATCAAGTTACAGCCACCCACTATTTCTATGTCTATGGCGAATCCTCTGTTTCAATCCAGCCATATGAGGGAACTAAGATAGATTTAAAGACAGACAAAGCCGATCTATCCATCGGAGATACTGCTACTGTGATAATAGAATCGCCATATTCAAATGCTAAGGCATTGATATCTCTAGAAAGAGGGAAGATATTTAGCTATGAGATAAAGGAAATCAAGGGCAATATATATAAATATACTTTCCCGATAAAAGAAGAATATTTTCCGAATATCTATCTGTCAGTCGTAGTTCAATCCAGTAATCCAGAGATAAGATACGGAAATCTCGAATTCACCATAGGAACAAAGATAAAAGATATAAATGTTACTGTAAAGACAGACAAAACAAACTATCTTCCAGGAGAGAAGGTAAAATTAGACATTACTGCCACTGATTTTTCCAACCAACCCATAGAAACAGATGTTTCTCTGGCTGTGGTTGATTTGAGTGTTTTAGCTCTAAAAGGAAACCCAAAGAAAAATCCAGTACAATTTTTCTATGGAGGATTTCCTTTAACAATCACCACGGGCTCTAACATCAAATACGTGTTGGAAGATGCTGATACTGTATATCCGAACGCTCCATCCGAGGCTGATACTAAGGGCGGGGGAGGATATGATGAACTAGAAAAGAAAGCCAGGGGAGTATTTAAAGATACTGCCTATTGGCAATCTGTTGTAAAAACAAACAGCAACGGCAAGGCCTATGTTGAATTTGTCTTGCCGGATAATTTGACTACTTGGCAAGTGGAAGCATTGGGGGTAAGCAAAGATACTCAATTGGGAGTCGGATATAGCGAATTCACCTCAAAGAAGCCATTAATGATAACCATATTGAAGCCAAGATTCATCATTCCAGGAGATACATTTGAAATCGGAGCCAAAATATTCAACCAGAGCTTAATAACTCAAACAGTTAATGTTTCATTTAAGAGTTCTACTTTGACAAGCAAGGGGAAAACAGAGGAAGGAATATCTTTGGAAACAGGAAAAACCAAAACAATATATTTCAAAGTAGAAGCGCCATTAGGAATGGAGAAGGGGACTCATGCATTTAATGTTTTAGCTAAAGGAAACGAAATTGAAGATCAAATAAATGAAACTATTAAAATTAATCCGCCCTTAACTTTTGAAACTACTGCTACGGCCGGATATACGAATCAATCTAAATGGAAAGAATATATCTTTTTGCCGAGCAGCACCATTCAGAATAAAGGTAATGTAACTGTTAAGGCCTCGGCTACCCTGGGAGTATTTTTGAGCGATAGCTTAAAGTATTTAGTGGATTATCCGTATGGCTGTTCAGAGCAGATATCCAGTCGTCTGTATGCCATGGCAATAGTAAAGAAAGGATTAAATCTTCCTAATGTTAACGATTTATTCAATTTGGAGAAAATTGAATATAACGGGGAAGAATATACAGTAGATCAATTAATTCAGATCGGATTGAATAAATTATATAACAATCAGGGATACGATGGGGGATTTTCCTATTGGTCTTCTAAAGAGGCCAGTTCCCATCTTACCGCCTATGTCCTGGAAGCTTTGAAGGCTGTAAAGGCGGCAGGATTTAATGTTTCCGAATCTTCTATTTTCAGGGCAAAATCATATCTTGAAAATTATCTTTTAAATTTCAAGATCTTGAGCGATGCTCATAAAGATGAGTTTATCACCCTGTCATATGCCTTGATTGACGATAGCAATGTCAATCAGACGATAAAAAACAAGCTCAATAGTTTTGTTCAGGACCAGGCCTTTATCAACGACAAGATAGGGACGGAATCATTGGCCAAATTAACAATCATTATGGGCAGGATTTCCGAATTCAAAACATCTAAAGGAATATTCAGTATCGGATCCACGAGTTTAGTTGATGCTCTGGCCAATAGAATTAAGATAGATTCCAGGGGAGCATTTATTGAGCCGAAGAATAATATCTCTTGGTATTCATATGAAACAACTACTAAAGATACTGCCTTGTATCTTAAAGCGGTTTCTCTATACAAGCAGGATCAGCCGATAATAGATAAGGTATTGAGGTGGTTATTGAACTCAAAAGACAGCAATGGCACTTGGAGATCAACCAATAATACCTTGGCTGTAGTGGATGCTATGGTAGAATATATTAAATTCAAGAAAGAAACTGAATCAAACTTTGAATTGAATATTTCCTTGGACAATGAAAATATTAAATCAGTTACTTTCGGAGCAACAAATATATTTGAGCAGGTATCGGAAAAGATTGAGTTGAATAGATTAACTCTTGGAAAAGCAAATGTTCTTCAGTTCTCCAAGAATAACTTAAATAGCCTTGCCAATAATTTCTACTATGATATTGCTCTCAAGTATTATCTCCCAGCAGGACAAATTGCTCCAAGAGATGAAGGAATCAGTGTGACAAGAAAAATATTCACAGTCAACGACCCTGAGGGGAAAACTCCTATTGAAAAAGCCAAAGTAGGGGATGTATTAAGAATTAACCTAGTGATTACTATTCCAAAGGATAGGAGATTCGTAGCCATCGAGGATTTTATCCCGGCAGGAACAGAAATAGTTAATATGGATTTGGCTACGGAGCAGAAATCATTAAGATTGCAGGAAACGGAACTGGTGGGAAGAGAAATATATCCTGATTTTAAGGAATTAAGAGATGACAGAGCGTTTATCTTTAAAGAACATATGCGTCCAGGAGTATATGAATTTGATTACTATATCAGAGCTTTCAGCCCTGGAGAATATTCTCATTTGCCAGCAATGGCATATGAAATGTATACTCCTGAAAACTTTGGCAGGAGCGCCGGACAGATATTTATTGTTGAGCAGATTTAATCAATTACAAAGATAGTTATCTTTTCTGTTGCTTGATCTTCTTTGATTGCCTCAATATTGTATTGGCCGGTTTTAGCTATTGAAATTATTGTATCTTCCCCGCTTCCGATAGGTTTATCATTTAAAAACCATTTAACTTCTTCTTTTGCCTCCAGCTTTATCTTTGTATTCTGTTCTAGAAGATATACATCTCCGTCATGAGGCGATGTTATCAAATCCGTTTCTTGGTCAAGAAGAATATTCTTTGTTTTTCCAATATTGTCATCTGGCAGACCATATTGAATTGATTGGCCGTCATTAAAAGAAGAGATGAGATTGAAATCCAAAGCTCTTTTCTTATTGTATTCTGAATTTAAAAGCAGTTCCATTGTTTCTTGCCAGATCTTTCCGGCCCCTAATTGGCCCGAAACCGATAGAGTAGAGGTATTATCAGCATTTCCTACCCAAACTCCAACCAGGAAGTCAGGGGTAAACCCTATCACCCAGCTATCTTTATAGTCCCTAGATGTTCCTGTTTTCAATGCATAATTGTTTTGGAAGAGATTAAGATCGCTTTTAAATCCGAATTGTTCTATCCCTGTTGCTCTGTCATTCAATATCTTGTTTACTAATTGAATGTATTTCTCATCAGCTATCTTAGTTTCTGTTTTTGCTGATTCTATCATGGATATTTCTTTTAAATATCCTTTATTTGGGAAAATGGTGAAATATCTACAAAGATCAAATAGGCTCATTTCTAAACCTCCTAAAGCGATTCCCAATTGATAGTTTTTCAGATCCTGGATTGGCTTGAATTTCAAATCTTCTGTTAAGAAAGAATAGAATTGGTCCAGGCCAACATATTCCAGAACTTTAAGAGAGGGGACATTCAAGCTATTGCTTAAAGCGTAATGAAGATTGATTATCTCCCTATATTGATAGTCAAAATTCTTAGGATACAAAGGGAAACCCAGTTCTGTTATATATTTATACTCTCTGTCGTTTACCAATGTATACGGCCTTAATCCTTTTTCAAATCCTTTAAGATAGATAAAGGGCTTGATTGTGGAACCGATTTGTCTTGGTTGAAGCGTCATATTGATTTTGAATCCCTTTTCTTCTTTATATGGATCCGGAGAACCGATTACTGTCAATAATTCGTTTTCCGGCAGCTTAATTACAATCACTGCTGCATTGTCGGCATTCTTTATGGCCAATTCATTGAGTTTCTTTTCTACAATGTTTCTTACCTTTTCATTTATTGTTTTATCCAGTGTCAGTTTATTATTTTTTTCTTTTGGCTGATACATGCTTGAAATCTCAAAATACAGCTTATCGGAAAACGTAAAATTAGAAAGATTTTCTTTTATTGTCTTGGCGTCAATCAAGTCATCTTGATTTACATTTAAATTAAGAGCTTTGGAAAACATTTTGGCTTCCCCTATGTTATTTTCTCTGGTTGGATTGTTTTCCAGGGGATTGCTGATAGATGCCAATAATTGTACGATCTGAGGTTTGTCTAAAAGATCCGGAGATACGTTAAAATATGATTGACTGGCTTGATTTATTCCCTGGATTTTGTTTCCGAAATATATGGAATTGGCATACATTGATAGGATTTCTTTTTTAGAATGAAAAGTTTCCAAGGATAGGGCATATATTGATTCTATTATCTTATTCTTAAAATTTCTCTTTAATTCGTTGCCCAGAAGAATCTTTGTTAACTGCTGAGTTATCGTACTGGAGGCCTTTCTGGAACCAATGCCTAAATTGTATAGAACAGCTCTGAAAGAACTGACTGGGTTTATTCCCGGATGAAGATAGAAGAGCCTATCTTCTTTTTGAACCAATAATTTAGAAATTTCTTTTGGCAAATCCTGTTGGTATTGGTTATAGTATCCTTTTTCATTAGGAAGAATAGTTATGATTTCATTATTTCTATCAAAAAAGATTGCTGATTCCTGATTATTGTATAGTTTTAGCAATTGTTGATCAAGGATATAGAAAACAACCAATAATATGATGATTATTGATAAAAGTATTAAAATCAGTTTCTTGATCCCATTCATCTTCTTATTTTACCTCTTTTTCTGCTATAATATCAAAATGTCCAAAAAGATTGCAATGATAATCGCATTTAAGGAATTCAAGGATGAAGAATATTTCATTCCCAGGTTTGTATTCAAAAAGAATGGGCATAGCGTAACTACAGTAAGCAGTCATAGGGGAATGGCCGTAGGGGTTGGCGGGGGAGAGGCGATAGTTGATCTGGATTTTAATAATTTCCATTCCAATGAATTTGATGCGATAGTATTTGTAGGAGGAAGCGGTGCAAGTAGATTCCTTGACGATGAAGATGTTTCAAGAATATTGCAGGAAGCCAAGGATATGATTATTGGAGCAATATGCATTGCTCCTGCAATACTTGCTAAGAATGGAATTCTTGAAGGAAAGAAAGCGACTGTATGGAGTAATAATATGGATAAAAGTCTAATTGGGATTTTGGAAGAGAATGGAGCTATATATGAGGACTTGCCTGTTGTAACAGATGGAAAAATAGTTACAGCAAATGGGCCAATGGCTGCAAAGGATTTTGCCGATGCTGTTATAGATGTGCTTGACAAATAATCTAGATAGATTAATATGAAATCACAACCGCAGACGATAGGCATTTGTTTAGGCAAAAGAAGCCCTATCTAGGTGATCAATGTTTAATCATTAAATAGGATTTGTCTGCGTTGCCGCAGATTTTTTATTAACATACATTAATATGCCGTTAACAAGACAAAGAAAAAAAGAAGCAGTGCAGGAATTAGAACAGCTTATCGATTCCCAGAAATCAATGGTTTTTGTGAATTATAGGGGACTGAAAGCTCAAGAAATATTCGGCCTCAGGCAGAAACTGGATGAAAAGCAGGCTAAATTAAAGGTAGTTAAGAAAACCTTAGCCAATATTGCTTTTAAGAACAAGGGGATTGATTTTAAGAAATCCGAATACGATGATCAGTTTGCCATTGTCTTCGGATACGAAGATGAAGTGGCTCCGGCTAAAGTTCTTTTTGAGAATCAAAAGGATTTAAAGACATTAGAGATGCTTGGAGGTTATCTAGATAATGAATATTTGAATAAAGAACAGATATTGGTTTTAGCCCAATTGCCAACAAGAAACGAATTGATTGGAAAACTGATGTATCTATTAAATTATCCAATGAGCGGTTTAGTAAACGTTCTATCGGGAAATATCAAAGGTCTAGTCTATGCTATCAATGCAATATCTAAAAAATAATTAAATAATTTAAAAATATGGCAGAAGAAATTAAAGTTCCGGAAAAGTTTAAAAAGATAGTTGATGAGATCGAGCAAATGAAGGTTGTAGATCTCGCCGAGTTAGTGAAATTGCTAGAAGACAAATTCGGAGTATCTGCTGCAGCTCCAGCTGCTGTAGCCGTTGCTCCTGTTGCCGCAGCTGCTGAAGGAGAAGAGAAGACAGAATTTGACGTAATCTTGAAATCCCCTGGGGATAAAAAGATTGAGGTCATTAAAGTTGTCAGAGATGTAACTCAGAAAGGACTCAAAGAATCTAAGGACCTGGTTGATTTATCAGCAACCGAACCCCAGATGATCAAAGAGAAAGCTAAAAAAGAAGAAGCAGATGAGATTAAAAAGAAATTTACTGAAGCTGGAGCAACTGTAGAATTGAAATAACAGAGACCCTCAGAAATGAGGGTTTTTGGTTCGATATTTATCTAAGAAAAGGGCCCGCAGACGCTGCAGACCCGAGAGAATCCTGTGGCTAAGATTTACAGCCTACAAGATTCCCGTCTTGTCACCTGCCTCACTACTTTTCCGTACTTGCATGAGCCAGAGCCATGGCAAACTGGCATCGATATGGTTAGCCCAAGTGAATTTCTGGGCGCCGTTTGTACTGATGAACGGGAAGTGTGGGGTACCGTGTGGAGGAATCCATGATGGATCAGGTATTCCGATTGGAGACAGTCTTTTGATTTTCCAGAAACTGAATCCTTGTGCGATGGCGTTAAGCCATTGGCCGCTAGGGGTGATTCCTGGTGCCGAGATCCTCCTGATCACCTCATCCAGATCTTCGCAGCGATCGACTTCTACTAGCTTAAACTCCCCCGTCTGGATTCCTTTGACTGGTGTTCCGCAATATTCCCATCCTTCAGACCAGCCATAGGCAGCCCGCACCATCTCTAGTGGTTGATTCTCTGGAGCGTCACCGTTGAGCTTGAGCTTGAAGACCTTGCCCACGTTTAGCATGGATTCTCCTTTTCCGTTGCACTCATTGACTCGCATATAGTATATAAGACAATGGGTGCAACGGAATTATCTAGTAACAAGAATATGTATAAAGTACAATATGATAATGATAGAATAAAAAGAATGGTTTGTAAAGGAGTGGGCGCGCCAGGACTCGAACCAGGGACCTCTGCGATGTGAACGCAGCGCTCTAACCAGCTGAGCTACGCGCCCCCTTGCATTAAATCAAAGGAAGATTAGAATGCTTTAATAGCTGATTGTTTATTATAATTACACTTTCCAGATAAATGCAAGTATTTGAATACAAATTCAATGCCAATATAGATAAGGATATAAAACTAAAGGTTTTTTCCTTTAAACCAGATCCTTCCAAACTTCATTTGGGAGATATTTTGATTCTTGCAGAAGAAATTAATTATTTGCCAACAGATCAAGATCTTTTGGTAAATTTGGCTGAAACTATAAAAGAAGAATTCTATTCTGATAAGAATAAAAACTCTGAAGTTGCTTTTAAAGAATCCTTGAGAAAAGCAAATTTGTTTTTATCAGAAAGAAGTAAGTCCGGGGATGTGAATTGGCTGGGGAATTTGAATATCGCGGTTCTAAACTTTGGAAATTTTCTTTTAAATTATTCCAAGGCTGGAACAATCAGAATCATTTTATCCCGCAGCGATGAATTGAAGGACTTGGGCCAGGAAATTGAAACTCATGGAATAGGATCTACTACAAGATTCTTTTCCAATATGTCTTCTGGCAGATTAATATTGAATGATAAGATAATTTTATCCACTCAACAGTTATTTGAACAGCTATATGATAATGTTTTCCCTGAAATCATTTATCTTAATCAGATAAATGAGAAAAATATCAAGAATATTTTCTCAAAACACAGAAATGAATCAAAAAATTGGTCCGGGATATTCATTTTGTCTTACATGAAGAGAAAAAAAATACAATTTTCTCTTCCATTTAGAATAAATAGATTGGTTATATTAATTTTTCTTCTGATTTTGTGTCTTTTAATCTCATTTTTTGTTTTCAAAAAATAATTTTGAGTTGTCCACACATTTTTGTATTGACATAGTGGTCAATAAAAAATTATTATTAAGTAATGAGGAACATATAAGGGCTGGTCACCTTATCCCTCTATAAAAAAGCTTCGTAAGGTTGAAGAAGAAGCCCTCATAAATTCTTCTTGGCCGGCCAGGAGCTTAAAAAATTAAATGCCAGCAAAAAAGAAAGCCAAGAAAGCTACAAAGAAGAAAAAGGCTACAAAGAAGAGAAAAAGATAGTTTCTCGAACCCCGCATGAAAACTGCGGGGTTTAAGTTTATTGATATATTGCAATATTTTTTGTATTATTAAGTAATGAGGCAAAATATTCTCATACAATATTTTCAATGGCATTTTGGCGAAATGCCAAAAGAGATTTTGCGTATTTGGAAAAACTATTTCAAATACTATTCCTATCTCTTTTCCATTCCAGTGCTTCTTAAAACATTATTCGCTCCTTGGAGAAAATATTCCTGGTCATACGGCAGGGGATTTAATATCAGAAGATGGGCGGAAGCATTCGTCTCTAATTCATTCTCAAGAATAATAGGAGCGATAATGAGAATGTTTCTTATCATAATAGGAATAATAATGGAGATTTTTGTATTCATCCTTGGCGCTTGCATATTCTTGCTATGGATATTCGCACCTATAGTGATAGTTGTATGTTTCTTTTTAGGAATTAAATTTCTTTTCTAATGGATAATTTTGATTTTATCAATTCGATAATCTATCCAGCTGTAAATCTTTGTAAACCTAAAAGATTAAAAACTTTTAAATTCTTCAGAATCGTATTTCTTTTCGGAACAATAGTTTTCCTGATTTTCTTTTTGGCAAGCTATTTTGTTTTGAATAAAAACAGCCAGACGATTCTTGGATTCTGTCTGATTTTCTTTTCCGTATTCTTCTTGATAACAAGCTTTGAAATGTTTTTGCGCCTGAAAGTGAAAAATCCTAAAGCCCATCAGAATTCATATAATCTGGCTGACTATTTGGATTTTGAAAGCGCTTGGGTGATAAAGGAAACAAAGAATGTCATTCATAGATTCAGATTGTCATATGCTGATGCAACATCTTTATTCTATTCTTTGATAAGAACAAACAACTATACCTCTTTTATCTTAAGCAGATTATTAATTGATAGGGTTGATTTGGCAAAAAGGATAGAGAGCTCCTTTAAGATTCCTAATAGATCAGGAGATGAAACTGTATTATTGGAAACAATAATCAGATTTGCCAAACAATTGGCTGAATCAAAAGGAAATCCAAAGATTACAATAGGGGATTTAGTAATGTCTCTGGCTAACCATGAATCATTCTTTAAAAAAGAATTAATCCTTAGAGGGTTGCAAGCAGAAGATGTGGAAGGATTGATAGGTTGGCAAGACAGGGTTGCTGATAAGCAGAGGGAGAATGCAAAATTCTGGGAATACAAGAATATGGTAAGAAAGGGGAGTTTGGGAAAGCAATGGGCTGCCGGATATACCATTACTCTTGACCAGTATTCTATTGATTGGACAGAGAAGATGAAAAGAGAAGGATATCCTGATGTTATCGGATACAAAAATGAAACAGAATCAACAGAAAGAATACTTTCTAATGCAGAAATCAATAATGCTTTGATTATCAGCGAGCCGGGAGTCGGAGCTAAGAATATAATCTATGCAGTATCCAAAAGAAGTGTTTTGGAAGAGGGGCTTCCTCCAATGCATAACAAAAGAGTTGTTGAATTGCTTTTGCCAACTCTTTTAGCAAGCATGCAAAGCATTGATCAGGTAGAAAGTGTTCTTGAAAAAATACTTCAGGAAGCAACAGCTGCCGGGAATATAGTTTTGGTTATTGATGAATTCCATAACTTTGTGGAAACAGACCAGAGACCCGGAGCAATTAATATAGCCGGCATATTATCTCCATACCTTCCTTTGCCTCATTTCCATTTAGTTGGCTTAACCAGCTATGCGGGATTGCATAGAAAGATAGAATTGAATCCGTCCTTGCTTAGTCTTTTTGGCAGGATAGAGGTAAAAGAACCGACTAAAGAAGAAACTCTTTCTATGCTTCAATACTATCTTCCGGAGCTGGAAGCAAAGTATAGGAAATATGTAAGCTATCCTGCTTTAAAGCAGATAGTAGAATTATGCGATAGATATATTACTTCCATGCCATTCCCCAAGAAGGCAAGAGAGGTTTTAGAAGAAGTGTTAGTTGATGCCAGTTCTTCCAAAAGCTTTTGGGTTTTGCCTAAAGATGTTGATAGGGTAGTGGCTCAGAAAACAGAGATTCCTGTAGGAAGAATAGAAACTCAGGAAAAATCAATACTTTTAAATCTTGAGAAATTAATTCATCAAAGAATCATTAATCAGGAAGAAGCGGTAAAAGAAGTTTCTTCTGCTTTAAGAAGAGCAAGATCAGACATTACTGTCAGGAACAAACCAATGGGGACATTCTTGTTTTTGGGTCCTACGGGAGTTGGGAAAACAGAAACATCCAAAGCTATTGCTGCCATATATTTCGGCTCAGAAAGCAAAATGATACGTTTAGATATGTCTGAATTCCAGAATCTGGAAGACATACCAAGATTAATAGGGGCTCCTGGCCAAGAAGGACTTTTGATTACTCAGGTCAAAGAGAATCCTTTCTCTTTGATACTTTTAGATGAATTGGAGAAGGCTCATTTAAATATCTTAAACCTGTTCTTGCAGGTATTGGATGAAGGATATATTACAGATGGTTTGGGAAGAAAAATTGATTTCAGGAATACTATTATCATTGCTACCTCTAATGCAGGATATAAGCTGATATTAGAAGCATTAAAGGAGAATAAGGAGATGACAGAGATAAAGGATGAATTGCTAGATTATCTTTTTCAGGAAGGAATATTCAGGCCTGAATTCATCAATCGTTTTGACGCTGTTGTAGTCTTTAAAGCTTTAACTCCTCAGAATCTTTTGGATATTACTCAATTACATTTACAAAAGATTAGAGATAGCTTAAAGGATAAAAATATTGAATTGTTAATAACCCAGGAATTAAAGGAAAAGATTGTATCTTTAGGATATGATCCTACTTTTGGAGCAAGGAACTTAAAAAGAGTAATACAGGATAGGGTAGAGAACGGCTTAGCAGAAGCTTTACTTAGAGATGAAATCAAGAGAGGGGATATAGTAAATGTTGATCCAACTGATTTCTCTGTGGATGTGATAAATACTAGATTGTAGTTGACAAAAATTAAATTATCAGTAAGATAACGATTATAGCACATCGGCAAGTTCACCCCCGAAGTGCAACTGATGAGCAATTAAAATTATCTACATTAAT
>CAZTRD010000014.1:5932-21029 GCA_964616145.1 uncultured Candidatus Saccharibacteria bacterium | reverse complement strand
TTCAGGGAAGGGACGTGTGAAACTAAAGTCAAAAGACCGCCTAAGAAAAAGACTTTGATTGAATATGGATTGTGCAAAAATGATTGTAATGATTGTGTTTATAAAAAATTAAACACCAAATACTGACCTAACATAACTTCTTGCTGTCTTTCTCACTAATTCTTCATCTAATGTGATTATATGTAGTAGTTCATGCATTATTCCTTGAACTGACATAATAATAGCAAATTGTTCTGCTTTCTTTGGATGGTATGCATTACAATAATCCAATATATTTTGTATTCTTATAATTATTATGGTTTTTGGCTTCCCTGTACCATCTTCTGTTAGGGTTATCAATTGAGCAAATGCAATTTTTCCTTTCTCATATTCACCCTTATCTACATCACGGCATTTCTTCCAAGCGAAAACTATTTTTATGGTATAATCACATTGGTTCAGAAAATCCACCATTTTTTCTCTCGGCTGTAATTTCCTTGCCTCAATAAATCGTTTAAAATCAGCAAAAACATTAGATATAGTTTTATCTAATTCTTCATTTGTTAAGCTACTGAATGGATTATTATCCACATTGAATTTTAATTTATCCATCTATTAATCGATTAATATAAGGAGTATTTATTTCTTTGTG
Organism: uncultured Candidatus Saccharibacteria bacterium; assembly: GCA_964616145.1. Lineage (GTDB taxonomy): Bacteria > Patescibacteriota > Minisyncoccia > Minisyncoccales > PEYH01 > JAQTNP01. The sequence continues at coordinate 20,398 of CAZTRD010000014.1, read as the reverse complement.
AATAAACCACCATCAAATAAAGGGGAGTTTTTTAGGAAAGCTTTTTAAATTGGTAGGTATTCTCAATGAGTATTTTAGGGGGTAATAATGAGGAATACACTTAATTATAGTAATATGAAATATCTTATCCTAATTTGTTGTTTTCTATTAATTGGTGGTTGCACCATTCATAACCAACCTCCTCTAGCAATATCTAATCCTTCATCTGAATATTGCATAGGTCTTGGATACACCTATTTGACTGAACAAACTAATGAAGGTCAAAGAGGGATTTGTAAGATAGATATGTTACATAGTTGTGATGCTTGGGATTTCATAAATGGATTATGTGAAACCAAGTCTACATTGTGTGAAAAAGGGGGTGGAAAGATAATACAGAGTAGTGAAGGCTGTAAGTTCTCCTCTGAATGTGGTATATGCCTACAACCAGATGGAAAAGAATGTAATGAATGGGATAATTTCAAAGGGAAATGTTCATAATGAAAACATCAATTGAATTGAAAATATTTTTTTGTTGTATCTTTCTTATTATTATTTCCTACAGCGCAAATGCGCTAAAAAATCCTGCGGCAGTCTACTGCACTGAATTGGGTTATGACTACCTAACTAATATTACTGACAAGGGAGAAGTTGGAATTTGCGTTATTGAAAAGAATACTACAGAACTGAATGCATGGGATTTCTTGAAAGGAAAAGTTGGACAGAAATATAGTTACTGTGCAAAAAAAGGATATGCTATTGAAATAGTTAATGATAGTAACAATCCATTTGACAAAGAGTATGCTGTATGTATTGTTGAACCCAAAAGTGGAGCTTCTGCTGTTAGTTCTGAGATTAACAAATTCGCATCTAACAATGGCATACAAAAAGTTTCAATGATTGAACTTATGGGCTTAAAAGATAAACTAAATGCGAATAAAACAGAAATACCTAAGAGAGAAATGCTTACTAAGCAGTCGATGACGGTTCAGAAGACTACTACTTCATTACCATCAGTATTTGATTGGCGTAATAAAGACGGGTATTTTTGGTTAACACCTATAAGAGACCAAGGGGCTTGTGGTAGCTGTTGGGCTTTTGCGGCAATGGGCGTAGTTGAATCTAAATTGAACATAGTGAACAATGACCCCTACTTTGATGCAGATTTATCTGAACAGGATTTACTTTCTTGTAGCGGTGCAGGTAGTTGCCAAGGGGGCGGATATTCTGGAGCTTTAACTTATATTCAAACACATGGCACAGTGGATGAATTGTGTTTTAGATATGATGCTTCTGACCTATCTTGCTCCTATAAATGCGGAACTTCTGATAAGAGAAAATGGACTATAAGGGGGTCATATTTCGTTGGAACAGATATGACACAAATAAAACAAAATATAATTCAAAATGGTCCGATAACCGCATCTCTAGATATTGATGGAACTTTTGATAGTAATGGAGTTTATAAATGTCCAGAACCTTTGGACTGGAACAGTGCACACGCAGTAGACATTGTTGGGTATGATGACTCAAAACAAGCATGGATTGTAAGGAATAGTTGGGGGACTGGTTTCGGTGATTCTGGATATTTCTATTTAGGTTATGGTCAATGCGGAGTATATCCTTCAGAATACATTGAAGCTTCAGTAGAACCATCAGATAAAAAGATTTTTGCATCCAGTTACTATATCCAGGATGGGAGTTTTTATTCTGGTTCATTATCTAATACCTTCCAAAATGATGGGTACTCTTTAGTATTTAAGGAAAATACTTGTTGGTGGTGGTATTGTGGTGAGTTTAACGCATATTATTATTTTGATATTGGTACAGAAAACGGATTAGATAAGATAACCTTGCTCATCGACCATGCTGCAGTGGATGAAAGTGGATTTGAAGTTTATGTTGCAGACTTGAATACTGCTACTTACACTTACTTAGGTAATGTAGTACCTTGGATGTTTTCCACATTTAAATATGATTTATGCAACTCGAGACAGGAATGCCAAACTTATATCAACAAGAGGTTTGCAGTAAAATACCATCATGATTCTGGATGGGGGGATGCAGATTTTGTAAAATTTGATTCAATCTATCTCAACCTGCAGACATCCCAGAATTCTGACACGGATGGGGACGGAATTATCGACCAGAATGACCAATGCCCAACACAATACGGGACTTATTGCAACGGGTGCCCAGTTCCGACATGTGGGGTGTGTAAGCAAGCGTATTGTCCCTCTGTAGGTCAACCATATTGCACAAACCTTGGCACAAACTACTACTGCGATTACACATTTAGATGCTCAAATGGAAACGGCGACAACAGATATGGTATCGGCGGGGAATTTAGTTGCAGAAGTGTGTGCGACGGTGCTGGAGGATGCGATTATGCCACAGACTGTTTCTACAGTTCTGAATGTGACATGGATGATGATAATGATGGTATACCAGATTTGCAAGATAATTGCCCAAATAATTATAATCCTGACCAATCAGATTATGATAACAATGGTATTGGTGATGTTTGTGATAACATAAAGGATATAGAACTAGTTAAAGCTCAGGTAAAAGATTTTGTTAACGGTCTTTTCCTATTGAACAACACCGGGAATGGGTCAAAAATATGTTTGATTGTGCCATATAATTTAACAAGTTATTCATTTAATGTTGATAAAAATGTAGCAAATATTACAGTTAATTATTCACCTAATTTTTATTGCGATGGTGAAAATCAAGAAGACATTGTATTAAAATATATAAGTTATAATTCCTTTTTGGCAGCAAAAAGCAACATGTCTTGCAACAGATTCAAAACCACATTGGATGGTACAGAATTTTATATATTACCTTCAAAATTTGTTGCCTCGGGTGGAGCAATTACTTGTAATCAAGAGTTTCAAAATAAGTACTGCGAGGCAGTTAGGCAATGTGCAACGAATTTAGAGATGAAGCTATATGGCTTAGATTGTTGTGCTAGTACCAATTGTATTATCCCTACAGATGGCATGGTTATAACTCAAAACACAAATTTCTGTAACGGAACGTACAATCTACCTCACGGCATATTAATCAATGCCAGCGGAATAACATTAGACTGCAACGGGTCAACGTTGATTGGTAATAAATTGAACTCTTCTGTTCCAGATAAGAGTATAGACCTACTCACTTCAAATGTTGTATTAAAAAATTGCGAGGTTACTAACTATACTTACGGAATTTATATTTCGTATTCCTCTAATCTACAACTCACCAACAACAGCATGTACAACAACACTTATAACTTTGGTGCCTCACCTACCGACGTTTCATCTACCAATAAAATTGGAGAAACAAACACTGTTGATGGAAAACCAATTTACTATTTGGTTAATAAAAAAGATATGGCTGTACCTAAAGATGCTGGATTTGTCTTCCTAATAAACTCCACAAATATCACGGTTGATGGAGTTGATTTGCGCAACAATCTTAGGGGAATCATTTTGTATGAAACAAAAAACTCAACCCTCAAGAATTCAAATGTTTCCCATACAAGCATCGGCGTCTATTTACATAGTTCGGATAATATATTAATCGTCAATAATTCAATAGATTCAAATGATTTCATGGGAGCTCTAATTCTCTCTTCCAATTTCAATGTTATAGATGGTAACAAATTTTACTCTAATTATGCAGCTTATTGGTCGATATGGAGTAACAATAATGATATAGCCTACAATGATATATCTAACAACAATGAAGCCATCTTATATTTTGGTATGTCCGATGCAGTAAACAATACAATCCATAATAACAAGATACATTCAAATTCTGGTTATGGTGTTGGGTTCTCTTATGTTAGCGGTAATACTATTTTAAGAAATGAGATTTTCAATAATTCTGTAGGTATAGAACTTTGGGGCAATGCAAACAATAACATAAGTCAAAACTCAATCTATAATAACAGTTACGGTCTTGAAAATACTCAGAATTTTGAAGTATTAGTGGCATTAAATTACTGGGGAACAACCAATCAAACTCAAATAGACCAGAGTATTTTAGATTACTATGATAATTCCACTTATGGTATTGTGGATTATAAACCATACTTATGTGCCCCATACCCTAGCAATGATACAAGCTGTAATCCGGTCACTGGTAGTGATTTCACAGTTTCCACTTCAGGCCTAAGCACAACGTCAAAGCCAGGGGATTCATTTTCATTAGCCTTCACTGTCTCTAATGCCACTAACAATCTAACTGGATTGACCTTGTCGCAGTCAGGTTTGTCTAATTTTGGGATAAACTTTAGCGTTAATGGCGTGCCTACAAATTCATTTAGTTTGAATATGGGCGAAACAAAAAATATAGTGGTTAATGGAAAAATCCCCAAGAACATTAATACCAGGCAAAGCCCATTTGTAGGCACAATAACCATTTCCGGCAGCAGCATTACAACAAAATCGATTACTTTGTCTGTAAATGCAGAGGGCCAGTTAGAGTTTGATAATGTTAAGGCTGTAGTTGATGGAAAAAACAAGAGCCTTGATGATGGCGATACTATAAAGGATGTACTGCCAGGCTCAAAGGTGGAGATAAAGGGAGATGTTCTAAATACATATACTAATGACCAGGATATAGTTATAGAAGATGTTACTGTAACAATAACTATTGAGGGCATTGATGATGACGATGACCTAGAGGAAGAGATTGATGTCGGGGATATTGATGCTGATGACAAGGAGAGCTTTAAGTATACTTTTGAAATACCTGATGATGTTGATGATGGAGACTATGATGTTACAATACTAGTTGAGGGTGAGGATGAAAACGGAGCAAAGCATGCTGTTGAGTGGAAGAATATCGTGCTTTCTGTAGAGAAAGATAAGCATGATATATGGATTACTAAAGCTGTAGTTTCACCTACAAAGGTAAGCTGTTCAAGAAACATAAACTTGAATGTTGAATTGAAAAACCAAGGAACTTCTGATGAAGACGATGTTGTTGTGAAAATAAAAAATAACAATTTGAGTATTGATTATACTGACAGTTCAATACCTCTACTTCACGAGGGAACTGGTCCAACAACAGAGTATGAGAAAAATTATACTTTTACAGTAAGTCAGACTGTTACACCAGCAATATATCCTATTATAATAGAATCTTACTATAATACTGATACTTTGTCAGATATTAAGATGCTCAATTTGACAGTCGGATCATGTGACTCCACTAAATGGGATAAAGATTTGTCTCTCAGTTTGGATAGTGCAACACAAGGAATGTGGAATTTTGGTATGAGCGAAGAAGCAACAGACTCATTTGATAATGGAATTGATAATACCCAACCACCTTCTAGTCCTGATGGATTTGATGCATACTTTGCTGAAAATGAAGCACCACCTAAAGATAGATTATCCACTGATATTAAACACACTTCAAATGCAAAGAACTGGACATTCATTGTTACAGCACCTAAACAAAAAACCGTAACAGTATCTTGGAACTTATCAATCATTAATCTCTCTCTTAACATTGTAGAAATTGATCCAAACACAGGGCAGTATTTGGGTAGCATGCTAGACCTAAAAACCAATGGCTCTATTAATGTTCAAGGTGGTAGCTTTGCACCAATAACAAAAGCTTATTTGATTATTGCATCCTCAACTATTACTGACAAATTGAATTTAACACCGGGTTGGAATATGATTTCTATTCCAGTACAATTAAGCAATAATAACGCAACAAATCTTTTTGGTTCACAAATAATAGGGTCTGTATGGGGTTGGAGTGGTTCATCTTATATTGTTGCAGGCCAAATCGAACTCAAGAAAGGTTACTGGGTTGCAACTGATAGCATTAAAAACATAACTTATCAAGGTTTAGAGGTCGCCAATGATACCCTAGATTTGCGACCAGGATGGAATCTAGTAGGTGTAACCAAGTCAACGACGCTTCCTTTACCATATCCAAATATTATCGGTTCAATCTGGGGGTGGAATGGTAACAGTTATACTGTTGTTTCTGGCTCATTAGTTCCCAAGAAAGCTTACTGGATTGCAGTGGACCAGACAAAAATGAGTATGTCTTTTGCAAGAGCAACACTTAGCAATATACTTACTACTACTAATTATCAAATAATAATGAATATTAATTCTAGTACTCTATCGAGGGGAGCATGGAGTTTCGGAATGAAAGATAGTGCTACTGATCTTTTTGATGATGGAATTGACAATACCCAACCGCCTTCTAGTCCTGATGGATTTGATGCATACTTTGCTGAAAATGAAGCACCGCCTAAAGATAGATTATCTATTGATATCAAATCTCCTGCAGACAGTAAGAATTGGACATATGTTGTTGCTGTACCTAAACAAACCAACATCAATCTAACATGGAACCCTCTCACAATAGATTCAAACATCAGCTCATTTATTGTAGAAATTGATGATTCAGGTAACATTATAGGCCAAGTTATGGACATGAAGAACGTAAGCTTGATTTCTATCAATGGGGGGTCATTTTCTGCGGCTCAAAAAATATACAGAATCACTATGATTGTAAACCCAGTGGTTCAATGCGACGACAATGATAGCGACGGGTATGGTGTATGCCCAAATTGCGGAATGGCAAATGGTTGCCTTCACGATGGTAATGATTGTAATGACGTGAATATGAGTATACACCCCGGCACAACCGAAGTCTGTAACGGCGTAGATGATAATTGTGATTCAACAATCGATAACGGCGGAAATTCCCTTTGTACTGATGGATTATTTTGCAATGGCGTAGAAGTTTGTGCAGGAGCACAAGGATGTCAACCAGGAATACCTGTAACTTGTTCAGATTCAATCTCATGCACAGAAGATAGTTGTAACGAAGCAACAGATTCATGTAATCATGCAGCTAATAACACAAAATGTAATGACGGAGCATATTGTAATGGAATAGAAACATGCAATGCTCAGAATGGATGCATTGCTGGAACAAATACAGATTGTTCAGCTAATAACATAACTCAGATAGCAACTTGCAATAATAACCCAGACAACAATCCATTTACATGGGATTCGAGAGCTGCATTTACTTCAACATGTAATGAAGCAACTGACAGTTGTAATACGGGAAATAATACTATAAACTATACATGTAGCGTTAGCAGCTGTGGTGCACAATGTGACGCAACACATGGCTGCCTAGATACAAAATGTAATAGTGTTTGCCACGGTAATGATTGGTGGGAATACACCAATGTTTCAAATACTTGCTTAGGAAATTGTACTTGTACTCAAAATCAATGCATACTAAGTATATCCTCTAATGATTCAAGATGCACGCAATGCCAAACAGATAATGATTGTAATAATCTGGACACTCCTTGTGCAGATGGTGTCTGCGCTAATTATCAGTGCCAACAGCAATTCAAACCAAGTTCTACTCTCTGCAGAGCATCTGCAGGTGTTTGTGATTTAGCAGAATCATGCACAGGTTTTAGTGCAAACTGTCCAGCAGACTCGAAATCAACTGCTCAATGCAGAGCTTCGTCAGGAGAATGTGATCTTGCAGAGATTTGTGATGGAATAGGTAACAATTGTCCTGCAGATGCAAAATCACCAAGCGGCACACAATGTGGGCAGGCAAGACCTTGCCCTGACCAATGCCAAGATCCTTATAAAATGATTTATTTAGGTGGTCATGATACTTGTGATGGACAAGGAGATTGTAACGTCTATTCCTGTGCTTTCCAGACGAAAGTTTGCGCAATGGACTGCAGTGCTGAGTGTGTTCAGGATATGGATTGCCAAATAACTGTTTGTGAAAGTGGCTGCCACGGTAAGGACTACTGGCATTACAACAATGTCTCTAATCTTTGTAGCGATTGCAGCTGCACACATGACCCATGTGGAGCACCAACTATATTACCAAATGATTACCGATGCGAATGTCAAAATGATAGTGAATGTGCTTATCTAACTAAGGAGTTATGTGATGGCACTGTCATAAAACATAACGACGGAAAATGCACCAATTCAATGTGTGTTAATATAACAAATGTTATCGAAGATTGCAATGATGGACTCTACTGCAATGGTCAAGAGCAGTGCTCAAACGCTGCTTGCACACAAGGCACACAGATTAATTGCTCAAACCACAATGTCGCTCCTATTGCTACCTGCAATAATAATCCGGACAACAATCCTTTCACTTGGGATTATTATGTAGGGTTCACCTCAGTATGCAATGAAACAACTGATGCTTGCACAAGCATTTCACCTGTTATTACACATCCATGTGATAAGGCTCAATGCAGTGCTGCATGCGACAAAGACACTGATTGTACTGCTTCAAGCTGTGATTATCTAGATGGATGTTATGGAACTATTTATAGGGATTATCAGAATGTTGTGAACACCTGCAATGATTGTTCATGCACCCATAATGCTTGCACGGTTTACAATCCAATACCCAGCCACTATTGTGGGGTATGCGTGAATGGTAACACTCAACAATGTGGCACAAGCAATGTTGGAGAATGCAGATATGGAACACAAACATGTACAAGTGGGTCTTGGGGTGAATGTGTCGGGTCTGTAGGGCCTTCGTCTGAGATATGCGATAACAAGGATAACAACTGTAATGGTCAGATTGATGAAGACTTATCCGAAAGTTGCTATGATGGTCCATCTGGTACACTAGGGATTGGCATCTGCCATGGAGGAACAAGAACATGTGCATCAGGTTCGTGGAGTACCTGCGTCGGTGAAGTAACCCCAACTGCACGAACACAAAACAGTCTTGACAATGATTGTGACGGACAGATTGATTATCTTACTTCCAATACAGAATTATCTATTACAGGTTTTGATGTAAAGGTTGATGGTAAATCTAGTAAAAACCTAAACAATGGCGACACAATAAGCAGGAAAGCGAAGGCAGGTTCAAAAGTTGATTTTGATATTGAGTTATCTAACATTGTTAATATAGGTGTAGGCACTGCTATCAATAATGTTGATGTTAAAATAACTATAAGAAATATTGATGATGGAGACGACCTCGAGGAAGAGGCTGATGAATTTGACCTTGATCCAGGAGACAAGGATTCTGTTAGATTGAAATTTGATATTCCCTCAGATGCTGAAGATGATACTTATGATGTAATCACTAATGTTGAAGGGGAAGATAGTAATCATACAACCTACAAAGTAGAATGGAAGATGGGGCTTAAAGTAGAACGAGAATCTCACCTGATCTCAATAAAGACGTTTACCTTGACGCCAAGTACTGTAGTTTGTGGGGATAGTGCTAATTTGAATATTGATGTACTTAATAATGGAAAAAATGACGAAAAAAATGCTGCACTCACTTTAAAGAGTGATGACCTTGGCATAGATGTAACAGATACATTCAGCCTTGACCAAGATGATAATTATAATAAGGTATTTGTGCTGAAATTGCCCAGTAACCTTAACAGCGGAGAATACCCTATTAACGTCAAGTCTTATTATAATAACGACAAAGTGACTGATACAAAAACTGTCACACTTAATAAAGGCACTTGCATAGAGCAAGGGACTTTGCAACAGAAGAGTTCATTGAAGACAATTGAAACTGCAACACTACCTTCGCAGATTCCTTCTGTAACCAATAAAAAAGTTCAAACAACCCAAATTTCCTTTTCAGATAGCTCATTGTTTGCAGAAGTACTGCTAATGATTCTTATTATTGCAATTATTGCAATGATTGGAGTTTTTGTGTTCTTTGTTTTAATAAGAAAGTAGGGCGTTTATCTTGCCATTTCTAGATGATTTTTTTAGTAAAGGTTTTAGATATACTATCAAACCTTATTTCTTCTTCGTCCATTTCATAATCAGCTCAAATGTGAACTTGGCAATATCTTGTGTTGGCTGAATAATATCCTCTCTGAGAAACTCCCCTAAGGTCTTGTTCTGCCTTATTGTCTTGTAGCTTATTTTAGGCTTTTTTGGCATGCTATTGTAAACTATTGTGAATGGCTAATAAAAGCTTTTCTATTGTTATCTTTTGGCATTTTATTTGTTTCTATTAAGTGGTTAGAAATTTATATATATTTAAGTGGATTAGCTTTTTCAGAGCTGACACGGACATATCGGTTGTCCTGAAAAGGATGCTGCTATAATCGCCTCTGTCAGGCACTCGCGATAAACGTGGTGACTGGACTATAACTCGCCATAAGAAACCTGTGCTTGTTAAGCTTGATTATAGGGCGAAGAAGATCACCTTTAAAACAAATCGGTAGGTTAAGATGACATCGATAATTGTTTGAGGCACTTTTTCACCGAGTCCAGATGTCGGCTATTTTTTTATAGAGGTAAAACATGGCAAAAAAAAGAGGACAGAAACTATCTAAAAAGGCTAAACAAGTTAAAAAACTAAAAAGGTGCGCAGGAAGAAGCTGCAGCAACAAGGACAAAAAATTAAAAGTTAAAAAATTGATTAAGCTTGCAAAGGCAAGAGCCCATCAGAAAAAAAGCAAGAAATGGTGGCCTTTCGGTTAATTCTTTTATTTTAAGGTATCCTTTAATTCTTCAATGCTGTTTTTTAGGAAAGTTTAAATAAACCAATTCTGTAATACAGTAATATAAGTGGGTAATTATTATGAAGGGCAAAAGTAAAAAAGTTCAATGTCCGGCGTGTGGGGCCATGTTAACATATAACAGCACAAATTTAAAAAAGTATCAATTGTCAGATGGACATATTCAATGTAAACGATGCAAAGAAAAGCTGCCAATTAATATGTCAGTAGATATAGTAGGGAATATTATAAATCGCAAGTTATAGTCACGCTGAGCTTTTAGGAAAGTTTTAAATACTTCTCCTCTATTCGCAGTAGTAAATTGGGGGTGTTAGATATGAAAAAAATAATATTAGTTTGTATGTTAGCTTTAGTTTTATTTATAGTTGGGTGTAGTCAACAAATGAATCCTGCGAAAGATGGTTCTATTGCTCAAAAAGAAAATAATGAAAAAAAATCAGATAATATTATTGATAAAGTTACAGATACTTTTTCTTTAGATGTATCCAAGTTAAAGAAGGAGTTTAGTAATTTAAATGATGAAAACCAAACATTCTTTACAGATGTTTCCATATCTAAGGAAGGTTCAGATATTAAAATGGATTTTACTATTACCCCTAATTCCACTTCAAAAATGGTATTAAATATTTTCACATTGGGGATTAGTATCAAAACTTATGAGATAACACAAAATTTTGAAAACTTAAAAATTACTTATCTAAATAACAAGAAACAACAGTTAGGAGTAATGACAATTCCTAAAAAAGCTATAAAAGATATGGCTGATTATGCAAAACAAAATAATGATGACAATTACATGGAAAATCCATACCTAGAAGCATTTTGGAAAATTTCCCAAAGAATGTATGATGAATCTGTACCTGAGTTAATACCTAGTTCTGTGGCGGAAGGAATGTTTGGGAACATCGCAGGGGCTAAGGCAGATGATATTGCAGCCGCATTAGCAAAACCAGTAACTCATTTGGAAGTTGATTGTGGGTACTCTGATAATTGGGATGCGGACGCAGATGATGATGGTATTACTTATAATATCAAACCGCTTTCAGCTGATAATACGCCAGTTCCGATTGAAGGTACTTTTGAAACTAAAGCTTACGAAAGAGTTCAAGTGGATGACTATGGCTTTGAACATGAGAAAGGAAAATTAATCTACACTAGAACAGACACTCTGGAAGATGAAGATAGATTAAAATATTTTGATACATGGAGTGGCTATAGTATTGCCCTTAATTGGGACGATGTCGAATCATTCATGGCTTCAAGTGATGATAATGCAATTCTTTATGTTAAATTTACTGATAAAGAAGGTAATGTTTTTGAAGCTAAGGATGGAGATGGATCATATAGTAGTTGTCAAATAAGGGAATCTTAATTATTTTTCTTTTTACTTTCAATCTTTTAACTTGTCTTCATCATTATATTTAATTAATAGCTTTCCAAACTCAAAGGTCTAATCAATAAAAACCTTTCTATTGGATTTCTTCACGCCTAAAGCTATAAAAAGAGTTTTCTCTTCAAAAACCCCATTTTAAATCTTTCCCACTTCGTGGTCGGCTAAAATCAGCATTCCTTAGAAACTCAAACCCCTTTCTATGTTTGCATTTCTTTTTCGTTTTTATTTCAATTTCTTGAAAATAAAACCAAAAAAGGTGATAAAAATGATAGATAATGTAAAAATGTATAAGATAATCCAGTACATAAAGCAGACCGAATTCGAGTTTGAAGTACCTGAGGTTTTAGAGGACTTGGACAGTGTTTTGGCATACTATAACCTTATGGACATAGATTTGACAGAAGATGAAAAAACTCTTCTTATGATTGAGTTGACGCCATTAGCAGAACAATTTGAATTCTCAGAAGTAGCTCATCTAGCGCTTCAGGAAGAGATGATTGTTTGAAATCTTCTTTTTTATTTTATTGCAAAAGAAGCTTCACAAAGATGGAGCTTCAAGAGGTAAACAAAATGGCAGGACAACCAGAAAAAAGGTTTAATGTGGGCCTAGTCAAGGCAACTGTCTGGAAAAACACTTCCAGCGCAGGAGATGAGTTCAGGACTGTTAGCTTGAACAGAAGCTATCAGAAAGACGGCGAATGGAAAAACACAAATTCGTTTGGCACAAATGACATAGACAAAGCAATACAAGTGCTGGAGCAAGCAAGAGATTATGTAAACAATGCTGAACCTAATTCTTCAGGCGACGAAATCGTTGCCTAAATTTTTTCTTTTTTTTTTGAAGAAAAAATTTCTTTTAGTGGTCAGAATGGCATGGTACAACAGCATTAGATGCAGCGATAAAAGGCAGTTCAATCCTGGCAGATTTCCTAAAATTCAGATAGGCCAAGAGCATCTAAACAAGCTCTATTATGAAGGAAAACTGATTAAAGAGATAGCTTTATTCTTCAGCTGCTCAATACCAACTATCCGCAGGCACCTGAAATTCTTAATCCCTAAAAATCTCCAAAGGTACAAATTTAATTATTCTTCTGCAAATCCAGTCAACCAGAGGATAATAAAGCTATACGCCAACCATCATTACTCTACTGGAAAGATAGCAGGAATAATAGGGTTATGTGATGAAACAGTCAGAAAAAGGCTGCAAAGGCTAGGCATTGCACTAAGGGGAAGAAACTTTAAGAATTTAGAAGCATTCCATCCAAAAAATCTTAACAGAAAAAAAGACAAGATATATCCATTTGAGGACTTGAATTTATTCAACCAGAAGTTTCTTGAATATTATTGCTTGATGTTTTCTAATAAAAAGATAGCTGGTCTTTTGGGAATAGACAGGGCTACAGTCTCAAGAAGAATAAAATATTTTAGATCTCAATATTATTTCAAATCAAGATTCTGCAAAAGGTGTGAAAACCTATTTAGGTTTAAAGTCACAGAGTACCAGAGAAATGCTTATATTTGCAGCAGGTGTAGGAAAGATGCCGCTTAACATCAAGCTCTACTTTAAGAGCGGAAACACCCAGCTTCTTGAAAGAGTTGATTACACAGAAAAACTCAGGCAGCAACTAGACGAAAAAACAAAAAATGGGATAATAATTGATTTTGAGGTTTATTAGATTTTAGTAAGTTTATTGCAAGTTTCACACCAAAAGCTTCTTTTTGTTTCGGTGTCCTTAACAATCTTAGTAAACTTTAAGCCGCAATAAGGGCAATTAGCCCAAATTTCCTTTTTTCCCCTAATCAACAATTCAATTTTTATTAATGCTCCTGCATAAAGCTGGAAATTATCCATCAATTTCTTCAAATCTTTTTTATTATATTTATCTACACTTTCAGCGGGCATTGAAACAAATTTCTTACCCATTCTATACATTATTCCTTTTATCCTTTTAATCTTCTCTTTGTTTTGCATTCCAGCACCTTATAGCCCGCTATTCCATGCTCTTCTCATAGAATACCCTAAAGCTCGTTTTCTGTCTGCAACGTAGCAAGTTTTAATCGAAATTCCATACTTTGACTTTACGCTGTCTACTATTTTGTGGTATCCTTTCCCACAATGTATCTTTATTTCGGAATCAACTACCTCTTTTAGATGCTCCGGACATTTGTTTTTTACCATTTTTTACCTCCTAAGCCTATTTTTCATTTTTTATAATCTATTACATCCTCAATATACCTTAGTCTTTCTGAACAAACTATTAGGGATATGTACATCTTTTTAGACATTTGAAGATGTTTTTTTGTTTTCTTCTCTTTTATTAAGTTATTCACAATATCCTTGATTTCTCTGGATATTTTTCTTATCATTTCTAATTTTTCCTTGCAAGTTTGTTTTTTCATTTTATCCCATTACCCCAAGTAAGAAAGAGTCTTTCTTAGGTCTATATTGGTATTTAGCTCCATTATGGGCCCCACCCCTTCTTCTTCATCTTCTTCTTCTTCGTCTAGGAAGGCAATTCTGTCAATTTTCGCTTTTCCAGCCCTT
>CAZTRD010000014.1:0-5922 GCA_964616145.1 uncultured Candidatus Saccharibacteria bacterium | reverse complement strand
GGCGCTGGCAGTTCTTCCTCGACTAAGTTCGGCAAAAAAATCTTTTTTTATTGGCTTCTGCATGTTAATTTACCCCCTTCCTTTTTTTATGGAACACCTCTAAACTATTTGCAATGATTCCATCTGACCAAATGCGGATTCCTCCTTTATCACCCTCGAATGTGCCCCCTTTTTTGTCAGGGAAATAGACTGTTTTTCCACTTTTACTTTTGGTTAGTTCTTGCTTCATTTTTGATCCCCCCATTTCGAAACATTTTTATACATCCTCTCTTTTTATAATACTCATAGGGTATTACAATTTAAGATTATTTATAAATAAATCGGTAATGAAAATGTAGTATTTTTATTTTGAGTTAGGTATTATAAAATGAATGAAGAAATCAGTCCTTTACAAAAAAAGTGTATGGCACTTCTCCTTTCTAAAGACTATAGTAAAATACAAGATTTATTGATTGATTTATATGATCTCAACCAAAAGTATTCTGGAAAAGAACTAAACATGACAGTAATGATGAGAATAGGGAAATTTAGGAAAAATGTTCTTCAGGGGTTAATTCAGATAGGTTACCTCAAAGAAAAGCAAAGCAAGGATGATCACAGAACTAAAAAAATACAAATAAACTGGAATAAACTACTAAGCAGGTGGAGGTCAGAGTTGAACATTTTATCATTTGAAAAAACAGAACGGTATAAAGAAAGGGTTAATAAAATAGAGTACAAAAATAAACTTCATAAGTTAAATGAATTCTTTGAGAACGATGATAATTTTAAATTGACATTTGAATTAATCAAAGAACATCATAGGGGGTTGTTTGATTTTGACATATTATCTAGATTATATGGCGAAAGTCTACCTCACCCCTTTAAATTGATAAGTTTGTCTCTATTTATTTTTTTATATGGGGGTATTTACCCAAAAATAAGAGACTTTGATTATTTTCATCCTAGAGACTATAAAGGGAAATTTAATCAGTTAAAAGGAACACGAGAAGAACGAATACTTACCATTTGGCATAACTTTCCAGGAATACTCCGATTTTTGTGGGATAGTCAGATTATTGATGATATAGAAGAAAATTGGGGGGCTATTTTTGGAAAACTAATTAGTGAACACAAACTAGATTTGGAAGCACTATCAGAGGAATTGGAAAATATATTTGATATGGTAAACAGTTCAATTACACGTGGATTGTATGTAAGGAAGGATGTTACTTATGATGATCCTAACTATAAAGACACTATTTATGTTTTCTTTGATGGTTTCCTTTGGCAATTGTCAGAAATAAAAATGATTCCTAGGCTATTTTTAGATTAATTATCAGAGATTCTGAAAATACACTCCTTATCTGATTCTCACATTTCTAACTACAAATTTTTCCACTTTGTGAGAAAAATTCTCAGAGGTGGTTAATATGCCAGATTGGGATATAATCAACAAAAGAAAAAGAAAAGAAATAAACCTTGGCATGGCTAAGAATGGAGCTGTCCTTATTCTGAGCAATACAAGAGATGAGCATTGGTCAAAGCATTACAAAGAAACTGCCAGATTATTGTTCTTGTTTAATGAAGAGCTTGACAAAGAAATCCTTGAAGGCAAAATTGAAGGAATGCCTGCTGAGGAATTAGAGGTGATAGCATGAAAATGCCAACTTTGCACGAGCAGATGTTCGGGGATATAAACAAGCAGCTTAACAATATCAGAGCACAAATGAATGAGGAAATAAGGGAAAAATTTCTTAAGATCTCAGAAAGGAAGAAAGAGCCGCACAAAGAGGTGATGCTTGATGGCTCTTGAACTTTCTGAGTCAAAAGAGCTTGAAGAGCTCAAGCAGAAGCATAAATTAGAGTGCTACAAATGCCAGCAAGACACTATGAAGCTTGAGCACGAGCAGAAGATGGCAAGGCTTGAGAAGCACTTAGAGCTGGCTAAGCTAAATTATCAATTCAGCAATAGTGAGTAATTCTAAAAATGTATAATGAACAGGTTCTTTTAGGCAGCCTATTGGGGGATGGTTGCTTAACTTTTTCTAAACGAAATATCAATCCGTTATACTCAGAATGCCATTCAATAAAGCAATTAAAATACCTTGAATGGAAAAACCAATTTTTCAAGTGCAAGATTAAGCCAAGAAAAACATACCTCAAGAAGACAGGCAAATGGTATGATGGGTATTATTTTAGGGCAGGTGCTAATGCCTTTTTTCTGCAATATTACTATCTTTTTTACAAAGATGGCAAAAAGTCAGTTAATAACATAATTCTGGGGAAATTAAAACCTCTAGCCGTAGCTGTATGGTTTTGCGATGATGGAAGTTACTCTTATTATAACAATAATATCAAGATTTGTGTAGCTGGCTTTAGCCTACGGTGCAAACAATTGATGTCTGATTACTTTAAAGAAACATATGGAATTGACTTCAAAATACAAAAAGAATGCATTTACCTAAGTTCTGATGATACTAAAAAATTCATTTCAGTTATTAAAAAACATGTCCCTGAGTGCATGCATTACAAATTAGGAATGGATGCCGAAAAACAATCAACTCAACGGCAACGAAACCGACTGAAGTGTAAGAATTATTGGCACACGAAGAAAATGGATCCAGAATGGATAAAGAAAGAACGATTAAGGCTACGCAACTACATGAGGATTAAACGCTCAAATTCTTAGATTTTTCTTCAGCCAAGCAGAAAGAAAAATCACTTGAGGTGATAAATATGAATGAAAAAGAAGTAAGTTTAGCTGAGTTAAAGAACTTAGCAATTGGGTTTGATAGAGCAGAAATGCGAGACTTAGACATAGTGAATGGTGAAGAAAGAATCAGGGAGCGCGGTTATATGGCAGTTTGGAACCTGGACAAAAAGGAAAGGGCTTGTATAGCTCCCAAGAGTTTCTGCGTAATACAGCACAGGCAGGCCACAGAAGCAATAATAGATGCATTAACCAGCCTGAACATAAATGCGAAAGCAAAAGTAAAAACTTCAAGACATGGCGTTTTTATCAATATAGATTTTCCCGACGTTAAGTTTCAACTGGAAGAGGTAGGGGAAGAATTTACAAGCGGAATTCACATTGAAAGTTGCTATGACAAAACCACTGGGCTTGTTATCGGAGCCCGCATCACTAGGCTTAAATGCACCAATGGCATGTTGGTTGAAATTATCAAGCCGCACAAAATAAGGTTTTCTGAGGAGCTTAAAATAACACTGGAAGGCATCATTGACAAGATTCTGAAGGATATAATCGCTAACGATGACAAATTGACCAAGATGGTAAGCGAGTGCATGCAGGATAGTGTAGAGTGGACTGCCCTGAAGCTTTTGCTCAAATACATGTTCAAGAATAAGAAGATGATAAGGGATATTTTCAAGCAGCTTGACTTGAACAAGGAGAGGATAAGCAGATTTGAGTTATACAATAGCATAACAAATATCGCCACACACGGGGAGCGCATTAAGCCAAATATTGAGATTTGGTTGCAGAATAAAGCTAACAAGATAATGAAACATTCTTTTAAGGAGCTGGCAGAGATTGAAATCCCGAAGATAGAAGTTCAGGAGTGATTAAAATGCAGAATGCAATTGAAGAGTTTTTTGGAGAAACAATTTCAGTCTACACAACAGAGCAGGCAGTAGAAGACGGTATTTTGATGAAGAACCCCTCTGGCATATTTCCAGAGTGCGACGTAATTACAACAAACTTGTGGCATTACGTTGAAGAAAGATGCATCAACTGCGTACTCACAGAGCCCTTGGATTTATTGAATAGGATAATGAAGCTTGCCAAGGATATTTATGAAAATGAGAAGTTTAAGGGTGACAATGACAAGGATTTCTTTGTGATTAGAGGCAATAATAAAGTAAAGGCAGTTTGGTTTGTGAGAAATGACCATGGGAAGATAACAGGAATGCTGCCGGATGATTATTGAAAAACATACCAAAAAACCGATAAGTTTATATACTTTGTCGACTTTTTAGTATATATTGCAAAAATGAGGATTTCAAAATCTATGATAAATGTACTGGTTCAGGTAGCCAATGGAGTGGATAATCTGCCAGAATTAGCCCTAAAAACAGGCCTATCCAGAAATAGATGCTCTGAACTGGCAATAGGGCTGGAGAAAGCCCATTTCTTAGTTAGAGAAAGGCCTGGAATGAGCAGGAAATTAAAATTATCTGACAGCCCAATAGCAACTAGCTTTAGGGAGATGTATCTGGCAAAGCCTTATATGAAATATTTGGAATTTCTCTATGGCACAAAATTAGACTTGCTCCAGCTTATGATATATGAGCCAAAAAGTGTTGATATGCTTTCGAAGATTGTAAACGCCAGCAAAGTGGCTGTTAGGAGCAACTTAAGAGCGCTTAGATATGCAAATCTTCTTTGGAGAGAAAAATCTAAGTACTTATTTGCAAAGAAAGCGCATCCTTTGATATATAACTTCTTAAATGCACTTAGGACATTTACGCCAGAGAATAAGAGGATATTATGGAAATTTAATGAAAAAGAGCTGTTTAGAACCAGAGAAAAATCAATGATTACAGAACTTACAGGGTTTAACAGATATATTGATTTTGGAGTAGAGGTAAGGGTTATTGATTATTTTTGCATAACTCCAGTAAGAAAACTTGCGAAAAAAGAAATTTTTGTCCATAGCTTGTTGCAGATAGGAGACGAGCCAAGGCTCTTAGGATTGGCTATTGCATTTTACCTAAAGAATCATCTGGAAGGCATCAAGCTTGATTTTTTTATCAGCAAATATGACCTTGATGGGCTTTTCGAAGAATTTATAAACACAATCGGCATGCTTAAAATAGGCAAAGATAAAATAGAAAATACAAAAATTCCTTCAATTACACTGCGTGAAATTAAAGAAATTTTGGGCCTTTATGGTGTAAAAAATGTTTGAGAAAAATTCAATCATAGAGCTGCTGGAAAAGATAGGAGCTATACTTCCTGTTAGGGTTAAGATATACATGATAGGAGGCGGCGCTTTAAGCCTGAAAGGGCTAAAGGAAGCAACCAAAGATGTTGACTTGGTTTTGTTAGACAAAAAAGCCCTGCATCAAATTAAGGATTCTTTTGAAAAAATAGGATATGAGATAGATAAAGGCTTGTTTAAGGAGCAATTCTACAAAGATGCTGTTTTTGTATTCCTTGACAAATCAGGCTCACGAATAGACATTCTTGTTGATGTTGTTTGCGGGATGCTTAGGCTAACAGAAGATATGCAAAAAAGAGCAGCTAAGTATGGCTCATTTGGCAACCTTGACCTTTATCTGGTATCAAATGAAGACATTTTATTGTTTAAGGCTATAACAGACAGGCCGCAGGATCTCAAGGATATACGCG
Source organism: uncultured Candidatus Saccharibacteria bacterium (assembly GCA_964616145.1). GTDB lineage: Bacteria > Patescibacteriota > Minisyncoccia > Minisyncoccales > PEYH01 > JAQTNP01. Next base: position 569 of record CAZTRD010000014.1, on the reverse strand, counting down.
CTTTAATTGACGCTACAAAGCTCAACTGGGATGTTATAATTAAAGAATGTGTTTCCCAGCATAGAAAAGAGACAAAATGGATATTCTGGTTTTATGAGCAGATATGTAGGTTAGAAGAACAGGAAAGCTTCCCTATTCCAGAAAAAAGCAGGGTGTTCGAAGTCTGTCTCCAAAACTGGGATAGAAAACCAGGCGATTGGATGTGTGACTTTTCAGAAGAGCAGATAAGAAAACATATTCCCCCTAAATATCAGAATCAGGTCATAAAAAGATTGAAAAGCAGGAATAAATAATATTTTCTAACTTGTTGTCTTTCTCAGAGATTTTTCAACTTAGTAGAAAAAATCTCTATCAGGTGAAGCAAAATGTCCCAGTTATACTTAGTTGAAAAGCCAAAAGAAGCTGAGCAGCCAAAGGCAGTAAAGAAATTAGCTAAGACTCTAGTAAATAATGATGCTATGTGGAGCAAAGTCAATGCGTGGATTGAGAGCTGCAAGAATCAAAAGGAGAACTTCGCTCATTTCACTGTTGAATACTGGGCAAATATCTATGTTGATGGCAGCAAAGAT
>CAZTRD010000013.1:0-26433 GCA_964616145.1 uncultured Candidatus Saccharibacteria bacterium | reverse complement strand
AAAATGTTGTGTCAGCAGAACTTGAAACAGAAGGAATTTTAACCCAGTATTCAGCAAGACTATTTACACTATCGTGCCTTTCTCTTTCATACTTCAATAAAGTCTCGCCATCTGAATCTGTAAATCTTATGTCAAAACCATTAGAATTGGATTTGGCAAAATCAAAGTTAGCAGAAGTCAGATTAACTAAGACAGGAAAATCAGTCAAGTTAGCATCTATTTTTGTATTGTCTATGGTTAGTTCTTTACGATAATCATAAATCTTTCCATCAACAAGCCAGCCTCCTCCCCCCCCTTTCGTATAAGTCAATCCAGCATCTCCGCCAAAAGCACCGCCATCATTAAACTGGACTTGAGTGTCAGAGCCGCCAGGAGTTCCGCCGCCACCTGCCGCTAATTCAGCAAGGGTCTTTGTGCCAGTAACAGCGTCGGTAAAGGTCATATTCGTCCCGACATCCTGGGCTATCGTGGCTGTGTTATCGCCTATATCAATACCTTCCTCAAATATAGGGGCACCATTTATGACTAGCTGTGGGGTAGTTTGGTCAAGTTTAAGGTAGGAGTCCGAACCAACTTCCATCCAGCCACCTGAGAAGAAAACCCAGAACACCATCTCAAATATCAACCACACCATCCAACCTTCTACAGGGATTGATTCTACCCATTCCGTTCCATCCCATTCATAGACATATCCATCATACCAACCCAAGTCATCATCTGTTCCATCAGAGATATACCTATCACCTTCATCAGGAGTTGGCGGTAATCCTTCTGTAATGTCCCAGTATTCTTCTACAGGAGGCATGAGAGTTATTCTTTCCCAAGCACCATCCCTGCGGCCATACATAGTGCCGTCAGCTGGGGCATCTTTGAAACCTACTAAATCAAGTTTTTGAGTTGAAGGATTAAATTTATACATTATGATTTTGTAACACTCAAAAGGTTTTCTTTTGTCGCATCACTATAAACTACGCTGATAGTTCCTGTGGTTTTCCCACCAACCCCACCGGATTTATAAGTATATATTTCAGTTACCAGATCGGGATAAGCAGCAGAAATATAATCAAAAGTTTCAAAAGTCATACCCGATATATGCTTCAATTCATCAATCGTTAACCCTGGCGAAGTGGTAGCAAACGCCTGGACAACCCTTTCCTGTTTATCCGCAAGAGCTTTTAGAGCCTGGACGAACCTCTCCCCATCCGATAACCTGACAGATAACGGTTTACCGGCCTTGTCTGATAGGTATTTTAACGGAGTAAGGGCGGTCAGCAACCTATCCAAGTCTATCTTGATTTCGGGATTAAAGTCTATATTCGGGGCCGGAATCTTGGGAAACGGCGGTATTCTTACTTCAGGAATTCTGACCTCAGGCGTGGAAACTTCTATCTGGGGCTTAAAGTCTATGCTGTTTATCAATGCCCTTAATCCCTCTATCTGCTGGGTAATTTCTGAAAGGTTAGCGACCTGTATCGTGTCGGGGATAGTGATTTCTTTCTGAACAGGGAAATTAGATACCTTAATTTCATCCGGAATCTTGATCGCCTTGACTAGCGCTTCTATGGCCTGAGTAACTATCTTTAATTCAGTCCTTAGATGCAATTTAATTTCATCTAAATTGCTTACCTCTTTCGGCTCTTCGGCTATCTTCTTGAGTTTCTCTAAAGAATCCAGAATAGGAGTAAACTTGATGACAGTTTGGATGTTTTCAGGTTGCGCGGGTTCGTCTTCTTTAAATATACTTTTCATTGACTTTTCCCTGGTTAGTGGTATAATTTAGATAATCCATAGTAAAAAGGAGTTGAGATGGAAACAGAAATTGCTGCCGGTATTCTAAAAGCATTTTCTACAATTTGTTTCGTCATCTTCATAATTTACGCGCCAATCTGGTTATTCATCAAAATAGATGAATGGAGTTATGCTAGATTTAAGAAAAAACACGGTTATAAATACTAAAATATATTCTTCCCTATTTCATAACCTATCCCAGCCGCAGTTCCGCCTACCGCACCCCTTAATGCCCATTTCTTGGTTGTCTTTTTTATTTCTTTTACTGCATCTTTAGCTGCATTTAATTTATTTATTTTAGTCGCATCTGTTTCAATAGGGTGCTTTATATACTTCTGTAATTCCCTGATATGCTCCATTTCTTGCCGGCTTAAAGGTTTATCTGTTCCTATACGAGATAATTTCGCTTCGGTGGCTATCTTTAAGTCGCCGGTATTCTTATTGAGGAATTTACTTTCCTGAACAAAGGCTTCTCTGGTTAATGCTCTGGCATTCTGCAATCCTTTAATTCCGGCATTTTCCCCATCCTGATAAAATTGATTGACTACTTTACTAACATCAATATCAGAAGGTTTATTTTTATAGAGGGCATTTAATTTATCCCTCAAGAATGTAAACTGGTCTTTATTGACTAAAGTTTTATAATCTGCCTTAAAAGCCTTAACCATTTGCCCTTGGGTTAATGCCTTCCCCTGTAATTTTTCTACCCCTGAAATAGAATTGGCACTTTTATAAAAGTCGAGCAATTTCCCGTATACCGAGTCTTGTGCAATTTCACTTTGTCCTAATTCAGTTAAATTTCCTTTCTCGGTAACTAATCCTAATCTTTTCAATCTTTTCCCTGCTTGCTCGATTGCTGGACGGATATTTATTTGTTTTCCTTCTGGGGCATTAACTAAGGCAGTTTGATAGGCTTGATCCGCAGTTGTTATCGCCGAATTTAATTTTTTCTTTATAACATCCACCAAAGATCCATTAGAACTACCATATTGACTTTCAACACGCAAGGCTTCTACCTTATTTAAGCCGCCCCTAAATAATTTGTCGGGGATATTTTTGATAGTTTCTATGGCGTTTTGACTAACTTGAATTCCTTTTTTCGCTAAACCTTTTATGGCGTTCCCCATAGCCCCCAATTCCTGCCCTGCTTCACTCCCTACTTGCCTAAAGGTTTTTCCTTTACCTAATAACCCCATTTTCCCCGTAGTAAGAAACTCACCTACCCCAGCCATTGCCCCCATACCAGTCAAAGAAGAAATCAACTCATTCGCACCACCACCAAAGCCGGTAGTCCTCACAATATCCCCTAATTGCGCCTGCCGCTTGCCAGAAGCGCCTTTTAGCATTTCGGTAAGGATATTGCCCCCTTCTCCCTTTTGTGCGGCAAGACCAGCACTCGCAAGGGCAGATTCGCCCCTTCCCCAGGGCACTCCTAAAAGTTTTAGAGCAGTAGTCGGGATTTTCATTAAAGAATCTATCGGATGTTGTAAAGGATTAGGATTATAATTCAATTCATCAATCAACGATTTCCAGGGGTCTTGCCTTTGGGATATAAGGTTCTCTACCCTATTTGCGTTAGGGAGAAATGATTGATTTTGTGATTTAGGTTGTTCTTTCGTTGTTGTTCCTGATCTTTGTTTTTCAAACCCGATTATCTCTTCGGTAGTAAAACCTGCTTCCCTGGCTTTATTAAATTGTTCTTCTGTAAGTGGAGGCATTGTTATTCTCCTATTGCTTGCAAATATTTTTTATACTCTGGATTTTGAGTATTTTCTATTTTAGTTTCTGTCTGTATTTTCGTTGCCTGTCCAAATATACTTTTATATTCTTTCTCCCCCATAGATAAAGAATAAAAATTATCTAAATCACCCGCCATAACTTCTTTTAGCGCATTTATATTCGCGGTGTTAAAATTGGCAGTCCTGCCTATGCTTGGGAACATTACCTTATATTCCTTGTTCTCTGGCATACCAAACTGAACGCCTGTCATGCTTCTTCTATAATTCTGAATAGCTGCAGAGATTTTTGTAGCAACTTTTCTCATTTCTGGATTTTTAACCGTTCCTAATTTAGAAGCTATATTTTCGGCTGTGCCTGAGAAGATATTTGTATTCACTCCGTTATTCTCTAAAGTATTCAAGTCTCCTTGAATTTCATCCAATAATTTTATGGTTCTTTCTTTACCAACTATGTTTCCCTGCATCTCCATAGATGCCTGTGTTCTCGCCAATCGCTTTAATTGATTTTTTGTCCCTTCCATATCACCCCTTGAAAGCAGATCATCAATATAATCCATAGAAATTTGTGCCTTATCTTGAGGAACATTCATCAATATAGATTGAGCGGCGTTTCTTATCGGGCCGACAAATTCTTTTGATTGTCCAGCATATCTTAAGCTATCTTCTATCTCATCAATATTTTTTCCTTTTCTTATCTCCTCATAAACCGCTGGCAATCCGAATTCAGCCCCCCTAACACCATAAATTTTACGAGCTAAAGCTCTTCCCTGTAATTGTTGTTCACTACTTAAATCAGAAACATCAGCAATACTTTTTCCTTTAAATCCTGCTTTTGTTTTTTCAAACTCAAACGCCTCTTCCTTCGTAGAAGGTTTCCATTCTTTTGTCATCCCCAAACTACTTATCAAATCCGTAGCGGGAACGATATTTCCAGAAGTATCGAAGCGTAAACCCTTAGTGCCGAGATCAACTGCAAGTTTTTTCCTCTCTAAATCCATTAGCATATTAGTCTGCCTGCCTTTCTGAAACATCTCAAAGGCATTAGAAATCATCCCAATATCACTTTTAACTTTTTCCGATTCCAATTCTTTGTAACGCAAAATTGCATCTAATACGCCGGCCATAGTTCCTCCTTGATTAATTTAATCTCCCATATAAACCGCCTGGATAACTAAAGCTAAAATCATTCTTTAACGGATAATCCATAGCCGAACTACCTGGCTGGTATGGAAGTTTCTGACTACCGAAACTTGAGCCTAACATTCTAGCTCCGCCAGATAGTAATTGTCCACCTGTGCCTGAAGAACCAAAATATCCCAATGCGCCGCCTATCCCACCTCCTGCTAATCCGCCATATAATGCCCCCATTGGAATTGATAATCCTGCCGTAAAAGGAGCTAATAACGCTCCAAGACTAGCTCCCCCCATCGCTCCGCCCGCGGCCCCAGTCAATCCCCCCATAAGCCCACCAGATGAATCTTTCCCCGCCAATGCCGCCGCAACCTCATTCTCGTAATTAGAGAGGTTGAATTGGTTTCTTTGGGATTGGTTTGTTCCTGCAAGTCCCGTCGCTCCGCTTATGGTATTTAGACCCGTGCCAAAGAGACTGATCCTATTCTGTAATGCCTGCTGGATAAGTTGAGAGGTATATCCCTGCAAGGTATTAGCCATATCTGTATCAATCTGCCCTAACCTATTGGCAGTAACCGAACTTTCCAGTTGATTTGTGGCCGCCAATTCATTCATTGTGCCTCTGCGCATCTGGTTATAATATGGTTGCAGGGAACTGAAAAATCCACTTAGTACATCAGGATTGATATTAATTGTATCCTTTAGGGGTGATAAATTTCCGCTAAAATCAAAATTAGTCAATTTTCCGCCCAGGCCGAATAACTCATCAAGCCCTGATTTGAATTGCGGGTCTTCAAAATATTTAGGTGTTGCCGGTAATTCTGTTTTTCCTTTTCCCATTTTTCCTCTCCTTTAGGCGGTTAAAAACTCTTTCTCTCTCATCGTTATAAAAAGTTATTTTTTTAATATTCTTATGTTTTGATAGATACCTTTGTAATAATTTTCTCGGCAATAATTTATCCTCTGCGTTTGAGGCAAAAAATGGGACATATAAAACATTTCCTTCCTCTTTTTGAGGTAAAGTCTTTATGGTATCTTTGTTGAATTTCTTTATCCTATACATCCCCGCGACCATCACCATCTTTTCTTTTTCATACCCGATATAAAGCCATCCCTTCGTGTGCATATAAAGAAGGATTTTAATCCAATCGGCTGGCTTGGCGTTAGGGTATATGTTCGATTGTTGAAGTATCAAAAACGCCTGCGCTAACATTTCCCCTTGCGTTATTTGGCCGTCCATCCAGTCGCTCCTGTCCCACTTTCCTTGATATAGATAGATGTATTCGCCGCGCCATCTTTACGCATATAGACAGAACCGATAGACGCGACAATTTCTCCTTCCGGCGAACCATACCCGTAATATATCTTGGTATCTTTCCCGTCCCCTGAAACTAACTCGTATAATTCCCGAAGCATACGGTTAAGTTCACCCATACCCGCAGGAGTGTCTAATTTTTCTTTTGAGAGTTCAATATAGCCGTCTGCCATTTTACACCTTAATCTCGGTAATCGTGATACTCGATGCCATAACCCCGCCGTATAACCTTCCGGCTGATACTCCGTTAAAAGTAACTACTGAAGCAGTGTGAGGCCCTGCTCTAAATTTGAAGGTTGTCGCCGATGTCGTTCCTGTTACCATATAGTGTTTCAATATTACCTGGAAAGGACGGTCAACCGCATAGATATTCTCCATAGGGACTGCCGCCAAAGCACCAGCCGTTGCATCTTGGAAAAGAGCCGCAGAAAAACCCGCAACAGATGTCGCCCAGGAAAAATTAGCGATAACCTCTATCAATAATTTATTGGTAGCTGATGTCGGGGTAATTGCTAAAGTCATCCACTCTACCCCTTCGGTTTTTTGGGGAATAGTATCATCAAAAGGCATAGTTGTATTTCCCGTTGCAACCGCGCTCGACATAACATTGACTACCTGAACCATTCTTCCGCCTGCTACCCATTCAGGAGCAGTAGCTCCGGTATTCATTTGTATTATCTGTCCAGCTGTTCCTTTCGCCAATCTTGCTCTACTCGTCCCATCGTGATATTCGATGTCTCCTTCTGTAGTCATTCCTTCCCAGGTAGGATTGGCTGCAGCGCCACCCGTAGTAAAGCACTTTCCTTTTGTGCCTGCGCCAAGCCTTGCAAAAGCCGCCGCTGAAGAGGCATATAAAACATCCCCTTGCGCTTGGCTTGTTACAGTCAAGCCGTCTGCTACATTGATTTTTGGAGATTTGTTCGCCACTGCGGTATGGGCGTGTCCGGTAGTTGAATTTAACGCCGCCATAACCCAATTGATTATTAAGTCCAATTGCGCCTCAAGGTCGGCGTCCGTTAAAATTTCTGAACCCCAATTTTTCGTCCTTACAAGATCATTTGGATATGCCATTTAATTCCTCCTTATAATTCTTCAAAACAAACTGCGTGAATTTTTAGACTTTTTATTTTTGGTCTTTCGCCCGTCGCACTATTCAATATCTGAAAATTAACAAACCTGCCTACCGCCGAATTATTGAAAGACCTTACTACTGTTTTATCTGGTAAATCTGTTGCCTCAATGATATAAGATGTATTCACGGTAAAATCATCATTGAGTTTAGCGCCTATCTGGGTAGTAGTTATGGTAACAGTCTGTTGCCCTGTTCTTGCGCCTCTATCCATATTCCATTTGACTACAATACTTCCTGTATTCCCGTAATAAGTCAAAATCATCTTTATCAGTTTAAACCTGACATTGCTTATGGGAAACCTGTCTCCTTTAGATAAAGAAAAATCGGACGAACTGAAATCCTTTGTCAAATAATTTGCTTCGGTATTCTGTTCCTCATCAGAGTTATCTTCGGTTTCAAGTTCGTATATCTTATCTTTCTGCGAAGAAGCGCAATACAATTCATTATTGTCATATTTTAATAGACAAGGATAACCGAAATTATCCGACAAAGTCGCATTGATTGGCCTTGTCATCCAACGCCCTAAAGAAGCGTCATATATTTTTTGTCTATTAGGATATGCGACACCAGAACCGGACTCGCAATAATTGATATAATATTTACTATCCCTATAAAATCCATATATCCTTTTAGCCAAATCTATATCCTCGACGAAATCATTATTTTCGGTAAGGTTTATCCAATTCACCCCATCCCAGAGGAATACCCCAAGCGTAGGATGATTTGATAAAAAGTAAATCCCTTCATCGCCCTTTGCGATTGATAAAGGAGCACAACATCCATGAGAATTAGGAAGAGTATCATATTTGATATCAGGAAAATTGGACAATAGATACGCCTTAAAGTAGGTGAATATAGTGAAATAAGGCCCAGAAGGAAAACCCGAAACTCCGCCATAAGTCAAATCCGGCATATCAATACTCCAGGCATCGTTAGCTAAAGACCAGGCATCTGCGGCTGTCCAGTTGCCCGAAGCTGCTCTTGAACCATAGACAGTCTTTCCGCCGCCCTCCGCAAGTAATCTGAATTGATGAAAATGTATGCGTTCCCTGGCCGCTCCAGGTTGACTTGCGGGAACAGTCAACGCTCCTGCGATAGTTTTATATTTAAGGTTATCGAGAGCGTTAGTAATCCATAATTTTTCCCCGGCAGATACCGCATGGCTTAATTGCCCGGAGGTAAATCCGGCGGCATCGGCTAATGTCAAATCTGCACTATCTTTATAAACTAAATCTCCTTCAACAATGGCATATAATCTTGTGGAATTTGTGCCTTCTTTATGATGGGCCAATAAATCCGGGGCATCGGTATATCCTACCCCTCCGTCTGCTACTTCGTTAAATCCCTTAGAACGGATCATCCCGCCGATTGATAAAGCATCCCAATTCTCAATCAAGCGCGCTTCATTGTTTTTTAATACCACATCCTCTCCGGTAGTATTCTCTCCCCCTGAAAAGGATAATAACTCCAATACAAGTTCAATCGGCTTGGCGCGATCTAATACATCTCTATCAGTCTTAAATTTAGGCATATTTAATCAAAATGTCCCCCATCCCCCTGGGCATAGCCACCACCACCTGCATCATCGCCCAAGTCAGGAAAGGGTCTATTTTCCTTTTTATATTCTTTCTCTGTCTTTAATGTCGCCTCTATCACGAGCCTATCGTATTCAGCCCGGTTTTGCGCCGCCAACTCGGTCAATCCCGCCTGTTTCAAAAGCCAATTTGCCGCGTAATAAACCGGGGCTTCTCTGTATTCATCGGGGATTATTGACTCATCGGTATCGCCACTTAAAGCGGTAGTTTGTGTTTTGAAATAATATAGTTCGTAAGTTTTTCCGTTTACTCCGCTTCCAGCAAGGAATTTCATTTTTCTTGTCCCACTATATTCCCAGATATAATAGTAAGGGTCATCCGAACCGTGCGAGTGATATTTCTCCCATTCGTGCAAGTCTATTTCCTTAGCGTTATCTATCACCTCATCGTCAATAATAAGGCAAAAGGTCTCAAGCCATCCGCTTGGAATTGCCAATTCGTTGCTGGCGATTACCCCGGTAGCATATTCTCTTACGCAATGGCTATCCTTGCAGAATTGGATATCACCCCTATTAAGCGCTGCTTTGCGCCTTGCGAGAGGCCACTGGTCATCAGTGCTTGTGTTCGGGTCTCCTAAGCATTCCGACAATAATGTCTGTTGTTCTAGAAAATCCATATTCCCCTCCTACATCTTGTTAATACTATCCTCATAGACTTCTTCTTTTATGTTATGCTTATATGCTGCCGTGCCATACCATACCTCGCCGTTAGGTACGTCTTTAGTTACTACCGAACCCGCGCCGATAACGGCGTTTTCTCCTACCGTAACATCAGGTAATATCACTGACCCCATGCCTAATACCGCGCCTTTTTTAATCAGTATTTTCCCCCAACATTGTTTACTAGAAGGCGGATGCTTGTCATTACTAAAAGTTACACGGGGAGCAATAAAACAATTATCCTCGATAGTTACTCCTGCCGGTATAAAAGTAAAAGCCCCTATCCTGACATTATTGCCTATTACAACGCCATCATCTATTTCGCAGAATTGACCTACCGAGCAACCTTTGCCAATCTTAGCTCCAGGGTAAATATTGCAATTGGACCAGATGATTGTTCCCCTATCAATTTTATATGCTTCTTTTAATAAGGGCATTTCTACCTGTTTAAGCAATATATCCATATCTTCAACCGTGCAATGCCCCCCTACATAATTCTCAAATGGCCATAAGATAGGTTGGCATTTGTCAGGTTTGCCGAGTTTAATCATCCCCTCATTGCGTGTTTCTTCGGGTTTAGTTACTACTAAATCGTAGTTTTTTCCAAAATGCTTACAGATATTTTCTTGTTCCTTTGCCCCAGCTATATATAAACCATACCGATAAAGTTCTAATAACTTCATCAACTCGGCTGCTCCAGTATCGAACATCATTTCAATTCTTATCCCTGCGTCCTCAAAATACTTACTCATGGCATCGGCTATCTGGGTATTAGATGAAAGATATTTAACATAAGTCTTGAGCCCCTCTTCCATGTTCTCGTGTTGCCCCCGGACAGGAGAATAGAAAACTTTGCATTCAGCACCCTCGGCTATCTTTGCCGTTGTTCCTACAGGAACAGTCGAATGAATAACCAGGTATAAAGGATTGAAAGCCACCATATATTCACTTACTATTTTTATAAAATCATCGGTATATGGAATACAGATATGGATAATATCTATTGGTATAGCAATTTCCCTCTTCTCTTGCTTTTTGTCATATGACTGGATATCGGGATAGGCAGACTTTAACACATTGAATAACGCCTGCCCTACTTCACCCATCCCTATGACTAAACTTCTCATAGCCATTTTTTATTCTCCTCAGTCCATTTAACCGTTTTTTCTAATGATTGCTCAAGATTAACTGAAAACTCGAAACCGAGTTTTTTTAGTTTTTCCCCGTCTAAGGCATAACGCAAGTCGTGTCCTGGACGGCTGCTGTGAAAATCTACCATTTCATAGCTTAAAGGTTTCCCTAACACTTTAGCGATAAGCTGGGCTAATTCTAGATTATCAATCTCTTTTTCCCCTACTATGTTAAACTGTCCTGCCTGCGCATCTATCTTGTCTAACTTTTCTTCCGCATCTAATAAAAAATGGACTGCCTTAGCCACATTTCTGGCGTGGATATAAAATCTTGTCCCTGCCTTTGTCTTTTCTTTATTAGAGTGAATTATAACTTTCTCGCCTTCCAATATTCTCCTGATGCACATAGGAACAAACTTTTCAGGGTGTTGCCTTTCCCCTATTACATTCATGGTATTTGCGATGATAATCGGCAACCCATAAGAATTAGCATAGGCCCGGCAGATATCCTCTTGCGCCGCCTTGCTTGCGGAATAAGGATTGCCTGGGTTATGCCTTGAGCCTTCCTTATAGTTTAATCCCTCCGGGGCTGTCCCATATACTTCATCTGTAGAAAATTGGATAAATTTCCTTAGAGTTTTTAATCCCCTCGCCCATTCCAATAAGCAGAGCATAAGTTTCACGTTGTTTAATATAAACTCAACCGGGTTAGTTATTGAGTTATCAACATGGCTCTCGGAAGCAAGGTTTACGATATAATCCACTTCCCCTATTTCCTGATTTATCCCGTAGCTGATAGGTTGACTTATATCTATGGGGAATATGCGAATCCTCTTGTCATCGAAGACACTTATATCCCTTAGCCTATCAAAACCGTTAGAGGCATAATTTAATTTATCAAAGATCACTATTTCCCAATCGGTATTCTTGATAAAATGCTCAACAAAATGATGACCGATAAAACCTGCTCCTCCTGTAATCAATATCTTCACTATGCAACCTCAAGTAATGATGCCACATCTTTTTTTAACAACCCCTCGAAGGCATCTCGCCAGAGATGCGCCTTCTTATCCGCGTTATGATTTTCAAATACGTTATCATAGGCATTACCGGCTAAACGCTTTCTTTTATCTGCATCCAGGATTAACTCTTCCATTGCCTCAAACCAGTTGTTATCGTCTATCAGCAAACCGTCTTTACCGTGGGTCATCACGGGAGAATAAGGCGGTATATCCGAGGCAATCGTAGGTATCTTGACAGCCGAATATTCAAAGAATTTTATCGCGGACTTATTCCTGTTGAATTCATTATCAATTAATGGACATAGTCCGATATCCAAATTCAAGGTAATCAATTTCAAAGGATAGGCTTCATGCTTGACCCAGTTGTGCCACTCAAGCCTCTCCTGAGGGATGCCCTTAAATAGCCCATGAAAGCGCGAATCCCCTAAAAAGATAAACTTTACATTATCGTATTTTTCCAGAATCTTTTTGATTGCGGGAACTATCATATACAAATCTTCATAATGCGAGGCTCCGCCCTGCCACCCTATCCTGATCTCCTTCTTTACGCATTCAAGCTGGGGGAAAAGGTCAAAATCTATCAAGTTCGGCAGCACAATACTATTCTTATTCAACTTCAAGAATATCTCCTGCAAAATAGGCGTAGTAGTGCTTACCATATCCGCCCTCTTAAATGCCGCTATGAAATAGTCCTGCCGGGTAATATTCTCTTCTATAAAAAACCCATTTTCCCTATCCTTCCAGAGCGCGGTAATATTGCCATCGGGCCATTCAAAATGCACTTCCTTTGTCCCGTAATGCCGGTATGCGGGATTTAAGGGGGATACTATAAACGGATGATCGTCATAATCTACTACCATAATCTTACCGCACTTCTGCGCTATCTTGATAAAATCAAACCACCTGTCATCTTGCGGGCGTTGAAACATAATAATATCGGCTTCCATAATCTTCTGGGTTACGAATCCCAGGTCAGCGCCGTTTCCCTGGTGGATAGTTAAAATATCCGCCATTTTATGTTGATGCAATTTATACAGTGGTTGCAGGACGCGATAATGGTTGCACGCCGAAGTCCCTCTTTCAAAGCCCAGGATTTTCATTATTCTCCTTCTTATAATCAAACTCCTTGATTACCTTTGCCATACTGAAGTTATCATCCCAGCCATAAGTAGGCTTATAAGGATACCCTAAACAGGATGGCGGATTATCGGGTGGATCATCTTTAAACCTTGCCCAGCCGAAGTCTATCAGTTTTATGATGCCATTCTTGACCATCAAGTTGTCGGGCTTGATGTCGCGGTGTTCTATATTGCAAGTCCTTAAATCCTTTATGATCTCTACCAGTTGCTCTTTCCAGTTATCTGGTAGATTGTCAACAGTTAAGTCGCTTCCACAATCCTCTAACTCTATCGAGTTTTCATCTGCTTTAATAATCTTAGGAAAATGCCGTGAATCGCATTTAGATAAAATACGGACTTCATTTTTAAGTAAGTCATAATCCAGGTAATTCGTTTGCTGTTTGATGACTTTCCCATCCTGTTTTTCTATGATTGCGGTCGCGCCTTTAAGGTATTGGTTAAACCTGCCTACGCTTGGGTCTTTCGGCTCAACCCAGCCGATGTCAGATTCTTTTAGTGCGGAAAGGAGTTCTTCAATCTTTATCTCGCCCAGCCAGCGGGCATATTTATTCTCATTCTTATGGTGAACACAATGATAGGCAAGGGCAATACGGAAAAGCGGAAAGGAAGGGATAAAAAACCCGCTAGGATGTTGCTCTCTTGTATCAAGTAATAGTTTTTCAAAACGAGTAGGGTAATAACCGTCTCCGGTATGCCTTACATCAACCTGAACAAAACTTCCGTTCACCGGAACCTTGAATTGCACGCGCGGGTCTGGATAAACCTGTTTAGCTTCAGGATAGATTTCCTTCCAGTGTTCTAAATCATAGACAAGCAGGTCTAAATCTGAATGTTCCCCTAACTCGGCAGAGAAAGGAAGTCCATCCCAGTTTCGCAATACGATATAGGGGAAGTTTATATCATTCATAAAAGAGAAAAATTGTTTTAAATCTTGCATTTCATTATCCCCCACGCAATTTGCAACCTGCCCCAAAAATTCTTATTTCTTAGTAGGTTATTCATATAACTTAGCGATTCCTTCCGGGTTTCTTCCTTGACTATCCGCCTAAGCCGTTTTTCCTGCCGCCTGCTTAACGGCGGCGGATTCATTATTATACTCATTCAATAAGCTCCTTGTTTTCTCAATTCCTATCTCGTTGAAATACTCAAAGACGTGCTTCTTGTGATGACTCACAAAAGGCACAAGTTTTATCTTGTTATCCTTGAGCATTTTCTCATCAAGGTAATTCAGAGTTGCTTCCGGATTAGCCAAATATTCATCAGCTCCATAATGTTTACATATCTCTACTATCCGTTCCGTTCCTTTGCTCTCCGTCGGAAAATCAAGTTTTATCTTGCCTGTGTCTATGTTCAAGAGTTTCGCTATGGCTAAAATCCATAACATATTTATCTCAAACACCGACTGTCCTGTGGCGTATTTCTTATCCTTAATCGGCACGAGACCGTGTTCAACAGGGTTAGTCCACCACTTACCGTTTACCTGGCAACGGTTAGTCCAACTATTCTTAGGAAACTGCACTTCCTTTAAGACCACGAATATATCCGCTTGGTGCAATTTTTGGAAAAAGGGGAGCCAGGGACAAAAATTCGGTTGGTGGATTGCACACTTCATTTGATTACCTCTTGCAAATACTGAGCTGATTTTACAATTCCACATTTATTGCAAATAAATTTTTCGGGAATAATATAATTTTTCTTAAACTTTCTTTGCCATTTTCGTAAAGCAATTATTGCATTTTTAGGCATTGCTTTTACTCGCATTTATAAATTATCCTTCCCATAAAACCTGTATATATCGGCTTTACTTCCTTAAATAAACTTTTAAGCACTATCTCGTAATCCGTATTTCTCTCCGCGGCTTTAGTAATATCGCTTATCCTTAATTTACCCATCTTATAATTTCAAAAGCCTCGGCATAAGGAATACCTATTTGACCACCCCTTACCCTTGCCAATGATTCGATGTATGCCTTTTGCGCGTAAGGACGATGATACTGAGATTTATAACATTCAAGTGCTGCTATCTTTAGAGATAAGTCCTCGGCTGTTAAGCCCATGAATAAGTTAGTATGGAATTGTAAATTGTTATGGGGCATCTCATATCCGATTAAGGATAAATCTTTAAACGCCCTGTGTCCTTCTTGCGATATCACCTGATGATCTTGATGCGTGTCAAAAGTAGACGGGAGTAATACCAAGTCCGGCTGAAGTGTCTTTTTTAAACAGATCATCTCGTCAAGAATTTCCTGCCTGTATTTCGGAAAGTCCCTCACCGGATAATCTAAAAGTATAAGGTCTTCTTCTTTGATGCCTAAAACCTTGACGGCGTTCCTTATCTCCTTTTTCAATATATTCTGTGGAAATTCAGGCGGAACGGATTTTTCACAAGACGAGAAAGCCACATAATATACTTCTTTCTTCTCTCTCGTAAACTTGGCGATTGTTCCCCCGCAACCAAACTCTCCATCGTCAGTATGTGGGGCCAGGATTAAAATTCTTTTTTTGTCTATTCCCATTTTTACCTTTAAAATAAAGGATACCAGAATAGTTTTTTCATATCGGTATTCCTTCCTATCTCCTGGTAATATTTCATGTGTTCTTCGCTCTTTATATACTCTGGATGCATCCCCGACCAGTGGCCCAAGTCTTGCACTGTGATCTCATCCGCCCACCCGACTTTAGGGTCTTTCTCAATGAGAATTTGTTTCAGGATATTAAACGCTGCTTTAATTCCCCCTACATCGTGTCTTACAAACTCCATTCCTTTAACTAAGTCAACATACATAAACCATAAACCGCCGACTATCTGCGAAGGCATATAAGGCAGACCTTCTACTTTCTTACCATACCTATAAGCCGCGTTAGATGGAAAGACATTCGGAGAAAGCACTTGCACATCTGATTTTTCAAAGATCATAAGCAAATTATTCAGCCAGTTTTTAGGCATGAGGCAATCGTTTCCGACTACACCCATTATGTCGAAATCGTTTCCTCTCGCCCATTCGATATAATCTATCAAGGTGTTGCGAAGCCCCTTGTTCACCGAATGAA
This sequence comes from uncultured Candidatus Saccharibacteria bacterium, assembly GCA_964616145.1. GTDB lineage: Bacteria > Patescibacteriota > Minisyncoccia > Minisyncoccales > PEYH01 > JAQTNP01. Next base: position 10,733 of record CAZTRD010000013.1, on the reverse strand, counting down.
CAATAACCTCTTTAGGAAAATTCGCGTGTCTTAGAATATCCGCTGTCGTATCTTCCGAACCATCATCAACAAGAAAAAATGTTACATTCGGATATTCCTGCGCTTCCTCTAAGGCCTTGATACACTTTGCGGTGTATTCGGGGCGCTTATAACAGGGGACTAATATTGCTGTTTTCAAGTCCTCTTTTGGCTTCGGCAACGGCATCCGCAAACTCCCCAAATTCCTTCAAACTTAACTCTATTCTTAAATCCCTCACCTTTAGATGGATATATTTCTCTTCCTCAAATTCTGCGCCGGCGGCATAAATCTTGTCCTTATTGGCATTGTATAGATTCTGGTTAAGATTAACCTGTATTTGCTCATTGTAGGCCTCCGTAGCCACCTTTCTGCGGCATAATTCGATATGCTGCCCCTCTTTAGGCTCTGGTTGACTTAATTTCTCCCATCTTTCCATAGCCGCAATAAATCCCCTGGCTAATTCAAGGAAATCGGGCAGGCTTAAAAGAATGCGTAGGTTGCGATAATGAAGATGCATCTTCTCACAGACCTCGACTACGAAGCGAGAGTCAAAGATCGCCTTATTCGGTATTTCCCGTTTAGTTAACTTGGTTAGCGAGCGACCCATAATAAATTCTCACCTTCTTTAATAACTCCATCGGATCAGTCCCGCGCATAATCCCACGCATGAATGACCGCCAGACCCTCTCGTTCTCTTTAGCCCAAAAGTTGCGATAAATCATATTAGTCATAAACATATAAAGTTCCGTGGGGATGATATAATCATATTTGAAATCTCTTTTCTCAGACCAACCTCCAGGGTTTCCCAATTTTTCAAGTTCCTGTTTCTTTAAATAATTGACCCTGCGGGCTTCAAGGCAAAGTTGAGGGAAATTCCAAAGTTTATTTTCCACATACTTTTTGGCGACCTTTTTGACGAACTCATCAAGATTATCAAGCGCCCTCGTGCTCTTGCTTACCTCGTTTATGGCATCTATCCTTGCCCCTTCACTCATCTAGCGATCCCCCAACCTATATACCATTTTCCCGATTTACGCATCCACATCAGGTTTTTAATATAAAGGCAGTCAAAATAATAGTTGGTGATTGCCGGGCCATTATCAAACCATCTTAAATGACCATCGCACTTAAAAGTCGGTAGACTGAATAAAAAATTAACGCCCTTCTTTAAATTCTTGAATATCTCCAAATCGTTTTCCAGGTGTTCTAATACCTCAGTCGCTATCACTATGTTATAATCTGCCGGATAACTTTCCTTGCTTCTTATATCCGCCAACGCAAAATCTTGAGGCGAATTCTTCCTTGCTATCGCAAGCATTTCTGCGTTGATATCAAAGCCCTTGTAATCCTTAAACCCTTCATCGTATAAAAAGTGCGCTAACTGCCCCGCGCCGCAACCTATCTCTAAAATCTTTGGTTCTGGTATCTGCCTTATGTATTTCAAGATATGTTGCCATACCGGATAATATATCGTTTGCTTATAATGTTTAATGTATTCTCCGCCTATCATTTCTTTAATGATTTCTTACCGTAAACTTTTTTTGCTTTCAATGGATGCGCCTTAAAAAATGCCGCGGCACGCTCGAATCTATCCCGTTTTCCTGCTGAGGCAAAATGACGGATTTCACCTGATGACATCTCTAATCTATTCCCGCTTAGTTTCATGATGATTGTATCCTTCGCAGTTATCGCACTTCTCTATATCGCCGCCGCGATATTTATTGTTTATGCAGTCAAGGCACGGGTTCTCTCTATGCTTTTCGTGCATAGGAACTTTGAAACTTTTAGCCATCCACTCACAACCTGAAGTCATAGTTAAAAAGGGGGCCGAAGTTTCCTCCGGCCCCATTGTGTTTAAGCTATCGCTCCACTATTTTGTAAACTATACTGTTCAGCGTGTGCCTTCTCATTACCCCATTGTAGACACATCTCGCCTTCAACCCATCCCTTGATCGTAGAAGCTGTCGGTGCGCCCTTATATTGCTTGATGTCTCTAAGGACAGCTATCTTAATCATCTCAGGAGTGATAATCGCGAGGCGTTTTGTCTGGGCAAAAAACTTGTCTGGAATAATATCAATAGTTCCAAACGACCCTTCGTATTTGTTAATATTAGCTATCGCTTGGCGTGTTGAGGCTTCGATGTTGAAAGTGAACCCTGTCTTTGCAGAGAATTTCTTGGAGATTACTCTCTTCTGATACCCGCCGCATATTAAGGCTCTCGGATTGCCGCCCGCATCCCAAATCTCCTGTAAGCGAGCGTTAATTACATCTTCTGTAAGCTGGCTCGTTGCCGCGTCTCCGGAAGCTCCACCTGAACCATAGCCGGTGTTACTTACGATTGCCTTTAGTAACCCTCTTGATTCTCTTGCGACTCCGGTTGTCCCGACTGTCCTATCACCAGTTGTCAATAACTGTGTCTCGTAGTCTGTTGCGATTGCTTTCATTGCCTTCATCAGTTCACGGGCAACATCGTCTTTGATGCCGGCAGTCGTTACTGCCATCTGGGTAAAAGATACAGCCCAGTTGCGAAGCCTGATTTGAGTATAATTGTAGAGCCTCGTCCTTGCCGTAGTCTGCGCGTAAGTTAAGTCAGCTCCTTCAACAATACCAGTTCGGCTTGCCGTAGCGAGTGCATCTTCCTGCCATTCGTGCTTGGTTGATATAGCGTTGACTTTTTCGCTCATGGAAAACAATGGCGTATCATCCATGAATAAATCAGCGATTACATCAGTCAAGCCCTCGCGATTACCTGTCGTTTTGTAAGTTGTTCCGTAAAGCACTCCCATTTTGTTACCTCCCTTTAAACTCCTCAGGGATAAGCGCGTCAACGTTGAACATTGGGTGTGCCTTGACGAATATTCTTCTGTCTTCGTCAGTCCCACCCCTGCCCGCCCTAGTCTTTAAATCATCTAAGTCTTTGCGGCCTTTATCGCCCTTAATGACGTTAGAATCTAAAGTTACCTTGCGGAGCAGTTTCCGGTGTGTCTGCTTCAGTCTATCCGCCTCTGATTTGCCTAATGAAAACTCCCTCTTCGCCTTCCAGTGATCGCTTGCCAGTTTCAACGCCAATGCCTGCCCTTCTTCCGATTGCTGTAACTTGGGATAATTCGAGTATATCCCCTCAGCAATATCTTTTATTTCCGGGCAAGCCTTTTCCATCTCTTCTTCGGAAAGGCTTTCAGAAAGTTCGCCTGTTATTTCTTCAGCCGCCTTGTTATACAAAGCAACCTGCGTCTTTTGAAATCTTACCGGAGCTGTCCTTATCGCTTCGTCTACCTTGTCCGCGAGAACATCCAGTTCGTCAAGACGCTTTTCGTCTATCTCTTCACCTTTGGCAATACCTCTGTTGCCTTCCCTGATTTCGTGGCGTATCTTTTGCCTGAGATCAGCCAGTTTTTCAGGAGACATATTTTCAAGCCGAGCCATGTCGGTATCGGTTGTCTCCTCCGGCTTCTGAACAGATTTAAGTTTCCTGATTTCCTCTGTCAGCTGTTTAAATCTCTTTTCGACTTTAGACTTAGGAATTAACTCTTCATCATTCTCTGCCGCTTGGAGTTGTTTTTTATATTCCTTCTCTTTATCGTTTAAGTCTTTGTCATCAGCTGCGAGGATTTCTTCATCAGTCTTATCTGACTCAAACTCCTCAACCTCAGGTTCTTTCTTCTCTGGCGTTCCCTTTTTCTCTGGTTCTTCCTTAACTTCTTCGGGGGTTTCCTTAGCTTTGATTTCCCCTGGCGTTTTTTTATCTACCGGCAAATCAAGAGTGGATAATAAAGCATTCACCGCGTTGCGCTTCTTATCCTCGGTTTCTTTTATCTCCTGGTTTAAGTCCGCCTTAGCTTCTGGACTGTTTGTTTTGTCTGTTACCTTTCCCATCTTTACTCCTCCTTTTATCACGCATTTATTTTTAAGTGGTCTTGGGAGACCACTCCGAGCATTACTCTCATTTTACGCCAACGGGCGGCGATTGGTCGCTCGGTTTTACCTCTTCTTCTGCCTTCTTCTCGGCAAAAAGTTGATTTTTTATGTCCACAATTTGGTCTAACCTTTCAGTCAGTTGGTCTAACGACTCAATCCTTCCCAAAGCCCTGTCCGAAGTAATAATCTGCGGATTACGCCTTGATTTCTCTAACTGTTCGGCCACGATGCCGTTGATTATACAACGTAATAAAACCCCGAAATTTCCTTGCAGGGCGGTATCAACTATCTGCCCTATCTCAATCTGGTCGGAAACATCATTGCGTCTTAACTTTTCCTCAAAGGTCATATTATCCCTCCTTTGCTAAAAATTCCTCGGCGACCTTTTCTCCTAACTCTTTTCTTGAAGATTTGCCGATAGATAGTTCATGTATTTCAAATTCTACCGTCGTTCTATCCTTCTCTTTTCTTAAAGAAGTAACCACGGCAACGCAGGATAAATTTACTTTTTGTTCGATTTCAAAATCGCCTATATCCTTCTCGATACGCAATGAAGGATAAATAATCCGATTCTTTTCCTCGACAGGAGACGCCGTTCCATATAACTTTTTTGAACTTACTCCTACATCCATCATATCCTCCTTTTAATCGGGCGCAAATTGTTTGCCTTGAATCGGAGTCAACAAAGTTGCCCGATAGACCTCAAGCAATATCTCTATCTGTTTTAAATCTACGCCTTCCTGGATTGCCTTCTTCTTCATCATTTCTGTCATCTGTTGCATCTGCATTTGCCTTCTTTGCAAATCTTCTTCTTTATATAAAATCTTATTGGCAACACGATGGTCATAATCAGTAAGGAATAATTTTTTAAGCTCATACTGGTTTATTTCCGGATCACCTACAAATATCTTCATCAAGTTAAACGCCTTGTTTGCCTTTAAGACCGGATTGGTATTGTCAAGCCTGCCGTTAGGGATGATATTCCATTGCCCCTGTATTTCTCGCCGGCTTATTTTCTGCGGTGGTTGGCCTGTGATAATAATTTCCTCTTCCTCATCGCCGTATTGGTTATATAAAGCGTCAATCTGGTAATAGACATCCGCCATCTGCATCTGCCAAACAATCAAGTCGAGCGACTGGACTTCACCTTGTAAGGAAGAAATTAAGTCTATTTCCGCCTTTGTCTTTTTACCTCCTGGCCCTGCACCTGGAAGATTATTAACCTCGCTTAACCCTGAGCTGATATTACCAATTCTCTGGTCAGCCCAACTCTTTAAATACTGCGCTAACTGGAATAATACTGGTTGGGAGACATTTTGAAATTGCCTTGTTTGATAATCGCTGGGGTCGCCATTGGTTTCCACGGTTTCATTGGGAATATATCTTCGATTCTTGATATTGCTAACTGTATTACGCCGCATTACTATTACAGGATTGGCAAGAACCCCATTGTTTTCTGCTTGATTTACTGCCGATGATATTCCTTTCTGATAATCCTCATCAAGCGCGGGAATACCTCTTGAGGTATAAAAACCTGCATCATTTAATTCACGCCTAACCTGGACATAAGGGAACAATCCGTGTTCATAAGGAACTTCGATAAACCTCAAGACACTGGCGGGAGCATTATCCGGCCAAGTAGAAATACAGCGTTCCTTGATGCCATCTTCGTTTATGTCATACCAGACGCAGGTTTCGTGGAGCAGGATTATCTCGTCTTGCCTACCTGAAGAGGATGTTTTTTTAGTTTCCTTGCTTCCCCAGGCATTGATATCCTCATCAGGATACTCTTTGTATTTCTCATCGCGCATTGCCTTCTTCAACTGCGTGGTCGTCCTCCAGAACGGCTGGTCAATGAAGCGGGCAAATTGGATGTCGGTCGTGTCAATAGGAACGATGATATCATCTCTTACACTACAGGCGGTTATTTCCGGTTCGTTATTCTCAACTTCAAGGAAATTAAATTTAAACTTCGTCTTACCTTCTCTAAATTTTATAACTGCTTTTTTAATCTCCTCGATATTTTCCTCAAAGTCTACATCAACAAATAACTCTTCTTGGATTATAGTAGCAAGGATATTGTCAGTAGTGCGTGGGTCTTGCAAGACTGCTAAAGTCTTCTCATCTAAATCCTCTAAGTCGAGTTCATCTTGATAATTACGCGTAGTATAATTCCAGACAATCTTAAACACTACCGAGCCTTGTTCCAATCCCTTATCAACGCCTATACAATAAGGCTGGGCAAACTTAACCTTCGTCCGCATCCGCCAGTCAAATAAAACTTCTCTCTTCTTCGCCGGTTCGATATCCTCCGCGCCGAAGGGTTCAAAGGTGCAGACTGGGGATATCCCAAGCGCAAGGTTGACATAAGAAGGCTTAGCTTTATTTATATGCGCGTCTATGAGGGGGATTGAGTAGTTAGCTGCATCAGGCCAGGGATGGTTCTTCTTCTGTCTATATCCATAGCGCAAGTCTATTAGTTCGTCTATTTTACTTTCCCAAGTGCTGCGGTTACTTTTTTCCGCCTCAATATCTTTGGCGGTAGATATGATGAAGTCGGTTATCTCCTGGGTAATCTCAACCGCGTTTTTTTCTTTTACTCCTTCTGGATGAGTGGTCTCTCGCATAATTTATCCCCTTACTGGTTACGCCAGGGCCGGTCTATTCTACTCTGGTCAACTCCGACTAATTCTCCGCGCCCCTGAATATCACGAACTTCTTTATTAGAGTCCTGTAAAACTTGTGCCGAATGTAAGTATGTCCTTATTCCCCAGTTAGCCAGGGCGAGAGAAATAACGCAGTCATCATATTTTCCCTCTGGTGCGCCGTAGATTATCCTTCCGCCTTGTGAAATGCTGTAACTGAATTGCCTCAACTCCTCAAGCAAGACTTCGATATTGGGAAATGTAATAAGCCGCTGCTCAATCGCTAATGCGAGCTGGTCAATCAACCTTGCCTTAGAATCATTTGTAAATTTAAAGCCCGGCTTATCCCCCTCGTAATAAAGGCTGATATTGGCGGTCTGCAAGTCCTCGACAATCGGATCGCCCACGCCGTTTGAATCTATCACTGTAAGGGCGTTGTTATATTTATGGGCCAGCCTTTGTATGCGAAGTTTCTGTTCTGTCCAACTTACATCAGAGAACCTCTCAAACGCCACGACTTCGCGGGTGCTTGTGTCTATCACTGTAAGGACAGTGAAATCCTGCGTCTTTGCTAAATCAACTCCCATGACATAAAACCTGCCGACAATAGGCCCCTGCAAATTCCCTACCACACAAGACCTGATTCTTTGGAATACCCCCGCCTCGTCTTCTAAAAACTCAGCTAATACTTCCTGCCTGAATAAACGCTCTGACATATCCTTCTTCATCTGCTCAATCTCGTCTTTAACGATATATTGATTGACCGAAGTCGGATATCGCCAGCTCATCCAATCTTTTTCTTTATTCAAGCCCTTCATATATAAATCGTAAAACCAATTCTTTGCTCTCGGCGTTGAGATAAACGTTGCCGGGCCTTGAAAGTCAGCAAGCATAGGCCGTATTACTTCAGGCCAGACATTTGGTTTCATAATCGCGCACTCGTCAAGGCCAGCGCTTTTTAATCCCATACCCTTTAAACTTTCCTCATTATCAGCCCCTTTAAGTTCTAATCTTGTCCCTATCTTAGAATGTTCGGCTGATAATTCCTGTTCGTTATATTTCCAGTCCGGGTCAGGAGTTAAAATCATTTTTAACCTGCGCCAGCATATCGCCTTGACTTGCCGGTAAGAAGGAGCGATTATCCAGTGTAGCCCAGGGTTAAGATATGCTTTCTTGATTTGTTCTTGAAGCAGAAGCTCCGTCTTTCCCCCACGCCTGCCGATTACCACAACCCGATAACGTGAAGGGTTATCGTGAATCTCTTGTTGATAATTCTGAGGTTGATACTCTATCGCTATTCTCGGCATCTTTTTTTTCCCATACAACCGTATAGTGGCTGTGTTGCGATTGGTCTACTAAAGGAACTTTCTCTTCAATGCACTCCCTCAATAAATTTTCCCAGTCGTAAACATCTTTTTTACTTTCCGGGGATTTATCAATTTTCCTTTTAATACGATTTACTTGTTTTATCTTCTCAAATTCTTTATCTATTCTTAGGGAATGCCGGTAGCGATAAAGTATTTTCCTTACTAAGCTTGCCACATTTTCGGGTTTCCCCCTCCCCTCATACTTTCCGGAAGAAATAAGCCAATCAGCAATATCATAAGAGGACATATTTTCCCTTACGAATTTATTACAAATCTGCTTTATGATTGGTATTGGCACTTGATAATTCTTCATATAAAATCGCCACCTTTAGTGGAGTCTGTATTGGCACTGTCCGCGCTATCTGTTCATCGCTTAAAGGAACGGTAAAGGTAATCTTTACCTCACCCTCCCTGTCTTTGCGTAATTGTTCAAACGCTGCATTAAAAACTATCTGTTCCATAATTTTAAGAAGTAGGGCGCATGAGAAGTCTTTTTGCTTAATAGCGTTTATCTGGCTTGTGCTCCTTGCGCCCTCTACTTAAAGTTTACTTATGATTTCTTAAAAGTAAGGTAATTTTTATTTTAGCTAATCCTTTCTTGATAACTTGCTCGCAATACTGTTTCGACCAATGCTTGCCTTCCATATGTGCTAATCGACGATAAGGCAGCTTGTTATAGTAATGCCAAAGGATTAACTTACACTCCAAGATAGTCAACCTGCGCGCCCGAAAATATCTTAAAATTTGCACAAATTCTATCCAATTTTGAAGGTAAAATTCATTGTTTAATTTTTTAGACATAATAAACAAAAAAGCCCCTATCCCAATATCACTATTGGAATAAGGACCTCACGCCTATTCGTGTCAGCCTAATTTAGCCTAATTTTTCTCTCTTTTGGATTATATCTCCCGCCATAATTTTACCTTCCGACACCTTAAACTCAACTGTAAGCGTGCCGAAGTTAATCTCCCCGGCCCGGCGCTTTAACTCCCTAATAATCTGCTCTTGCTTATCTTCCATTTATGGACTCACCATCACAAACTTATACACCAGCCCCATAGCAAATACACCTAAGAGTATGCCGAAGGTAATCTGAAACGCTTTACAGAATAATCTCATTTCTCCCTTTCCCGCAAAAAGCGGATAATTTCGTTGATTTTCTCCTTCACTAAAATTATGTCGAAGGAAATCCCTCAATATAAATCCAGTAAAGTTTATCAATGTGCGATATCATCTCCCCTCCCCTATAAATTTTACGATGGCGTGGGCTAAATCTCTTATGTCATCTACAACCCATTCTCCCGTTTCTTCATTCATAGATATAGCTTTACTTGCCAAAATTACGCTTTTTAATTCTTCCACATCCGTAGCTCTCTCTGCGATTGAGATGAGGTGGATTAAGGCTCTCTTATCTATATCAGTTAAATCGTGATGCCCCTGATTTATTCCTCTTATAACATTCTTCGCTATCTCAATCATCTCACGAGTTTGGTCGGTCATTTTATCCCTCGCTTTCTTCTGCCAAAAATTTCCTTGTAAGATAGTAATTTTGTATATCGCAAAGAATATCTAACCAATGCTATTTCATTTGGCACATACTCTATTCTATTATCAGGAGTAAATACTTTACTAATAAATTCATTTTCTTTCATCCCTTCCTCCTATTCAAGCTGTGGGGTTAAAGTAAATTCTCCATAGTCTGGTTTATTCTTCTCTCGGCGATTTTATTATAATTTGGGTCTATATCTATCCCGATTGATTTTCTTTTTAATTCTTTTGCGGCGACTAAAGTTGTTCCTGTGCCAGAAAAAGGGTCTAAAACTGTATCGCCTTCTTTAGTAAAATTATCTATAAAGTAAAAAGCCATTTCCCTTGTAAAAGTAGCGTGATGTTCCTTAAAGGTTTCTTTCTTATACCAAGTTTTTATATTAGGAACATACCTATTCTTGGGGAAATTATTATATTCAAAGGTTGACTTATTATCCTGCCCTAACATAAATACATACTCCCATCCCTTTGCCATACCACCATCTTTTGCTGTTATGTTTGCTACTGCTTGTTTTTGCCAAATAAATATATCTTTCAGATTATCCCTAAAAACATTTTGTAAGGTAAAAATCATTTCCCGAGTGCTTCTCACAAACTGCACATTCCAAAATACATATCTGGAAACTCGCAAACATTCCCTAATTACTACCATACACCAATCCACATATTCTTTTTCAGTTCTTTTATCCTCATAATCTCCATAGTGCTTTTGCCCCACAGTTGAAAGAGGTTGATAACCTAATGCCACCCCCCCCATATTATAAGGCGGCGAAGTCAATACTAAATCCACGCTCTTATCTGGTATCTCCTTCATCTTCTCTAAACAATCGCCCAGAATTAACTTAATCACTCCCCCTCCCTCAAGTTAGCCCACTATTCAAGCTGTGGGGTTAGATTCTTCTTCCTGCTGGAGATGTTCTGCCTCTTGCTGCCTATTATAATCTTCTTGGGCTTGCCTATCATTTTCCTCTGCTTCTTGCATTTCAATTGACCTTCTGCGTTCTTGCTCATCGTGATAACGCCGTTCTTGTTCTCTTTCTTCTTCCCGTCTTTCTTCTTGGCGTCTTTCCTCATCTCTTTTTGCTTCATCAAAGCCCTGGAAGTATGCTTCATCTCGTTCACCGCCGAAATGTCTATCTCTTTCAAATGAATCTTCTCTACCGTTATACTCATAATCTCTTTTTCCCTCTCTGTAATCCTCATCGTGGAAACCGTAATACATCACTCCCCCTCC